>CAZGUU010000226.1:0-8889 GCA_964529315.1 uncultured Enterobacteriaceae bacterium
GGCGCGGCAGGGCGGGCGCAGCCGTCGGGGCCGCGGCGCTCGCCTTCGTCCGGGGGGGCCGCTGGGCGCGCGCGGGGCGCGCGGCCAGCGAGTCGAACAAGCGGTGCAGGATCTCGACGGTCGCGGCCGAGCGGCCCGACTCGAGCACGTGCAGGATCGCCTCGGCGCAGGCACCGATCAGCACGTGGGCGAGCGCGTCGGCGTCGCACGGCACGATGTCGCCGCGCGCCACGCCGCGCTGGAGCATCGCTCGGATCAGCGCGATCGAGCCCAGGAGCCCGGCGTCGCGGTCGACGCTCACCTCGGGGATGGCGCGGCAGTCGCGCAAGAAGAAGCGCGCCTCGGGCAGGTCGTGCAGGTGGGCGAGAAAGGCGTCGAAGCCACGCTTCAAGCTCGTGACGGTGTCGTCGGCGGGGTCGAGCGCCTGGCGGGCGCCAGCGTTCAAGCGCTCGAGCACCTGGCGGGCGAGGTCGCGGGCCAGGTCGGAGGTGTCCTTGAAGTAGTAGTAGACGGCGCCCTTGGTCACGCCGGCGCGGGTGGCGATCTCGTCGATGGTGACGCCGTGGAAGCCGCGCGCGCCGAACAGCACGAGCGCCGCCTCGAGGATCTTCTCCTTGGTGTCGACGACTCTGGGGCTGCGCCGCGCCATCGCTACCCGATCAGGCCCATCTCGCGCGCCACGACGTAGCGCTGGATCTCGGTCGTGCCCTCGCCGATCGTCGAGGCGCGCACGTCGCGGTAGTAGCGCGAGGCCGGGCAGTCGTCCATGAAGCCCATGCCGCCGAAGATCTGCACGGCGCTGTCGGCCGCCTGCTTGGCCGACTCGGTGATGAACCACTTGGCCATGGTCGCCTCGCGCACGAAGGGCTGGCCCGCGTCGCACAGGCGCGCCGCCTTGTCGCGGACCAGGCGGCCGAGCTCCATGTGGAGGGCCATGTCGGTGATCATCCCCTGCACGTACTGGTAGTGGGCGATCGGGCGCTTGAAGGCCACGCGCTGCTTGGCGTACTCGGTGGAGATGGCCAGGCACTCCTCGCCCAGGCCGAGAGCGGTCGAGGCGATGACGATCCGGCCGAGGAAGAAGCCGCGCAGGATGCGGTCGAGGCCCATGCCCTCGGTGCCGAAGCGGTGGATCGCCGGCACGCGGCAGTCCTCGAAGAAGAGCTGGCGCGTGTCGCTCGAGCGCAGGCCCATCTTCTTGAGCGGCGGGCCGATGCGGTAGCCGGGCGTCCCGGTGGGCACCAGGATGGTCTCGTAGCGGCGGGTGGCCGGGTCGGTCAAGCACAGCACGAGGACGCCGAGGCAGTTGTCGAGCCCGGCGTTGGTGATGAAGATCTTGCTCCCGTTGATCACCCACTGGTCGCCCTCGAGGACGGCGCGCGTCTTGATGCGGGAGTTGTCGGAGCCCGCGTCGGGCTCGGTGATGCCCGCACCCGTGGTCGCCTCGCCGCGCAGCACGGGCTCGACCCAGCTCTTGTGGAACAGCGCCTTCTGCTCCGGCGTGCCCAGCGCGGCGATGGTGTGCGCGCCGGCCAGCGAGACGAACGTCGTCCACGAGAGCGCCATGTCGACCCGGGCGATCTCCTCGAGCGCCAGGCAGTAGGTGAGTACGTCGGCGCCGCTGCCGCCGACCTCCTCGGGCATCAGCAGCCCGGTCACGCCGATCTCGGCGACGCGCTTGAACAGCGCGTAGTCGAACTTCCCCGTGGCGTCGCGCTCGGCCGCCCCGGGCGCGACCTCCTTGCGCACGAACTCGCGCACGGTGCGGCGCATCGCCTCCTGCTGCTCGGTGTACTCGTACATCGCCGTCTCCAGGGTTTCCGGGCGCTCGGCACGGTGGCGTGCGTCGCGAGCCTCGTCGTGATCGTCGTCGCGGGCGCTCAGCGCCCCTTGTACTGCGGGGGGCGCTTCTCGAGGAACGCGCGCGGCCCTTCCCTGGCGTCCTCGCTCATCACCACGCGCATGCCGATCTCGAACTCGATGGCCAGCGCCTCCTTCTCCGGTAGGCCGTCGGTCTCCTGCACGGAGCGCTTGACGCCCTGGACCGCGAGCGGCCCGTTGGCGGCGACCCGTGCCGCGATCGCGCGTGCCTCGGCGAGCGCCTGGCCGGTGGGCACCACCCGGCCGATGAGCCCCATGTGCAGCGCCTCCGCAGCCGGGTAGTGGTCTCCGGTGAGCAGCATCTCCATCGCCTTGGTGTACGGGATCTGCCGGCGCAGGCGGACCGTCGAGCCGGCCAGTGGAAAGACGCTCCAGCGCACCTCGGAGATGCCGAAGGTCGCACCCTGGCCGGCCACGCGGATGTCGGTCGACTCCAGGATCTCGGTGCCGCCTGCGATGCACGGGCCCTCGACCGCCGCGACGATCGGCTTGGTGCAGCGGTAGTCGCGCAGCAGGCCCTTCCACATCACCGTCGGATCGGCGCGAAAGCGCTCCTCGAACGGGTCGCGTGGCGGCTCGCCGCTCTGCCAGCGTCGTGCCACCGCGTCCAGGTCGGCGCCGGCAGAGAAGACCCCGCCGGCACCGGTCAGGATCACCACGCGGACCTCGGGATCCGCGTCGACCTCCTGCCAGGCGTCGGCCAGCCGGCAGAGCATCTCGGGGTTCATCGCGTTCTTGTGCCCGGGGCGGTTCATGGTGAGGGTGACCATGTGGCCATCCCTCTCGAGCAGCAGTGCGGGTTCGCTCAACTCTCGTCCTCCGGTCGGGCTGGCGTCGCGTGCGGCGATCCCGTCTCGAGCGCAGCCGCTGGCTCGCGGCCGGGCGGGCGCGAGCCAGGGCGGCGGTCGGCGGGTGCCGGGCGGCCCAGCCTAGCCAAGGTCGTCCTCGACCATCGCCGCGACGTTGAAGCCCGAGTCGACCGCCTGGTGCGTGCCTGCGCCGCGCCCGCCCGCATCACAGCCGACGATGTAGAGACCGGGCAGGGGCGTGCGCGGGTCGGGCTTCGAGCGGCCGCACTGGCCGACCACCTGGGCGATGCCCACCGCCTCGCCGCCGCAGCCCGGCAGCACGGCCTCGCGGCTCAGCGACGAGATCTGCTTGGCACCGTACGGCTCCTTGCGGATGATGTGCTTGCGCAGGTCGGGGTAGAGCTCGTCGAGCACCTCCTCGGCGCGCCGCATCGCCTCGTCGGCCATGGGCGAGGCCGGGTCGGCGGAGCAGAAGACCTGGCAGTTCGCCAGCTGGTGGCCGGGCACGGCGAGCAGCTCCGGATCGAACGCCGAGGGTACGTCGACGGCGACCAGCGGCGGGTCGGGCCACTCGCCTCGCTCCATGCGGGCGAAGCGCTCGTCGTCGAGCCAGCTCTGGTCGGAGTAGATCGGTGTGAGCGCGGCGTCGAAGACCTCCGCGTCGAGGATGTAGCGGTAGCCGGCGATCGCCCAGCTCGGCTCGAGCGAGCGGATTCGCTCGACGTAGCTCGCCGGGAAGTGCTCGCTTCCGGCGAGACGAAGCACGGTGGGCTGGATGCCGACGTTCGACAGGATCGCCCGAGCGCGCAGCAGGCCCGCGTCGGTCTCGACCCCGACGGCGCGCCCCTTCTCGACGACGATGCGTCGCGCGCGCTGGCCGGAGAGGTAGGTGCCCCCGTGCTCGGTCAGGTAGTCGGCGCATACCTCGGCGACGCGTCCGTAGCCGCCCTTGTGGTAGCGCCCGGCGCCGCCGGTGACGAGCTGGCGCAGGGTGAAGATCCCTTCGGAGGCGGCCAGCCGGTTGGCCGGCACGACGAACAGCGTGTTCAGGGTCGAGCAGAGCTGGCTGATCAGCGAGTCCGGCAGGCCGAAGGGACGCACCCAGTCGAGCATGCCGACGTCGTCGAGCGCGTCGAGCTCTGCCCCCTCCAGGGTCATCACCGCACCGTACATGGCGCCCAGCGCGGCCAAGTCGGCGTCGGTGGCGCCGTAGACCCGGCGCAGGTTGTCGATCTCCTGTGGGCTGCCGGTCTGCTGGAGGGCCGCGCGCATGATGCGCCACTCGCCGCTCGCGGCCTTGTAGCGCACCGAAGCGACCTCGCCGTCGGGGACGATGAACGGCACACGGTCGGCCACGCCGAGCCGGTCGACCAGCTCGTGGAAGCGCGAGCCGTGCGCCGGGATGCCGACCGCACCGAACATCTCGTAGCGATAGCCCTTGCGTTCGATGGTCTGCGCCTTGCCGCCGGCGCGCGGCGTCTTCTCGAGCAGGGCCACGCGCCGGCCCGACTGGGCGAGCAGCGCGGCTGCGGTCGCACCCCCGTAACCTGCACCGATGACCACCACGTCGAAGGTGTCCGTCCCGCCGTTGGAGCTCGTCATGTCGTCTTCACCGCCTCTCTCCGAGATGCCTCGCCGTACGAGTCCGGCTGCACCGAGCCCGCTTCGCGCCTCGGTGGCGCGCACGCCGGCCGCTGGTCGCCCGACGACCGCTAGAACCCCTGGTAGCCGTACTTCGGGTACTTGCCGATCACGGTGAGCTCGGTCAGCCCGTAGCCGATTTCGTCGCCGCAGCGAACCTCGCAGGCCAGCTCGTCCAAGTACGTGGCCTCGCGCAGCACGGCGGGGTCGGTGAGGTCGAGCTCGAAGCCGTCCATCCACGAGGGGCCCATCCACATCCCGTGGGTGAAGCCGCGGACGTTGCGGTAGCTGTAGCCCCCGGCGCCGACGTACATCACGCCCATCGGGCGGATCGAGAAGTCCCGCGTCGAGCCGTCCGCGAGGTGGAACCGCACCGAGCCGCCGTTCACCTGGCGCAGCTCGGGGAAGTCCTCGCGGAAGGTGAAGCGGTGATCGATGCTGGTCGCGTGGAGGAGCTCCTTGCCGCTCTCCGCGGCGTAGACGAATCCGCCGCTGAAGTTCTGCGCGCGAGCGTCCCAGCCCTCACGGACGTGGTACGACGCGCTCCAGCTGCCGAAGTCCCAGCACGCTCCGCTGTAGAGGAACCCGACCGGGATCTCGCCCGGCTGCACGTTGCTGTCCATGTAGTCCATGGCGCCGCGGCGGATGCCCCAGGAGTGGTCGCGCTGCGAGCGCCACGTGCGTGGGTCGATCGTGATCCGGCGTCCACCGATCTCGATCCAGCCGCTCGGCCGTCCTACCTGGAAGTAGCGGTTGATGTCCTCGACGACGCGCCCGCGCGTGCGGAAGAACTGCGGCGGGTCCTCCTCGTAGGGAGGCAGCGTGGCGTCGAACAGGATGTCGTAGCTGAGGCCGTGCTCGTTCTGGCCCAGCGAGGCGCGCACCTTACGCATCGGCTCGACGACGTCCCAGGCGAACGGCCCGACGGCGACCTCGTCGTAGCGCGGGCGCAGCTCCCGGGAGGCGCGGACGACGTGCTGCCGTTTGCGCTCGACGGCTACGCACACGAAGGCGTCCATGATGTTGCGGTTCGGGTAGAGGCCGAATCCGGCGACCAGCACGACATCGCCCGCCGTGTCGTGCACCATGAACCAGATCCGCTCCGTCCACTCGCGGGCGCTGGTCGCCGGGTGGTCGAACGTGGAGGAGACCTGGTGGCAGAACATCTCGTCGTACTTGGTCAGCATGGCGCGCTCTCTCCGTCGTGTCTCGTCTTGGGCCGTGGCCGGCGCGGAGCCGGCTGCGGCGCTGGATGTTTCGGGCTCAGCACAGCGGCGCGATGCCGTAGCGCCGGTAGCCGGGCCGCGTGACGACGTCGAGGATCCCGACGCCGCGCTGCTCTCCGAGGCGGATCTCGCAGCACTCCTCGACCGACATCGCGCTCGCCGCGGCCAGGGCCCGCGTGGCTTCGTCGGACTCCGACCAGCGCTCCGGGCCCCAGCCGAGGAAGTGGCTGCCGCGCTCCGTGCACTCGACGCGCAACGCCTCGCCGCCAGCGGTTGCGAAGGTGAGCCGGCAGGTCTCGGGGTGGCGTGCTCCGGCGCGCGAGGTCCAGTCGTGCTCGATGCGCGTGATCGGCGTGATCGCGCCCGAGTCCGCCACCACCGCGCCGTCGCAGTAGAGGACCTCCCCCTCGGGCGACTCGAATTGCCATGCCGTGATGCAGCGGCCGGGCAGATGGAACGACACCCAGTGGTAGAAGGGAAGGCGCGGCACGACCAGCAGGCCCCAGCGCCGCGCGCGCAGGCCGATCAGCCCGGTGAGCTCGCGCTCGGCCAGGCGAACCGAGCCGCCATACGCGCCGGGTTGCGTGTAGTACGACTGGTCCATCACCAGCTCGCCCTGCTCCTCGATGCGGATCGGCCTGTAGAGGTAGGCCGGGCCACGTGCCTCGAAGTCGAGCGCGGCGTGGATGGCGTTGGCGGGGTCGCGCAGGTCGAGCCGCCAGGCGCGCAGCGGGTCGACCACGGCGAACGACAGCGAGCCGGTACCGATTTCCTCGCGCCAGCCGCCCAGCGGGCCCGCCTGCATGCAGGCGTAGTGCTCGCCGTCGAGCAGGGCGAAGAGGAAGCCGCGGGCGTAGCCCGCGTTGGGCAGCACCTCGAGCCCGGCGACCAGCGAGAAGCGTCCCTCGAGGTCGTGTGCGTTGAAGTAGAGCGTCTCGGCCCAGTCCGGATGGCCCGACCCGGCCTCGGCCATGGGCCGCGCCGTCTGATGGAGGAAGGAGTCGTCCAGGGGGCAGAGGCTCATCGCGCGACTCCGCCGCGTGGACTCGCCGCGCGATCACGGCGGCTCATCGCTCGCCTCGCGTCGCCTCGGAGCCGGCGGGAGCTTGGACCTCGTGCGCCGCCAGATGGGGCACGACGTCGTCCTGGTGGACGGCGCCGCTCTCCAGCAGGCGGTCGATCTCGTCGTCGCGCAACGCCAGGAGCTCGTGGAGCACCGGGCGGTTGTGCTCGCCGCGAAACGGCGCGCGGCCCACCGACACCGGGTTGCGGGAGAAGTGCAGCGCGGTTGCGATCGTCGGCACCGGATCGGCGAGCGGGTAGGGCACCTCGCGCACCATGTCGCGCGCGGCCACCTGCGGATGGTTGGCGACCTCCCAGGGGTCGAGGACGACTCCCGCGATGATCTTGGCCTCGGCCAGGGCCTGGTGCGCTGCCGCGGCCGTCGGGAAGGTCTGCAGGAACGCCTCGATCTCGACGTGCACCTGCCCGCGGTTGGCCAGGCGCGCGTCCATGGTGGAGAAGCGCGGGTCGTCGATCAGCTCGGGGCGGCCCATGAAGCGCACCAGGCGCTCCCAGGGGATGTCGCCCGGGGCCATGAGGACGAGGTACTCGTCGCCCGGCCCCCGGAAGACGCCCCAGGGGCACGCCAGGTGGTGGAAGCGCCCGCCGCGCGGCACGGAGTGGGCGCCGCGCGAGGCGACGTACGAGGGCGCGGCGGCGCAGTCCGAGGCGAAGACCGCGTCCATCATCGAGATGTCGACGTGCTGCCCGGCCCCGGTGCGCAAGCGCTCGAAGAGCGCCGCCACGATGGCCAGCGCCGCGGTGGTGGCGGTGGTCGCGTCGGCGGCACCGTTGCCCGCCATGTAGGGGTAGCCGTTCTCCTCGCCGCACAGCGAGAGCGTTCCCCCCATGGCCTGGCCGACGGCGTCCGCCGAGGGCACGTCGGCCAGCGGGCCCTCCATGCCGAAGCCGCTGATCGAGCACATCACCAGGTCCTCGCGCAGCCGGCGGAGGTCCTCGTAGGCCAACCCGTAGCCCGGCATCACGTGGCGCGTGAAGTTCTCGACCACGACGTCGACGTGGGGCACCAGGCGCTCGACGAGGTCGATCGCCGCGGGCTGCCGCAGGTCGAGGCCGATGCTCTGCTTGCCCGCGTTGCAGTGCACGAAGGTCGGGCTCATGCTCGGCGGCAGCGCCCAGGAGGGGCCGCTGAACGGCGGCAGCAGGCGGATCCCGTCGCCGATGTAGGGTGCCTCGACCTTGATGATGCGCGCCCCCATGTCGCCGAGCAGGCGGGTGCAGTAGCCTCCCGCGACGGCGCGCGTGAAGTCGAGCACGGTGATCCCCGCGAGAATCCCGGCATTCGATCGAGCCATCTGCTCTCCCGCGCTCCCCTTCTCGAATCCGTGACCGTACGGTGCCGCGGGGCGGGCCGCGCTACGCCACCACGCGCTTGTCGCGTAGCTCGGCGACCTCGCCCTCGGAGTACCCGTGCTCGGCGAGGAGCTCGTCGGTGTGCTGCCCGGGCCAGAGGTTCCAGCTGCGCACGTCGAGCGGCTCGCCGTCGAGCTTGAGCATGGTGCCGATCGTCTCGATTCGCCCCTGCACCGGGTGGTCCACCTCGACGATCATGCGCTCGCGCATCTGCGGGTCGGCGACGGCTTCTCCGGCCGAGTGCACAGGCGTGAAGCAGGCATTCGCGCCGGCGAAGGCCTCCATCCACTCCGCGCGCGTCTTGGAGCGGAACGCCGCCGCGAATTCGGCACGGGTCTCCTCGCGCCGCTCGACCGCCCATTGCTGGTCGAGCAGATCCTCCCGTCCGAGCGTGCGGCAGAGGTTCTCGTAGAACCAGGGCTCGACGGCCCCCACGGCGACGTGCTTGCCGTCCCGGGTCTCGTACACGTCGTACCAGGGGTACATCCCCGAGTAGAACGCCTCCCCGCGCTGCGGCTCCTCGCCCGAGGCGAGGAATGCGCCCAGGGCCATCTTGTTGATCTCGAAGGCCGCATCCGTGATCGACACGTCGCAGAACGCGCCCTGTCCGGTGCGCTCGCGGCGCAGCAGGGCGCCCAGGATGTGCACCGCCGCCGACATGCCGCCGGCGGCGAAGTCGCCGAGCAGCGTCCCGGGGATCGCCGGCTCGCCGCCGGCGCGTCCGTTCAGGCCGATCAGGCCGGCGATCGAGACGTAGTTCAAGTCGTGGCCGCCGGCCTCGCGGTAGGGGCCGGTCTGGCCGTAGCCGCTCACCGCCGCGTAGACGATGTCCGGCTTGATCTGGCGCGCCGCCGCGTAGCCGATGCCCAGGCGGTCGGCGACACCCGGCCGGAATC
>CAZGUU010000227.1:0-8886 GCA_964529315.1 uncultured Enterobacteriaceae bacterium
GCCGCTCGAGCCAACACCGCTCGAGGCGCGCAAGAGCCGGCAGCACGCCGGCCAGGCCGCCGCGGCCCGCGTCGAGGTCGCTCGCCGTGCGGCCGTGCTCGAGCAACGCCTTGGCCGCAGCGGCCGGCACGAGAAAGGCGTAGGCGCCGGTCACGCGCAGCGGCTCGAAGCCCGCCCGCAGGAGGAGATCGCGCAGGCTCGCCGGCGAGAAGCGGCGTGCGGTGCGCGTCACCCGATCGTGCGCCCGGCGCAGGCCGGCCATGCCCGGCTCCATCGAGCAGACGATGCCCCCCGGGCGCACGACGCGCGCCAGCTCGGCCAGCGCGCGCGCCGGATCGGCCACCGCCTCGTGGTAGAGCACCGTCACGCACAGCGCCAGATCGACGCTCGCCGCCGCCAAGGGCAGGTGCTCGACGCTCGCCGCCACGAGGCGTGCCGCCGGACGGGTCTCGCGGTACAGGCCGAGAGCCAGCGGCTCGGCATCGATGCCGACCAGCGTCGCGACCTCGCCCAGCCAACCACCTGCAGCCCCGGTGCCGCAGCCGGCGTCGAGCACGCGAAGCCCAGGATGCAGGTGCGGCCGCAGGATCTGCGCGAGCAGCGCGCGGGTGGCCGCATACCACCAGTGCCGCGTCTCGGCGGCGGCCATGCGCCGGTACTCGTCGCGCTCCACGGCGTCGTCCGCGGCCGGGCCCGGTCGCGGCGCGCCTCAGCGCTCGCGGCGCAGCAGCACCAGGCTGACCCACAGCCGGCCGACGTCGGCCAGCGATCGCGCGACGCGCCCGAGGCGGAAGAACTCGGAGCGCCCGTGCGGCCGCGAGTAGTGGTGAACGGGCACCTCCTCGATGTGCGCGCCCGCGCGGCGCAGCTTGCGCAGCATCTCGACGCAGATCACCCCGCTCGAGCCGCGCAGCTCGATCCGCTCGAGCGCGGCGCGGCGGATCAGGCGAAAGTCGCAGTCGGTGTCGCGCACCGGCAGGCCGAAGAGCAGCTTGACGACGTGATGGTAGGCTCGCCCGATCAGCCGGCGGCCCAAGGCATCGGCCCGGTGCAGCTTCCAACCCTGCACGACGTCCACCCCGGGAGCGACGCGCTCGACGAGCGCACGCAGCTCCGCCGGATCGTACTGGCCGTCGCCGTCGGTGTAGAAGACCCAGTCCTTGGTCGCGGCGGCAAATCCCGAGCGCAGCGCCGCGCCGTAGCCACGGTTGGCCGCGTGGCGCACGATGCGCAGCTCGGGCACCAGCTCGCGCATGCGGCGCAGCACCTCGAGCGACTCGTCGCGCGAGCCGTCGTCGACGACGATCACCTCGTGCTCGACGCCGAGCTCGGCCAGCGTCGCCGACACGCTGCGCACCAGGGCGCCGATCGACTGCGCGTCGTTGTAGCAGGGGAAGAAGGCGGACAGCGA
This sequence comes from uncultured Enterobacteriaceae bacterium, assembly GCA_964529315.1. Classification (GTDB taxonomy): domain Bacteria; phylum Desulfobacterota; class Binatia; order UBA12015; family UBA12015; genus CAZGUU01. Next base: position 1,412 of record CAZGUU010000227.1, read on the forward strand.
AGCGATCCCGGCGCGAGCCGCCGCGCCTCGTGTAAGGGCAGCCGCCTTCCCCTCCGCCTCGGGCGGCACGGCCGACGGCGGCGGCTCGGCGAGCCGCCGCGCCGCGGCGGCGCCGTCGCTCACGACAACCCCCGGCAGACCACGGCCACCTCGTCTTCGGTCAGCTCGGGGAAGCAGGGCACGCTCAGGCACTGCGCCGCCCAGGCCTCGGCGCGCGGGCAGGCGTGGCGAGCAAAGCGCCGGTAGGCGGGCTGCTGGGTGATCGCCAGCGGGTAGTGGACCCCGGTTGCGAAGGGCAGCCGGGCGCGCAGCGCCTCGCGCACCGGGCTGCGCAGCACGCAGAGGTGGTGCACGTGGCGCTCGTGCCCGGCGTGCCAGCGCAGCGTCGGCGCCGCCTCGCGATAGCGCCGAGCGATCTCGCGGCGTCGCGCGTTGCCGGCCGCGAGCCGCGGCAGCGCCACGCGCAGGGCCGCCGCCTCGATCTCCGACATGCGCGCGTTGGTAGCGATCTGCTCGTGGACGTACAACTCGCGCATGCCGTGGTGCCGGCGCAGACGCACGCCATCGGCGAGTGCCGGGTCGTCGGTGACCACGGCCCCGCCGTCGCCGATGCCGCCCAGGTTCTTGGTCGGGTAGAAGCTGTAGGCGACGGCGGCGCTGGTGCCCGCGAGCAGCGCCCCGTGCGCCTGAGCGGCGTCCTCGACCACCACCAGGCCGAGCGCGGCGAGCTCGTCGACCTCGGCGGGCCGCCCGTAGAGGTGGACCGGCACGACGGCACGGCTGCGCGAGGTGAGCGCAGCCCGCGCCGCTGCGGGATCGATCGCCGCGGTCTCCTCGTCGACGTCGACCGGAACCGGCGTGGCACCGACCGCGCACACCGCGGCCACCGTCGGCACGGCGGTGAAGGCGGGTACGATCACCTCGTCGCCCGCGCGCACCCCGCTCGAGGCGAGCGCCAGAGCCAGCGCGTCGGTCCCCGAGGCGACCCCGACGGCGAAGCGATACCCCGACCACGCGGCGAACTCCGCCTCGAAGGCCTCGAGCTCGGGGCCGAGCAGCAAGCGGCCCGAGGCGAGCACCCGCGCGATCGCCTGCTCCAGCTCGGGCTGCAGCGCGGCGGTGCGCCGCGCCAGGTCGATCAGAGGTACCACCGGCGGTGCTCCCGGAAGAAGTCGATCGTCGCGCGGATGCCGTCGGCGAACGAGACTCGAGGCGTCCAGCCGAGCACGCGCCGCGCCTTGCTCGAGTCGCCGACGAAGTCGCCGATGTCGATCGCGGCGCGCTCGCGCGGCCAGGGGACCAGCGTCACCACGGACGCAGCCGAGCCGGGGCCCGTGACGGACTCGGAGTCTGTGTCGGAGCGGGGGCCCGCGCCGGAGCTCGCGCTCGAGCCCGAGCGCGGCCCCGACCCTGGGCGCGACCCCGAATCCGAGCCCGACCCCGAATCCGACTCCCAGCCCGCGCCGGAGGCCGCACTCGCCGCCTCGACGATGATCTGCGCAGCGCGGCGCAGCGTGATGCGCTCGCCGTGGCTCACGTTGAATGCCTCGCCGACCGCCTCCGGCGAGAGCGCCGCGGCGAGTAGCGCCTGCACCGCGTCGTCGACGTAGAGGAACTCGCGCAGCTGCGAGCCGTCGCCGTAGACGGCGATCGGCTCGCCCTGCAGGGCGCGGCGCAGGAAGACGCCGATCACGCCCTGGCGGCTCTCCGTCAAGCGCAGGCGCGGACCGTAGACGTTGGTCAGGCGCAGCGAGCAGGCACGCAGGCCGTACACCTGAGCATAGAGCAGGTGGAGCTGCTCGGCGGCGTGCTGCGAGATGCCGTTCACGTCGACCGGGCGCACCGGGTGGTCCTCGTCGACCGGCACGTAGAGCGGACGGCCGTAGATCTGCCGGGTCGAGGTGTAGACCACCACTGCGCGCGACGACGTGGCACGCAGCAGCTCGAGGAAGGCCAGGTGGCTGCGCGCGTTCCAGTCGAAGTCGGCGAGCGGATCCTCCATCGAGTCGAGGTGGCTGATCTGGCCGGCGAGGTTGAAGACGTACTGCGCGCCGCGCAGCGCCGCCTCGACCTCGGCCGTCCGGCCGATCTCGGCGACCACCACCTCGATCGGCCGAGCCGCGCCCTCGAGGTTGTGCGGGTTGGCACCGTGGCTGGGGACCATCGCGTCGATCACGCACACCGAGGCACCGGCGCGCGCCAGGGCCAGGGCCAGGTTCGAGCCGATGAAGCCCATCCCGCCCGTGACCACGCAGCGCGCTCCGGCGAAGCGGGTCAGGCGCTCGGCGGCGCTCGAGTCGGGGGCGTCGCTCATCGCTGGCTCAGGGGACCGCCCGCAGGCCGGCGATGCGTGCGGCCAGGATCCACAGGCCGCCGGCACAGACGACGAGCACGGCGAGGCGCGCCAGGGGCCGCCGGCGCGCGAGCAGGCTGCCAGCTGCGACGAACACCGGGAAGCATGAGGCCACGTAGCGCGGCATGCCGATGATCCCGAGCATCAGCGGTGGGGCCAGCCAGAGGGCGGCGAGCAGGAGCCAGGCGACGGGAAGCTCGCGCGCGGCCAAACCCAGCACGCCCACCGCGAGTAGCCCAGCAGCCAGGTCGATCTTGGGCACTAAGGTCTCCCGCCCCGAGAGCAGCGAGGCGATCGTCACCTCGTGCCACGCCGCCTTGGCGTGGAGAAAGATCAGCGGGTCGCCCGTCCACAGCCAGAGCAGCGCGATCCAACCCGCGACGGCGCCGCAGGCCGGCAGCGCGATGCGCGCGGCGCCCTCCCACGAGCGGCTCGCGGCCGCCGCCGAGAGCGCGACCGCCAGGCCATTGGGTCGCACCAGCGCGGCGACGCCGGCGAACGCCGCGGCGTAGGACCACTCGCGGCGATCGACCGCGTGGAAGGCCCACACCGACGCGGCGAGCAGGATCGCCTCGGGATAGACGAGCGAGAACGGCGCGGCGCCGGGAAACAGGGCGAGGCTCCACGTGGCCAGCGCCGCGGCTCGCGCTCCGAGCCGGGGCTCGACCAGCCGATGGAGGCCCCAGAGCGCGAGCAGCAGCGCCGCGTGGTCGACCAGGATGCCGCCGAGACGCAGCGGCAGGCCGAGCTCGCCACCCGCCCAGAGGACCAGCGGGAAGAGGGGGAAGAACGGATACGGCGTCTGCCCCTCGACGCTGACGAACTCGTACCCCTTGCGCGCGATGTCCAGGTACCAGCCTCCGTCCCAGACGGAAAAGGACTCGAGCCCGACGGGGCGGTGTGCCGCCGCCGCTCCGGCGAGCACCGCCAGCGCGACGATCAGCCGCGAGACCAGCCAGGGCAGGACGACGGCGCCAAAGGGCGGCCATCCCAGGTCCGAGAAGAGATCGCCCGAGCCCTCGATCCCCGCCGCGGCGGACCGCCCGCCGGCCGGCGTGTGCCCAGCGCCGCGGCCTGCGGGGAGCTCTCCCGCGCCGGCAGGCCCGGCGGGCGCCGCGGTCATGGGTGGGCCGCAGCCGCCAGGCCGACCATCCGCTCGCTCACCTCCCAGAGGCGTCGTGCCGTCTCGGCGTCCGAGGCTGCACGAGACGGCGCCGCCGGCCGGCAGTCGACGAAGTACTGGCCGCTCTGGCCCTCGACCTCGGCCGAGCTGGCCAGGTAGATCTGCGTCTGGGCACCCTTGTCGGGCGATGCCATGGTCAGGCGCGCGGCGCGCAGCATCCAACGCCACAGGCCAGTGCTCTCGCGACCGAACCCCGTGGCGATCACCCCGGGATGCAGGCAGTTCGCGGTGACACCGCTGCCGCGCAGGCGTCGGTCGAGCTCGAGGTTGAACAGCGCGTTGCACAGCTTGGAGACGCAGTAGGCGTGCCAGCCGCCCCAACGCCGCTCGCCCTGCAGGTCGTCGAGGTCGAGCGTCACCCGCATGCCCGCGCGCGAGGCGACGTTGACCACCCGCGCCGGACGGCTCGCGCGCAGCGTCTCGAGCAGCAGGTTGGTCAGCAGGAACGGCGCCAGGTGATTGACGCCGAAGGTGTACTCGAAGCCGTCGCGCGTCGTGCGCCGCTCGGTGAGCATCAGACCTGCGTTGTTCACCAGGACGTGCAGCGGGCGCCCGCCGGCGCGAAAGCGTGTCGCGAGCTCGCGCACCTGATCGAGCGAGGCGAAGTCGGCGAGCATCAGCTCGATGCTGCCGCGCCCGCCGGCCCGGCGCACCTCGGCGACCGCCGCCTCCCCCTTGGCCGCGTCGCGGCACACCAGGACGACGTCCGCCCCCAGGCCCGCCAGGGCCCGCGCCGTCACCAGCCCCAGGCCGGAGTTCGCACCGGTGACCATGCACACCCGACCGCTCATGGAATCGTTTCGCACGGCCGACACACCTAGCGCGACCGGCCGCGCAGGTCGAGCACGCCGGGCCCCTCGCCTTTACCGTAAAGCATATGCCGAGCGCACGACATGCCCGTCTCGGCCCGACTCGAAGCGGCACGCCGCGATCCCCTTCAACCACCCCAAGGGCACCGCCCTGACCTCGGTCTCGGGCACGCCACAGGCCAAGGAGGCCGTGATCTCGAGCTCGATCCCGCAGACGGCAACCGTCAAGCGCAGCGAGGCTCAGATGCCGCGGCCCCAGTACGACGGCGAGCCGAAGCTCCAGCCCATCGAGGGTACCTCGCTGCGCTACGCGGCCAACACGGCGACGCCGGTGATTCAAGTCGCGCCCGACTCCTACTATGCGGTGGTGAACGGCGTCTGGTTCAGCGCCGGCTCGCCGACCGGCCCGTGGGCCGTCGCCACCGCAGTCCCGCCGGCCATCTACACGATCCCGCCGAGCTCACCGCTCTACTACGTCACCTACGTCAAGCTGTACGGCGCCACCCCCGAGGTGGTCTACGTCGGCTACACCCCGGGCTACTACGGAACCTACGTCGCCCCCGACGGGACGGTGGTCTACGGGACCGGCTACGTCTACCCGCCGTGGGTCGGCTCGGTGTGGATCGGCCCGCCGTACACCTACGGCTTCGGCGCCGGCTACGCGTGGGGCGCCGCCAGCGGCTTCGCGCTCGGCTTCGCGGCCGGGGCCTTCTGCCACCCCTGGTGGGGGCCGGCAGGCTGGGGTTGGGGCTGGGGTTGGGGCGGCAACGACGTCCACGTGAACGTCAACGAGACGAACATCTACAACCGCTGGGGCAAGAGCACCGTCTACTCGAGCGGCAACAAGTACGCTGGCCGGATCGGCAACACGACCTTCGCCGGCGAGAAGGGCGGCGACGTCTACGCGTCCCACGACGGCAGCGTCTACCGGCACGACAAGGGCGGCGGCTGGCAGAAGTACGACGACGGCCAGTGGAACGACGTCCACGCGAAGGATCAGGCGAAGGATCAGGCCAAGGACTCGCCCCGGGCGCAGGACCTCGGGAGCAAGGTGGGCGACACGAGTGGCGCCCAGGGCCCGAGGGACAGGTCGGCGACGGGCGAGAGACGGGACGCGAGCGACGGGCGCCAGGCGCTCGACGATCGGGCGGCCGGACTCGGTGCGGGAGCGGCTCGCTCCGACGACCTCGGGGCGCTCAACCGCGACTGGGCGGCACGCCAGGCGGGCGACCAGCGCTGGAACGAGCTCGCGCAGCGGGGCGACGCCGATCGCGCGCGCGAGCTCGGCGGCGGCCAGGGCGATCGCTTCGGCGGCGGCTTCCGCGGCGACGGCGGCTTCCGCGGGTTCGGCGGCGGCGGTTTCCGCGGTGGAGGCTTCCGCGGTGGAGGCTTCCGCGGCGGCGGCTTCCGCCGCTGAGAGGCTCGACCCACCGCGTGCGGTTGTCATCCGTACCGGCGGCTGCGATAGACGCCGCGTGACGGACTCCGCAGGGGTGAGGGCCGCCCTGCTGGGCACCATGGTCGGGCTGCAGGCGGGGTGGCTGCTGACGCGCTCGCGGCTGATCGGCGCCCCGCTGCTCGACCCGGTGACCCTCGGACCTCTGGGCTTCTCGCTCGCCGCGGCAGCCGCGATCGCGCTGCTCCCGGCACGCGCCGTCGCGGCCGCGGACCTGGCGCTCGGCAGCCTGGCGCGCCGCGACCGGCTGGCACTGGCCATCGTGGCCGGCCTCGCTCTGGTCGTCGGCCTGGCAGGGGCCGCCGTGCAGCAGCCGGCGAGCTGGGACGAGCGCTTCCTGCTGCCCGCGGCGCGGCTGGTCGCCGACCACGGACTAGGCCGGCTCTTCGCCGAGTACGCGGAGATGACCTGGCTCGGGCCCAACCACCCGCCGCTCGCGGTCGTGCTCTACGGCCTCGTGCTGCGCCACTTCGGCCCCGACCCGTACGCCCTGCGCGTCGTCGCGGCGCTGTTCGGTGCGGCGACCGTCGTCGCGAGCGTGCTCCTCGTGCGCCGCCTGCTCGGCCGCCAGATTGCACTGCTCGCGGGCCTGGTGCTGCTCTCCTCGCCGCTGTTCGTCCGCATGTCGTCGGCGGCGATGAACGACATCCTGGTGACCTTCTCGTTCGTCGTTTCGCTGAATCTCGCGCTTCGCCTGGCACGCCGGCCAGGGCCGGCCACCGACGTCCTGCTCGGCCTCGCGATCGGCACGGGGCTGCTCACCAAGTACACCATGGTCTTCGTCTTCCCCGTGATCGTCGCCGTGCTGTGGTGCGAGGGGGCTCTGCTCGAGCGGCGCCGCGAGCTGGCGCTGGCGATCGCGCTCTCCCTGGCGATGGTCGCGGCGTGGCTCGGCGGCGCGCTGGTCCTCGGCATCCTCGGGGAGCAGCAGGCCTTCGTCTCCTACGCCCTCGGCGTGGGCCCCGGCTCGCGCCGCCGGCTGTGGTACCCGCTCGACGGGTTGCTCACCAAGCTGCCGTCGGGCCTCGGCATCTACGACCTCCCGCTGCTCGCCCTGGGGGCCATGGCCGCACTGGAGCGGCGCGGCCGCGCACTGTGGCTCATCGGGCTGTGGATCGCGCTGCTGATCGTTCCACTGGTCGCAACGCTGCCGGACAATCGCTATTTCCTGCCCACCTATCCGGCCTTCGCCGCGCTGATCGCGCTCGGGCTCGGGCGGCTCGGCACGCTGCGCGTGCGCGCCCTCGCGCTGTCCTGGCTGCTCTGCGCGGCGACGCTCGCCTACTACGCGCAGATCGACCTCACGCGCCGCGCCTTCCTGTTCCGCACCCTGCTCGGGTCCTGAGCGCGCCGTCGCGGGACGAGCCGCGCAGCTCAGCGGCAGGCGTCGAATGCCTGGGGATCGTCCACGGCCGACGCCGCGGCCGCTCCCTGCCCCGCGCGGGCACCCTCGGCCGAGCGGAAGTAGGACCGCGCCACCCCGCTCTCGGTGTCGGTCACGGTGATCCTGACCTCCATGCCCGCACTCGCCGAGGCCACGACGCCGTAGCGCCCGACGCGCGGGTCGCCGCACGAGTCGACCATGCGCACGACCACCTCGCCCCCGGGCTCGCCCGGCATCCGGAATCGCACGCCGGCCCGGTCGTCGCCGCCCAGCGCCCGAGCCGCGCCGCC
>CAZGUU010000228.1:0-8816 GCA_964529315.1 uncultured Enterobacteriaceae bacterium
ACCAGGCGCTGGCGGCCGCGGCCGAGCGCATCCGCGCGGCGATCGCGGCGCACGGCGCGCGGTCGGTGGCCGTGGTCGGCTCGCCGCACCTGACCAACGAGGAGATCTTCCGACTGGTCGCCCTGGTGCGCGACGCGATCGGCACGCCGCACTTCGACATGGCCGTCCCCACCGGCTCGGCGGATCACCTGCTGATCAAGGCGGAGAAGGCGGCCAATGCCCGTGGCGCGCGCGACCTCGGCCTGGCGCCCGGCGAGCAGGGCCACGACCTACGCGCGATACTCGCCGCCTGCGCCTCGGGGGATGTCAAGGTGCTCTATGTGGTGGGCAGCGGCGACCTGCTGCGCGTCCTGGGAGACCAGGAGGTGCTCGGGGCGATCGGCACGCTCGAGGCGCTGATCGTGCAGGACGCCAGCTGCTCGCCGCTCACCGATCGTGCGACGGTGGTCCTGCCCGGCCTGGTCTGGGCGGAGAAGGACGGCAGCTTCACCAACCACGCAGGCCGCGTGCAGCGCATCCGCAAGGCCGTGGAGCCGCCCGAGGGTCTGGTCGCCGACGGCGAGCTGCTCACGCGCCTCGGCGCGCTCTTGCGCGGCACGCCGGCCGTGGCGTTCGACCCGGCCGCGGTGCTCGCCGAGATCGCCGCTGCGGCTCCGGCGTACGCGGGGATCGACTTCGCCCGCATGGGGAGCCTCGGGGTGGCCACGGCGGCCGCGGGCCCGGCGGCCGATGCTGGGCAGGCCGGCGCCGCGGCGCCGGGCGCTTGAGGGAGATCGAGGCGGATGGCCACCAACGTCGTCAAGGTCGATCGCGCGGCGCTCAAGGCGCAAGGGGGGCCGTTTGGCGCCAGGGCGATCCTGACGGGTCTCGGCATCACGTCGCGCCACTTCTTGCGCAACCTCTTCGGCTGGATCCAGGGCAACCCCACGGTGGCCACCGTGATGTTCCCCGAGGAGCGCGAGGTGAAGCCAGCCGCGTTCCGTGGCATGCCGGTGCTCGTGCAGATGGACGACGGCAAGGAGCGCTGCGTCGCCTGCGGCTTGTGCGAGTGGGCCTGCCCGGTCGACTGCATCACCATCGAGCCCGGGGAGACCGAGGACGAGATCGAGCGCTATCCCAGGTCGTTCGACATCGACATGGGGCGCTGCATGTACTGTGGGCTGTGCGAGGAGGCGTGCCCCGAGGAGGCGATCGTGATGAGCGATCGTGTCGAGATCAGCGCGTTCTCGCGAGCCGGCACACTGTGGCACAAGGAAGACCTCCTGGTGCCCGCCGACAGCCTGGCGCGGCGGCTCGAGCACGTCCGCCGCGGCTACATCCGATAGGGAGGCAGAGTGGCTGAAGCAGAGGCTCCCAGCACCGTCGCGCCGGAGGGCGAGGAGCACCCGCTGCTGGCGGAGCTGCGGGCGCGCTTCGCCGCCGCGGTGATCTCAACGCACTGCTTTCGCGGCGACGCCACGGCGATCGTCGATCGCGCCGCGCTGGTCGACGTCTGCCGCTGGCTGCGCGACGATCCACAGACCGCTTTCGACTTGCTGGTCGACGTGACCGCGGTCGATTACTTCGGCCGCCGTCCGCGGTTCGAGGTGGTCTACCACCTCTACTCGATCGCCCAGAACCATCGCCTGCGCCTCAAGGTCCCGCTCGAGGAGGCGGACGCGACGCTCCCCAGCCTGGTGCCGCTGTGGTCGGGGGCGAACTGGCTCGAGCGCGAGACCTACGACATGTACGGGATCCGCTTCACGGGACACCCCAATCTCAAGCGCATCTACCTCTACGAGCAATTCGAGGGGCATCCGCTGCGCAAGGACTACCCCAAGGGCAAGCGCCAGCCGCTGATCGGCCCCGGCGCGGTGCACCGCGATCCCCTGAACGACGACCTCTCCAGGTGACGCGGACGGAGCGATAGCCGCATGGCGGACGACCAGCAGACGCTCGTCGAGAGCGACGAGGAGCGCGACGCGCTCGAGCTTCCCTTCGAGCCGATGGAGCTCAAGATGGGCCCGTCGCATCCGGCGACGCACGGCACCGTCCGCATCTTGCTCAAGCTCGACGGCGAGCGGATCGTCGACTCGGAGGTCGAGGTCGGCTACCTGCACCGCGGCTTCGAGAAGGAGTGCGAGAGCGGCCTGTACTACCAGGCGTTCCCCTATACCGACCGGCTGAACTACGTCTCGCCGATGATCAACAACGTCGGCTACGCGCTGGCCTGCGAGAAGCTCTTCGGCATCGAGGTCCCCGATCGCTGCAAGCTCCTGCGCACGATCGCCAGCGAGATCTCGCGCATGTCGGACCACTACACCTGCCTGGGGGCATGCAGCCTGGAGCTTGGCGCGTTCACCGCGTTTCTCTACGGCGTCGAGGCGCGCGAGAAGGTCTGGGACGTGCACGACGCGATGTGCGGTGCGCGCGTCACGACCAACTACGTGCGTATCGGTGGCGTCTCGATGGACGTCGGCCCCGAGTTCCCGGCCTTCGCCCGGGAGAAGCTGGCCGAGGCGGGCAAGCTGCAGAAGGACCTCGAGGACCTGCTGATCGCCAACCCGATCTTCATCGAGCGCATGGAGGGCACGGGCCTGGTGCCCAAGGAGGAGCTGATCGCGCTCGGCGTGACCGGCCCGCTGCTGCGCTCCGCCGGCGTGCCCTACGACATCCGGCGCGCGCAGCCCTACCTGGCCTACGATCGGGTCGACTTCGACGTGCCGATCGGCGAAGCGGGCGACAACCTCGACCGCTTCCTGGTGCGCCTCGAGGAGCTGCGCCAGAGCCGGCGCATCGTCGAGCAGTGCCTCGACCTGCTGCCCGAGGGGCCGGTCGACGTCGACGATCCGCGCGTCCGCCTGCCGGGCAAGGGGCGTGTGTTCAGCGGCATGGAGGAGCTGATCGCGCAGTTCAAGCTGGTCACCGAGGGGCCGCAGCCGCCGGTCGGCGAGGTCTACCAGGCCGTCGAGGGCGCCAACGGCGAGCTCGGCTTCTACCTGGTGAGCGACGGAACGGGAAAGCCCCACAAGCTGCGCGCCCGCTCGCCGAGCTTCTCCAACACCCAATCGCTGTCGCGCATGATCCAGGGAGCGATGCTCGCCGACGTCATCCCGAGCTTCGACATGATCAACATGATCGGCGGCGAGTGCGACCGCTGAGCTCAGGGAAGCAACCCATGCCTCTTTCCGACGAGCTGCGAGCCCGGATCGTCGCCGAGCTCCCCAAGTACCCAGAGAAGCGTGCCGTGCTGCTCACCGCCCTGCACTTCGTGCAGGCCGAGTGCGGCGGGTGGATCCCGCCCGAGGCCGTGGTCGAGGTGGCCGAGATCCTCGAGCTGCCGCGCATCGACGTGGAGGAGGTGATCTCCTTCTACTCGATGTTCCACGCCGAGCCGGTGGGCCGCTGCCACATCCAGGTGTGCACGAACCTGCCCTGCTGCATGGCCGGTGCGCGAGGCGTGGTGCGCGCCCTGGAGCGGGAGCTCGACGTCGTTCCGGGCGAGATCACGCCCGACGGGATGTTCTCGGTCGGCGAGGCCGAGTGCCTGGGCTCGTGCGGAACGGCGCCGGTGATCCAGGTGAACAACGAGCCCTACGTCGAGGGGGTCGCGGCGGAGCAGGTGCCCGAGCTGCTCGCCCGGCTGCGGGCCCGCGATGCCGGGCGCAACGGCGGGGGGCGCTAGCATGGCCTTCACCGGCTATCTCCTGCCGCCCGCCGGTCAGAATTGGTCGGCGCTGGCGACCTACCAGGCCAACGGCGGCTACGCGGCGGCGCGCAAGGCGCTCGAGACGCTCACCCCGGCCCAGGTCCTCGACGAGGTCAAGGCCTCGGGCCTGCGCGGGCGCGGCGGGGCCGGCTTCTCCACCGGCATGAAGTGGTCGTTCCTGCCCAACGACGGCCGCCGCCCGCGCTACATCGCCTGCAACTCGGACGAGAGCGAGCCCGGCACCTACAAAGATCGCCAGATCCTCGAGCGCAACCCACACCAGCTCATCGAGGGTCTGCTGATCGCCGCCTGGGCGAACTCGATCGATGCCGCCTACGTCTACATGCGCGGCGAGTACCGCACCGCGTTCGACAACCTGCGCGCGGCGATCGCCGAGGCCTACGCCGCCGGCTACCTGGGCAAGAACGTCCTGGGCAGCGGCCTCGACTTCGACGTCTACGTCCACCGCGGCGGCGGCGCCTACATCTGCGGCGAGGAAACCGGCCTCATGGAGTCGCTCGAGGGGCGCAAGGGCCAGCCGCGCAAGCGGCCGCCATTCCCCGCGATCGCCGGCCTGTGGCGCCAGCCGACGACGATCAACAACGTCGAGACGATGTCCCACGTGCCCCACATCGTCGGCAAGGGCGCCGAGTGGTTCAAGACGATCGGCACCGAGAAGAGCACCGGCTCGACGATCTTCGGCGTGAGCGGCCACGTCCTGCGGCCTGGAGCCTACGAGCTGCCGCTGGGCACGCCGCTGCGCGAGATCGTCTTCGAGCACGCCGGGGGCCTGCGCCCCGGGCGGACGCTCAAGGCGGTCATCCCGGGCGGCGTCTCCATGCCGGTGCTCACCGCCGAGACCGCGATGCAGGTGAACATGGACCACGACAGCCTGCAGAAGCACGGCTCGCTGCTCGGCACCGGTGCGGTGATCGTCATGGACGACACCACCTGCATGGTGCGTGCCGCCCTGGTGATCGCGCGCTTCTTCCGCCACGAGTCGTGCGGCCAGTGCACGCAGTGTCGAGAGGGTACGGGCTGGATCCACAAGCTGCTCGCCTCGGTCGAGCGGGGCACGGCGCGCATGCGCGACCTCGACACGATCGACCAGGTGGCCAAGACCATGGAAGGCCACACGATCTGCGCCCTCTCCGATGCCGCGGCCTGGGGCACGGGCTGGTTCCTGCGCCGCTTCCGGCCGGAGTTCGAGGCGCACATCGAGCGCCAGGGCTGCCCGCTGGCCGGCGTCTCCTTCGAGGTCTGAGAGCGAGGGCGCGATGTCCACGGCACAGAACGATACCCCGACGGCGGATGCGGACGGCGGCTCGCAGGCGCTCCTGCGGCGCAACGAGATCGTCCAGCTGCTGGGCGTGCCGGGCGAGACCGTCGGCAGCGTGAACGAGCCGCGGCTGATGAGCGAGCACGGCATCGAGTTCAACGAGAAGTGGGTCTACGCGCGGCCCAAGCGCGACCCCTCGCGGCCGCGCGCCCGCGTGATCTACTGGAGCCGCTACGGCTTCGTCGCCGCGGGGCGGATCGAGCAGAGCGGCCAATGGGTGCGCGAGTCGGCGGCCGAGCTGCGAGCCCGCCACCGCGAGCTGCCGCTCAGGCTGCCGCGGGGGTAGATGCGGCGGGGCGGGTACGCCGCTCGTGGGCTGGGCAGCGGCTTCGAGCCCGCCCAGGGCGCGGCCGGCGGCCGGGTCGGGCTCCGGCTCAGGTGGCGAGCTCGACGTTCCGCACCTCTCGCACCCTACGTCCCGCGCACCGTCCCCTCAAGAGTTCTCGTAAGGGACGCCGAGAAGATTGGGAACAGAGATGTCTTCGTCGAGCTCTTCCCAGCGAAGCTCGACTCCTTGGTCGAGTAGCTCGACAGCTCGACGTTGCTCGGCCGTTGCGGCAGACAAGCGTGGGAACCACGCAAGGGGAACACCGAGCTCTCGTCCATCGACGAGGACGAGGTGCATCGTGGTGTCCGAGAACGAGACCGTCACCGCGCGGGGCGGTTCCGCTTCGAAATCAAGGCGTCGTGGCGAAGTGCCCATGCCATGCCTCCAGGAGAAAGGTTCGGTTCTCGATTACGATCTCTCTTGCCCGCGGCAGCTCGCCGGGTCGAAGCCCTCGTGCCCAGGCAAGCGCGACCGGAGCAAGCCAGAACTTTCCCTTGCCATTGCCCTTTCGCACGTGCACGTGGGGAGGTTCGTTGCGTTCGTTGCTGAAGAAGTAGAAGCGGAAGCCATCGACCCTCAAAATCGTGGGCACCGCATTCGCATACCAACGATGGAATCGCCCGGCAAAGAGCAGATCTGGCTCGGAAGCGGGGGCGCATCTCGATCGATATCAGGGGCGGCCAGCGAGCCGGCAAATGGGGCCGCATCTCGATTGTTGCTGCTGCGACGTCCTACGGACAGAGACCATCGGGCGAGCCGCAGATGTCGTTGCCGGCTTGCCCACGGCAGAGACTTGCGGCGAAACGCTGTTGAGCTGGGCGGTCGAGTTGGTCACGGTCGTCGCGATGATACGGTTTCCGCCGTTTGAGCTCGCCGTAGACCGGGTGACGGTCTTTAGGGTGGGGCGGCCTCTCCGGATGGCGCGCCAGGCTCGGTCGGGCGACGGTCGGTGCCCTCTTCGGCGCGCCGCGCGCCGCGGCGCGAATTGGGGAGGCGCCTCGTCCCGAGGCACCTTTTTCCGGCTTGATCGCGACGTGGAAGGCCTCTACGCTGCACGTGTGACCTTCCCGTGCGCCGCTTCCCGGCGGTTTTCGCTTTCCCTCGCTCCCCTGCTCGCGACCTTCTTGGCCCTCCTGGCCTCCTGCGGCGGGGGCGGTAGCGATGCGCCCAAGGCGTCCTGGCGCCTGCAGACGCTGCTCCGCGACGGCGACAGCCTGCCCGGCGACTTCGAGATCGACACCATCGAGTCGGCAAACCTGGCCGACGAAGGCACGATCGCCCTGATCGCCTCGCAGCCCGGCACGCCCAAGCTGAATGGCGTCTTCCTGCGCGCCCCGGGGGGCGAGATCACGCCGATTCTCACCCCCGGGTCGGCGGCGGCCGAGGGGCTCTCGCTCACCACCGTGAGGAACCTCCAGGTCTCCGGCACGGGCGAGGCGAGCTTCGAGGTCGGCGGGGCGATCGACGACGACGCGCTGCTCCTGTACTCCGGCGGGCGCCTGACGATCCTGGCGCGCACCGAGCCCGGGACGACGCCCGAGGGCTTTCGCCTGCTCGGCGAGCATCGCATCGCCGACGGCGGTGCGGTGGCGTTCTCCCACGGCGTCACCCCCTGCACCGTCGACAGCTCCGGCGAGCGCGAGCGGGTCAGCTGTACGGTCCAGATCCACGAGGGCGACGCCGGGGGGCTGCGCCAAGTGGATCCGCAGGTCCGGCTCGAGGAGAAGTCGCCGTCGTCGGTCGCGGTGGTGATGAACGACGGCGGTCGCATCGCGCTCGGCCTGCCCGCGGGGGGCAAGCAGTCGCTGGTCGGTATCGTAGTCGACGGGGAGTACCAGGGGCGAATCGCACGCGGCGAGGAGCTCGCCGGGCTCGGTGCGGTGCTCTCGGCCAAGCCGCGCGCCATCGCGCCCGATGGCGACATGGCGGTCGATGCCCGCTTCGACACCGACGACGACGGCGCGATCGACCTCGACCGCGTGATCCTGCTGCGCGGCACGGAGGCGACGGAGGTCGCGCGCACCGGCGTCCCGGCGGGCACCAAGGAGGTGATCGCGGTGCGCAGCCACGCCATCGACGACGCGGGCCGCATCGTCTTCTCGGCCACCTTCGGCGATCCGGGCGCCTCGGCGGGCCTGATCAGCCTGCGCATCTGGGACGGCACGACGACGCAGGAGATCGCGTACGAGGGCCAGGGCTTCGGTGAAGACGACGAGGGCAACGACCTCAAGATCCTGGAGATCAAGCAGATCCGCGTCGCCGGCCGCGGCGACGTCGTCTTCTCGGCGAAGGTCGGCTTCGTCGAGGACGGCACGCAGCACATCGCCGACACGCGCATCCTGCGCTGGTCCGACGGCGGGCTCGATACCCTGGTCAAGACCGGCGAGAAGACCGCGGGCGGGACGATCGTCGAGCTGGCCTCCTTCGACGTGAACGACGGCGGCGACTTGCTGCTCGTCGCCGGGGTGGTCAGCAAAGCCAATCGCAACCTGCTCTTCCTGCCGCGGGAGTAGGCCTGCGCCGCTCCAGGGGCGTCGCTCGAGCGCCCTGCGATCAGGCCCGATCGGCGGTTGCGAAGCGGGTCGCTGCGATCCGGGGCTGCTGCGGGCGACGGCGCTCGGCTGCGATCGAGGGCTTGATCGGCTGCGCGGCACTGGCGTAGGCTCGCCGCCGTGACCGCTCGGCCGCTGCGCGTCGCGCTCCTCCTGGCAGCGCCGCTGGTGCTCGTCGCGCTGGTGGGGCTGGCGCTACGGGAGGGCAGCGAAGAGCACTCGGGCTCGGGGGCAGACCCGTCGCTGGCCGGCGAGAGCCGGCGTGCGTCTGCGCCCGGCCTGCCGCTCGAGGCCGTGCCCGGCCTGCCGCCGGATCGCCCCGCCTCCGGCCGCGGAGGTGGCGATGACCCCGTGGACGACCCGGCGATGACCGACCCGCTCGCTGCCCGCGCCCGAGACGGCGAGAACCCCTGGGCCACGGTGGACCTCGACGCCGTCCGCGCCGCCCTGCCCGACAACATCTACTGGACGATGTCGTCACCGACCAAGGATCCCGAGATCCTGCGCCAGCGCGAGGAGGAGCGGGCGCGCTGGAACGTGCAGTACGGCAAGGTGCTCTCGAGCACCGCGACGCAGGAGGAGATCGCTGCCTACTACGCGCACCGCCAGCGGCTGGCGACCGACTACATCGAGCTCGCCACCCACCTCCTCACACAGTACGGCCGCCAGCTCGGGCAGCAGGACGTCGGGCTCCTGAAGCTCGCCGTCGAGCTCAACCTGGCGCGCCTCGAGGAGATCCCGCGGCAGATCGCCGAGGCGGCCGAGCGGAGCAAGGCCCACGAGGCCGCCCGCCAGGCCTGGCTCGCCGAGCAGGCGGAGTTCGAGGGCCGGCCGCGCGCGATGCGCTGAGCGAGCGGGCGGGAACCGCCGGGCCGAGCCAGGCTGCCGGATCGAGCACCGGGCGCTGCT
>CAZGUU010000229.1:0-8775 GCA_964529315.1 uncultured Enterobacteriaceae bacterium
GTCTGCGGCGAGCTTGGCGAGTGCCGCCTCGCCGGCCCGGGTCTCGCCGAGCGCCGCGGCCTCGCAGTAGCGCAGGGCGAGCCATGCGCGAGTGGCCTCCTCGCGGCGCAGCGGCTCTCGCTCGGCGGCCAGCCGCCGCCGAGCGGCCAGGACGGCTTCGCCGAAGCGGCCCTCGGCGGCCAGCGCGTCGGCCAGCTCGGCGAGCAGGCGAGGGCTGCCGGGGTCGATGCCGGTCGCCTCCCGCAGCGCTTCGGTAGCGGCACCGGCGTTGCCGCGCAGGAGTGCCAGGTGGCCGAGATGGGAGAGCAGGCGTGGGTCGGGTCCATGATGTGCGCGGGCGGCCTCGAGCACCCGGCGCGCGCTCTCCAGCTCCCCGCGCTCCTCGTGCGCCCGTGCCAGGCCGAGCGCAGCGCCGATCTCGTCGCGGCACTCCTCGACCACCCGAGCGAGAAGGCGCGCCGCACCCTCCAGCTCACCCGACCAGAGCAAGCGCTGGCCTTCCTCCTCGAGCCGGCGCAGTGCCAAGCGACGGCGCTGCGAGCGGCGCGCGCGCCAGCCGGCGAGGCTCGCGGCGCTGGCGCGCAGCAGGCCTCCGAGGAGCACGAGGCCCGCGCCCAGCGCCAGGCTGGCGAGCAGGAGCAGGGCGAGCGGCAGGGTGACGGCCGATTCGCCGCCCAGGTGCAGAGAGACTGGCTGCCCGTTGTGGAAGTAGAGGTAGGCGACGCTCGCGCCGACCACGACGACGAGCGTCGCGATGCCGATCCGGCGCAGCAGGGCCTACCTCGCGGCTCCCCGGCCGTCCTCCGCGCCGGGTGCCGTTTCGGAAGCGCCCGGCTCCACGACGCAGAGGCGGCTGGCCTGGGACCAGAGCCGCTCGAGGTCGTAGAACTCCCGGACCGGGCCGTAGAAGACGTGCACGACCACGTCGCCGTAGTCGAGCAGGACCCACTGGCCGTGGCGCAGCCCCTCGATGGCGAGTGGCCTTCTGCCCTGGCCGCGCAGGGCTTCCTCGACGGCCTCGGCGATGGCACGCGCCTGGGTGTCGGAGCGCCCCGAGGCGATGACGAAGTAGTCGGCGAGCGAGGTTTGCCCGCGCACGTCGAGGATCGTGACGTCGGCGGCCTTCTTGTCCAGCGCCGCCTGAGCGCCGAGCAGCGCCAAGTCGCGAATCGCGTCGTCGGATGGCTCGGGCGGCCTGTTCTCGTCGTTCGCCACGCTGGCCGCTCTACCTCAGAGCCGGACCGCCGAGCGGTAGAGGCCTCGCGCTGCGATGTGGTCGATCACGCCGGGGTCGGTCAGGAAGCGAATCGACCGACCGGCTCGGACCAGCGCCCGCAGCTCCGATGCCGAGATGTCCAGGCCCGTGACCGGGAGGACGTCGAGCCGCCGCCCACTTCCATGCCGATAGCACTTCTGGTCGGGCTCGTACCAGAAGGCGCGGGTCACGGCAATCGGCGCGCCGAGCGCCGTCAGCGCCCCGGCTCCGGAGGTCGCGACGACTGGCGGTCGCGAGGTGATGATCCAATCGCATTCGCCGAGCAGCTCCTCGAAGCGGTGCCAGGAGTCGATCTCACCGAACGCGTCCTGGCCGAGGATCGCGCTGAAATCGACCTCGGGGTGGCAGCGCCGCAGGGTGTGCAGCGTGTCGATGGTGTACGAGGGACCCGGGCGCTCGAGCTCGGCGGTCTCGATGCGCATCCCCGGGGCGCGCGCCGTGGCGAGCTCGAGCATGTGCAGGCGGTCGGCTGCGTCGGCGACCTCGGCGGGGCACTTGTGCGGCGGTGTGCTGGCCGGCACCAGCCACAGCTCGTCCAGCGCCGCCCGCTCGCGCACCTCCTCGGCGGTGCGCAGGTGGCCGAAGTGGACCGGGTTGAAGCTGCCGCCGAACAGCCCGATGCGCCGGCGCGCCATCGCTATCCGCGCACCTGGCCGTCGCCCTGCACGACGTACTTGTACGTGGTCAGCTCGCGCAGCCCGAGCGGGCCGCGGGCGTGCAGGCGATTGGTCGAGATGCCGATCTCGGCACCGAAGCCGAACTCGCCGCCGTCGGTGAACCGGGTGGAGGCGTTGACGAATACCGCCGCCGAGTCCACTTCACGGGTAAAGCGCCGCGCCGCGCCGCGGTCCTCGGTGACGATCGCCTCGGCGAGACCCGTGGAGTGGCGCGCGACGTGGGCGATCGCCGCATCGAGATCGTCGACCACGCGCACCGCGAGGATCAGGTCGAGGTACTCGGCATCCCAGTCGGCCTCGCTCGCCGCGGCCACGTCGGGCAGGATCGCGCGGGTGCGCTCGCAGCCGCGTAGCTCGACGCTTCGGGCGCGAAGCGCCGTGGCGACGCGGGGCAGGAAGTCCGCGGCAATCTCTGCGTCCACGAGCAGGGTCTCCATGGCGTTGCACACGCCGGGCCGCGAGGCCTTGGCATTCACGCAGATCGCAACCGCCTGATCGAGGCGCGCTGCCCGGTCGACGAACGTGTGGCACACGCCCTCGAAGTGCTGGATCACCGGCACCCGGGCCGACTCGTGGATCGCGTGCAGCAGGCTCGGCCCACCGCGCGGGATGATCACGTCGATTGCATCCTGTGCCTCGAGCATCCGCCGGACCATCGCCCGATCCGTGCTGCGCACCAGCTGGATCGCCCCGGCGGGCAGGCCGGCCTCGGCCAGCGCGACCGCTGCCAGGTCGGCGATCGCTGCGTTCGTGGCGATCGCCTCGGAGCCGCCGCGCAGCACGACCGCGTTGCCCGACTTCAGGCACAGCGCGGCGGCATCCGCGGTCACGTTGGGTCGCGACTCGTAGATCACGCCGACCACGCCGAGCGGCACCCGGACCTGGGCGATCTCCAGGCCGTTGGGGCGCCGCCAGGTGGTGATCGTCTCTCCCACCGGGTCGGGTAGGTTGGCCACGACCTCGACGCCCGCGGCCATGGCCTCGATGCGGCCGGCATCCAGGGCGAGGCGGTCGCGGAACGCGGCGCTCTCGCCGGTGGCCCCGGCCAGGTCGCGGGCGTTTGCGGCGAGCAGGGCCCCGTGCTCCGCGCGGAGCTGCCGGGCGAAGGCGAGGAGCGCCCTGTCCTTGGCTTCGCTCGAGGCGATGCGCAGGCCGCGCAGGGCGGCGCGCGCCTTCCCGGTGAGCTCGTCGATCTCGCTGGCGGTCGTCTCTCGCATCGTTCCCCGTCGTCGATCCTCGGGCCACGCACCTGCGCGGGCGTGGTCGGGCCGGTTGCGGGATCATATCTACCGCTCGACCCGCCGTCACGCGCACCGAAGCTCCCTGGGGCTGGGGCCGAGATGGGGCCGTGTATCGAGCATGCGAGGCGCAGGGCCCGGATCACGCAGGGGGGCGGTGCGCGGGGCCGGCGCGATGGTCCCTCCTATGGCGAGCTCGCGAGACGTGGCGCTGGCGCTCGCCGTGAGAGTTTGCAAAGAAACTCACCTTGACATGGGGCGCGTCCGTCTGTTTTCTTGATGTACATCGTCGCGTCGGTGAGGCGGGAAGCCTTGCTGGGCCGCAGCTCGCATGGTGACTCCACAGCGCACCTCGTCGGCCGAGTGCCCCGACGTCCCGCCCGTTGCGGATGCGGTGACGGCCGGGCGCTCGGTGTGGGCGTCGCTGCGGCGCCTGGCCGATGCGGGGCTCGCCTCTCCGCTGTGGGTATTCTTCTCCTATGCAGCCATCGCGTGCTGGATCCTCCGGGGATGGCTCGCGGATGCGGCCGGTGCGCTTCCGACCGAGGACTTTCCTGCCGACGCTGCGCTGATCGTGCAGATCCTCGGCTGGGTGGGGCACGCGCTGACGCACAATCCGCTGCACCTCTTCGACGCGCCGATCAACCACCCGGCGCTGGGGCAGCTCTCGAGCTCGGAGCACTTCCTCTCGGCGCAGGTGCTCTTCCTGCCCCTCACCTGGGCGACCGGCAATCCGGTCCTCGCCGCGAATCTGACCGCGCTCGCCCTGTGGCCGCTCACCGCGCTGGTGATGAGCCGATTGCTCGTCGCCCTCGGGCTGCGGCCGGGCGCCTGCTGGCTCGGGGGGCTGCTGTTCGCGGCGGGGCAGGGGCGCGCGGCGCTCTCGCTGCACGTGCTCCAGCTCCCGCAGGTGTACATCGCGCTGTGCGCCCTGCTCGCACATCGACTGCGCGAGCGGGCCACGGTCGGGCGCTGCGTCGCGCTGGCCGTGGGTGTCGGCGCGGGACTGCTCTCCTCGTACTACCTCGCCGTGACGCTCGTGCTGGCCCTGGCGGTCTGGCTTCCCTACGAGCTCCTGCGCAAGGGCGACGGCCGGGCGAGGTACGCCGAGCTCGTCGCGATCGCCGTGGCCGTGCCGCTCGCTCTGCTGGTGGTCGTCTCGCTGCCGTACCTCGGCCGGCCGGAGGCTCGGGGGGAGGTCGAGCTCGCGGGTACGTCGCGCTGGGGGGTTGCGCACCTGATCGCTGCGCCGTCGCTCGTCGTCGAGGAGGGGAGTTTGGCCGGAGCGGGTCGCCCGCACCGGCGCGACGCAGATGCGACGGCGAGCGAGGGAGGGGGGCGAGAGGGGCAGCGCAGGCAGTCGGCCGCCTCTGGCCTGTTCAGCCTGCTCATCGTGAGCCTGACCGGGGGCCCGCTCCTGCTCACGCAACGGGTACTGGCTCTGGGGGGCGCCATCCGTTGTCTGCGATGCGGCGCGCGCGACGCCCCCGCGACGGTGGTGGCGCTGCTCATCGCGATCCTCGGTGGGCTGCTGGTCCTCGGCCCACGAATGGAGGTCCTCGGCGTCGAAATTCCACTGCCGTTTGCCTGGCTCCAGGCGACGCCGGCGCGCTTCGTTCGCGTTCCGACTCGCTTCGCGATGCTGATCAACTTCGGCTGCGCGCTGCTGGCGGCCTTCGCGATCGACGGGCTGCTGCGGCGGGACGAGCGTCGGCGCGCGATCCTCACGATGGCCGCTTCGAGCGGAGCGCTGGCCCTCGGGAGCATGGTCGTGGTGCTGATGGCCGCGAAGGCGGGGATCACCTCGTGGGGCGCGCTGCGCTGGGTCGGCGGCATTGCCTCGGGAGGCGCTCAGGGGCCCTGGATGCGCAGCGTGCGGGCCGTCGCCGCGGACCGGCCCGTCTATCGCGCGGTGGCGGCCCGAGTGCGGGAGCGGGGCGCAGGCCCGCTCCTCGAGCTGCCGTTCTTCGAGGTGCAGGGCGAGGCGATGATCGCCACGGCCATGCATCACCTACCCGCGATCTCGAGCTACTCGGGCTACGAGCCGCCGCACCGCGGTCTGATCAACGGCCTGATCCGCGAGCTGCCCTGGCTGCCGGCGCTCGACGACCTTCGCGATCTGACGGGGCTGCGCTGGATCCTCGTGCGCCCGGAATCGGAGTGGGGCAATCCCGCGGTGCGGGCCCGAATGATCGATGTGCTGCTGCGCTACGCGGGCACGCGGTCCGCGGTGCGGCTCGGCGAGTTCGTGCTGGTGGAGCTCGAGGCCGGGCGCTTCCATCGGCACTGGTACGCGGCGCTCGCCGCCGGCCCACGGCCCGGCGTGACGTTGCTCGGAACACCGCTCGAGGCGATCCCCGAGGAGGCGGCCCAGGCTCGGCTCGCCACCTGGGGCGAGGCCACCACGTGGGTGCGCTGGCTGGCTCGCGTGCCCCTCAAGATCACCAACATGGGAGCGCATGGCTGGCCGGCGAGCGCGCCGCCGGGCGTCGAGGATCCGCCCCTGGTCCACCTCGAGACCCGCTGGCTCGACGCCCGGGGCGAGCCCGTCGGCCCGCCCGGAACGATGCCCTTGCGACGAGACGTTCCCGCCGGGGAGAGCCTCCTGCAGAGCGTGCTGGCCGTCGCTCCGAGCGAGCCGGGAGCCTACTTCCTGGAGATGCGCGTGCGACAGCGCAACGGAGCGCGCTTCGAGGGGCCGGAGAACGAGCCGCTTCGGGTTCGTGTGCGCGTGATCCTTCCCCCCGAGAGCAGCTCGCAGCCCGATCTGCCCGCTGCTCGCTCTGACGATGTGGGCCGATGGGCCGCGGCTCCAGGCCACTGACCTTTCGCCACTGGGGATTCCGTGAGAGAAGGCCGGGTGTGGGAGTCGTCTCCGGCGGCCGGATCGTAGGTCGATAAGGGTGTGCAAGTGAAGCTCTCGCGCGCGGTCTGGCGCGCCCCGGTGGAGCTCTCCGCTTATGTGGCGCTCTTCGCGACGCTCGCCTGGCCGTGGCTGCGGGAGGCGGGCCATGCGCTCCCGGGCGGCTACGAGGCGAGCACCCCCGGCGATGCGCGCCTCATCGTCTGGGTTCTCGCCTGGGTGACTCGCGCGCTCACGACCGACCCCGCACGGCTCTTTCACGCGCCCATCTTCTACCCGAGCCCGAACCAGCTCACTGGCTCGGAGAGCTTCTTCTCGGCCCAAGCCGTCTTCGCGCCGCTCTTCCTGGCCACCGACAACGCGACGCTGGCCACCACGCTCACCGTCTTCCTGACCTACCCGCTGGCCGCGCTGGCGATGAGCCGGCTGCTCCTCGCATTGGGCTGCGGCGCTGGCGCGGCCTTCGTCGGGGGGGGTGTTGCTCGCGCTCGGACCCTTGCGCGTTCCGGCGAATACACAGCTCTTGCAACATACTAATTTGTACTTGGCAATCGTGGCGCTCGCACTCACCCGCCTGCGAGCGTACCCCTCTGGGGGCCGAGCGATGGTGCTGGCCGTCGCGTTCGCTGCCGCGGCCCTGGCCTCCTACTACACCGCGGCCATGGTGGCTGTGACGGCCCTGGTCTGGGGTGCAGGGGAGCTGCTGCGCCACCGTACGGGCCGTGCGCGGTTCGTTGCGCTGGCGGGGGCCGCGGCGGGGGCGGTATCGCTACTCCTCCTCGTCGTCTCGCTACCCTACCTCGGCCGCAGGAGGGAGAACGTGTGGCAGGCGATGCCGGAGCTCGTCGTCGCAGGCTTTGGCGAGGTGTATCGCCGGGCGGCGTGGGTCCTGGTCGTCGGCAACGGCTTCGTCGGGGCGCTGCTCGCAGCGGCGGGTGTGTGCGCGGTGCGCGCGGGCGACCCCGCTCTGCGAGCGGCGGCCCGCCTCGGACTCGTGGTCTCGCTCGCGGGGATCGTCTTCATGCTCGGGCCGGAGCAGAGCGTTGCCGGCGTTCGGGTCCCGCTTCCCTTCGCCCTGCTGACGGCGGGTGTCGGCTCCTTCTTTCGCACGCCGTGGCGCTTCGTGGTGGTCGCGGGGTTCGGGATGGCAGTGCTCGGCGCAGTGGCCCTGGAGCTGGCCTGCCGCCGGCTCGGTGGGCGATCCGCCGCTACCCTCTGCGTCGCCGCGCTCGCGCTGATCGTGTGGACTCGCGGCCTGTGGCTCTCCGACGGCTCGCCCGACGTCGTCCGCGCTCAGGAGGAGCCGATCTACGAGCAGGTGCGAGAGCTGAGTCTCCGCCAGGGCGCCGGGCCGCTGCTCGAGCTGCCGACCTGGAGCCGCAACGCCGGCGTGGCGCTGGTCCCGGAGGCCATGGTGGGCAGCACCCGGCACTGGCTACCGCTGGTCACCGGATACACCGGCTACCTGCCGCCGCACGCCGGGTTTCTCGATAGATGCGTGGCGGCGCTCGCCTCGCCGGGGGGGTTGGAGGCGCTCGTGGATGCGACCCGCTTGCGCTGGATCCTGCTGCGCCCAGAGGCCCAGTGGAACGATCCGCAGGGTCGCCGGGCGATCGCGCACCGGTTGCGCTCGATGCACGTCTCGTCGAGCGGCGGATGGGACCTCTACCGCGTCGATTCCACGCCCCGACGCACGGAATGGTTTGCCGCTCTGTGGCGCGGCCAGGTGCCGGGGCGGACGGTGCTCGGCAGCCCGATCGTGGCCCTGGACGCACCGGGTGCGCGCGTCGAAGCGATCGGACCTCCCCCCGTCGTGCAGCCGGGCAAGGGGTTCTTCTTCCCCTTGCGGATCCACAACACGGGGAGCCAGGCCTGGCCTTCGGCGCTGGCCGTGCCCGACGGAAAGACCGACCTCACGGTCGAGATGCGCGTGCGAGCGCTCAGCCCGTCGCAGGGCGATCCGTCTTCAGAGAGAGCCGAGCCCAGTCCTCAGGGTTGGTACGACGTCACGGTCGGCCTGCCGCGCGATCTTCCGGCGGGCGAGGCCCTGGTCCTGGCGCTCCCGGTACAGGCACCGCCGGCCGACGGGAGCTTCGTGCTGGAGGTGGAAGTCCGCCAGGTGGGTAGCGATGCCTTCATCGCTGCGGGCAGCGAGCCGGCCCGACTGCCCTTTCGCGTCGAAGCGGCAAGGGTGACGCGAGGGCGGCTCGAGGAGGCCGATCGGGCGCCCCCGGATGGAGGCCCCTAGCCCGCGGGCGAAGGGCCGCGGCGAGCCCGGCCCCGCGAAGACGATACCGCCGCCCGGCTTCCGCTCAGGCCCGCCCCGTCGTGGCTCTCCCGGTGGCCGCGCCCTCGGCCATGGTGATCGCCAGGTCGCTGCGGTGGACCACCGCATCCCCCATGCGATAGCCGAGCAGGCGCTCGACCTCGCTGCTCCTGCGCCCGGCGATGCGCTCGATCTCTGCCGAGCCGTAGCTCGCCAGGCCGCGGGCGAACTCGACACCGTCGGGGCCGACCAGGCTCACGCAATCGCCCGCGGCAAAACGCCCGGAGACGCCGGTCACGCCGGAGGGCAGCAGGCTGCGGCCGCGACCCGACACCGCGGCCACCGCCCCGGCATCGCAGCACACGATCCCGGAGGGCTTCACCGTGAAGGCGATCCAGTGCTTGCGGCGCGCCAGGCGGTCGGCCAGCGGCAGGATCAGCGTGCCGACGTCCTGG
>CAZGUU010000230.1:0-6759 GCA_964529315.1 uncultured Enterobacteriaceae bacterium
CCGTGCAGTCGGCGATCACGCCCGGGTTGCGCGCGTCGTCCTCCTTGATGTTGAAGACGATCTTCATCAGGTCCGAGCCGATGTCGGCGATCTTGGTGAAGATGCCGCCGGCGATGCGCAGGGCGGAGGCGCCCAGCGACTCGCCGATGGCGAAGCCGATGAAGCACGGCCCGGCGCTGCTCGACGGGACGAAGAGCAGGATCAGGAGCATGATCAAGAGCTCGGTCGAGATCAGCACCATGCCGATGCTCATTCCGGCGCGCAGCGGGATCTCGTAGGTCGGGAACGGCTTGCCGCGCAGGCTGGCAAACGCGGTGCGCGAGTTGGCGAAGGTGTTGATGCGGATGCCGAACCAGGCCACACCGCAGCTTCCCGCGATGCCCACCAGGCTGAACAGCAGGATGAGCAGCACCTTGCCGGCCTCGAGGTGGCGCAGCCAGCCGAAGTAGGCGACGATGATCGCGCCGATGAACAGCTCGAGCAGCAGGATGAACTTGAACTGCGTGATCAGGTAGGTCTTGCAGGTCTCGTAGATGAGCTCGGAGATCTCGCGCATCGAGCGGTGCACCGGCAGGTCGCGGATGTTCGAGTACATCATCACGCCGAAGACGAAGCCCACTAGGCTGACCAGCATGCCGACCAGCAGGACGGTGTGCCCGTCGAGGCCGCCCAGGAAGGTCACCGAGTGGAAGTCGGGCAGGACGATGCGCGATTCGTCGGCCAGAGCGGGGCTGCCCAGGAGCAATGTGGCGAGAGCGGCCAGGGTGGCCAGAACCTCGGGGAGCAGGCCGCGGGTGCGGCGTCGCTCGGCGGAGCGGCTGCAGAGTTCTCGGAACACGACAGTTTGCCTCCTTCAAATTCGCGGTCGCCCGCCGTCACGGGGCGCGCGCGATCGCAAAGATTTCGAGGGGTTGGCCGCCCGGTAGAGCCGCTGCCACAGCCCCCCATCGCGGGGGACCCGACTCCACGGGCGCTTCAGCGCAGCCTCGCCCCCGAGGGCCGAAGGCACCCGAGGCGGTAAGAAGCTAGCAGAGCCGGGTTGCGTCGTCGAGGGGGCATTCGCGACGATCGAGGGTGGCTGGGTGGCCAGGGGCTCCGGCGGCGAGGCGCGGCGATCCGGGGATGGGCGATGCCCCGAGCGAGTGCCTGGCGGGGAGGCCGGAGGAGGCGAACCAGGGAGGGGGCAGTAGGCGGTTGCGCACTCGGGGGGGGCCGTTTGGGCCGCGGCGTCGTGTCCGAGCGCCACCGTTCGGGCACGTCCCGCGGGTCCGTCCACGCTTGGCACGCTGGCCGCCGCGGGTTTCGCGAAGACTCCAGCGCGCCGCCCGATACCCCGGCTGGGCTGACCTCGGGCGCGCTGCCGCGTGCCGTACAGGTCGGTCGCAATTCCTCGGATGGCGGACGTCGCGTCCAGCGGATTGCCAGGCGGCGGCTGCGGTGCGCTCCAAGACGGTCGCGGGCTGGCGCAGGCCACCACCGGCGTGCGATGCTCCGCTGCCGGCAAGCGGCGCGGAGACCCGTCCAGATGGAGATGATCCACGGCCTGATCGACCTCTTCCTGCACCTCGACCAGCATTTGAACCAGCTCGCCGGCAGCCTCGGGCCCTGGCTCTACGTGGTGCTGTTCCTGATCGTGTTCTGCGAGACCGGCCTCGTGGTCACGCCCTTCCTGCCGGGCGACTCGCTGCTCTTTGCCGTGGGGGCGCTGGCCGCAAGCGACGGATCGCCGATCCACGTCGGCAGCGTCTCGGTCCTGCTGATGGCCGCAGCGGTGCTCGGTGACGCGGTGAACTATGCGATCGGCTGGCGGGTCGGACCGAGGGTTTTCACCGCCACGGACTCGCGCCTGCTCAACCGCGAGCACCTGCTGCACACCCAGCGCTTCTACGAGCGCCACGGCGGCAAGACGATCATCCTGGCGCGCTTCGTGCCGATCGTGCGCACCTTCGCGCCGTTCGTCGCCGGGATCGGGCAGATGCGCTACGGGCGCTTCGCCCTGTTCAACGTCACGGGTGGCGTCGCCTGGGTCGCGTCCTTCGTGCTCGGAGGGTACGCATTCGCCGACTTGCCGGTGGTGAAGGACAACTTCCACGTCGTGATCGTCGCCATCGTCATCGTATCGGTGATCCCCGCGGTGGTCGAGTTTCTGCGCGCGCGTGCCGTGGCGCGCCAGCCCTTCTGAGCCAGGCGGCCGGGGCGCCGAGCGCGTCCAAGATCGAGGAAGGCTCACGCCGGGGCGTTCCGGGCCGGGGTCGGCTGTGCTAACACCCCTGACGAGGAGGGCTCATGGAGTTTCCCCGCATCAAGCGGCTACCCCCGTACGTGTTCAACGTGGTCGGAGACCTGAAGGTCGCCGCGCGAGCCCGGGGTGAAGACATCATCGACCTGGGGATGGGCAATCCCGACCATCCCACGCCGCCGCACATCGTCGCCAAGCTGGTCGAGGCGGCGCAGAAGCCGCAGAACCACCGCTACTCGGTATCGCGCGGCATCTACAAGCTGCGACTGGCGATCTGCGACTGGTACCGCAGGCGATTCGATATCGACCTCGACGCCGACCGCGAGGCGATCGTCACGATCGGCTCCAAGGAAGGCATCGCTCACCTCGCCCTGGCGATGCTCGGGCCCGATGACGTCGTGCTCTGCCCGACGCCCACCTACCCGATCCATCAGTACTCGGTGATCATCGCCGGTGGGCACCTGCGCTCGGTGCCGCTCGGACCGGGCCAGGATTTCTTCGCCAACTTGGTCGAGGCGACCCGACAGAGCTGGCCCAAGCCGAAGCTGCTGATCCTGAACTTTCCGCACAACCCGACCACCGAGGTGGTCGATCTCGGGTTCTTCGAGCGCATCGTGGATTTCGCGCGCGAGCACGACATGCTGGTGGTGCACGACCTCGCCTACGCCGACCTGGTGTTCGACGGCTACCAGCCGCCGAGCCTCCTGCAGGTGCCGGGCGCGCGGGAGATCGGCGTGGAGTTCTTCACCCTGTCCAAGAGCTACAGCATGCCCGGCTGGCGCGTGGGATTCGCCGTCGGCAACCACCAGATCATCGCCGCCCTGGCGAGGATGAAGAGCTACCTCGACTACGGCATCTTCCAGCCGGTGCAGATCGCGGCGATCGCGGCCTTGAACGGCCCGCAGGAGTGCATCGAGGAGATCCGCGAGGTCTACCGGGTGCGGCGCAACGTGCTGTGCGATGGCTTGACGCGTGCCGGCTGGAACGTCCCTCGTCCCAAGGCGACGATGTTCGTCTGGGCCGAGAT
This sequence comes from uncultured Enterobacteriaceae bacterium, assembly GCA_964529315.1. Classification (GTDB taxonomy): domain Bacteria; phylum Desulfobacterota; class Binatia; order UBA12015; family UBA12015; genus CAZGUU01. The sequence continues at coordinate 3,267 of CAZGUU010000230.1, forward strand.
CCCCGACGAGTTCAAGGCCATGGGTTCGGTCGAGTTCTCGAAGTTCCTGCTCAAGGAGGGCAAGGTGGCCGTCTCGCCGGGCATCGGCTTCGGCGAATACGGCGACGCCTTCGTTCGCCTGGCATTGATCGAGAACGAGCACCGCACTCGACAGGCGGTGCGCGGCATCCGACGGGCGCTCTCCCTGGGAGGGAAGGCGCAGCCGGCGGCACGGGCGCGCAAGACGGGGGTCCGGGCGAGCGGTAGCTCGCCGGTGCTCCGTCGGGTGCGTGCGGGCGGCGATCGTGAGGGGTGATGCGGCGGCACGCGGCCGGCGGCCACGCGGTGGACCTGCGCGTGCCATGGCGCGGCGTGGCGCCGGGGCGACGGGGCGGCCGCGCTCCAGCGACCGCGCGAAGCGTGCGACGGCGACCGCTGCGGTGCGCGTGGGCCTGCTCGGCTGGGGGACGATCGGCTCGGGGGTGATCCGCCTGCTCGAGGAGCGGCGCGACGCGCTCGACGAGCGGCTCGGTGCGCCGCTGCGCCTGGCACGAGTCGCCGACATCGACCTCGAGCGCAAGCGCGAGGTGCGCGTGGCGCGCGAGCTGCTCACCACGCGAGCGGCGGACGTCCTGGAGGACCCATCGATCGACGTCGTGGTCGAGCTGATGGGTGGCCTCGAGCCGGCGCGCAGCTTCGTGCTCGAGGCGATTCGCGCAGGCAAGGCGGTGGTCACCGCGAACAAGGCGCTGCTCGCACACCACGGCCGCGAGCTTTTCGCCGCTGCCGAGGCGGCGGGGGTCGGCCTGCAGTTCGAGGCGAGCGTCGGCGGCGGCATCCCGATCATCCGCACGCTGCGCGAGGCGCTGGCGAGCGATCGGCACAGCGCGGTCTTCGGGATCGTCAACGGAACCTCGAACTACATCCTGAGCACCATGGCGGCCGAAGGGCGAAGCTTCGCCGAGGTGCTGGCCGCGGCGCAGAAGGCCGGGCTGGCCGAGGCGGATCCGACCTACGACGTCGATGGAGTCGACGCGGCCCACAAGCTGACCCTTCTCGTGCAGCTCGCCTTCGGCGTGCGCCTGCCGCTCGACTCGGTGCACACCGAGGGCATTCGCGACGTCGACGCAACCGACATGGCCTACGCCCGCGAGCTCGGCTTCACCATCAAGCTGCTGGCGATCGCCAAGGACCATGGCGATGCCATCGAAGCTCGCGTCCACCCGACGATGATCCCGGCCGAGGATCCGCTGGCCGGCGTGGGCGGCGCCTTCAACGCCGTCTGCCTGCACGGCGACGCCCTGGGGCGCAGCATGTACTACGGTCAGGGCGCGGGGATGATGCCCACGGCGACGGCGGTGGTCGCCGACCTGCTCGACGTGGCGCGCGACCGGCGCGAGCTGGGCCACCCGCGACTGCCTCCACTGGGCTACCCGATCGCGCACCAGAGGGCCGCGCGGGTGAGGCCGATCGGCGCGGTGAAGAGCGAGTTCTATCTGCGCGTCGCGGCACGCGACGAGCCGGGGGTGCTCGGCCGGATCGCCAGCCTGCTCGGCCGCCACGGCATCTCGATCGCGTCGGTGGTGCAGCGCGAGCGCGGCGCCAGTGGGCCGGTGCCGATCGACAACCGCACCCACGAGACGCGCGAGCGCGACCTGCGCCGCGCCCTGGACCGGGTGGCGGCGCTGCCTGTCGTGGCGGGTAAGCCGGTGGCGATCCGCGTCGAGGAGAGCCCGGGCTGAAGGCGCCGGGAGGGGCGGGAGGCACGGTGCGAATGGACCGGAACCTGGCGCTCGAAGTGGTCCGTGTGACCGAGGCGGCGGCGCTGGCCTCGGGGCGGCTCATGGGCCGCGGCGATGCCGCGGCGGTGGAGCTCGCCGCGGGAGAGGCGATGCGTCGCGCCTTCGGGGCGATCGACGTCGACGGCGTAGTGGTGATCGGCGAGGGGAGCCCCGGCGAGGCGGAGCACCTCTACGTCGGCGAGCGGATTGGCGTCGGGCCAGGCGCCGGCGGGGGCGAGATCGATGTGGCGCTCGACGCCATCGAGGGCGCCACGGTCTGCGCGACGGGCGGAGCCAATGCGCTGTCGATCATCATGATCTCGGAGAGGGGCCAGATCCTCCCCTGCCCCGACACGTACATGGACAAGATCGCGGTCGGCGCGGATGGCCGCGGCGTGCTCAGCCTGGAGCGCTCGCCGACCGAGAACCTGCGCGCGCTCGCCGAGGCCAAGGGGGTCTACGTCGAGGACCTGACGGTGGTCATCCTCGATCGGCCGCGGCACGGCCGGCTGGTCGAGGAGGTGCGGCGCGCCGGCGCGAGGGTGCAGCTGCTTGCCGACGGCGATCTGGCAGCCGCCATCGCCACGGCCCGCCTGGGCTCGGGCATCGACATTCTCATGGGAATTGGTGGTGCGCAGCAGGGGGTGCTCGCGGCGGGTGCCGTGCAGGCGCTGGGGGGCGAGTTCCAGGGCCGCTTCCGGCCGCGCACCGACGACGAGGTGCACCGCCTGCGTGATGCCGGGATTCGCGAGCTCGACCGGCTCTATCGTCCGGCGGACCTGGTCGGCGACAACGTGATGTTCGCCGCGACCGGGGTCACCGAGGGGCACCTGCTGGCCGGCGTGCGCTATTTCCGTGGTGGGGCGACCACGAACTCGGTGGTCATGCGCTCGCGCACCCGCACGGTGCGCTGGATCGAGGCCTGCCACCACTTCGACTTCAAGCCCGAGTACTGAGGGGCGGGCAGGGGAGACTGCATGGCCGGCGTCGCCTTGACGCGCGACGGAGACGTCGCGACGCTTTTCATCGACCGCTCCGAGAAGCTCAACTCGCTCGACCCGGCGACCGTCCGCGAGCTGCGCGAGCGGGTCGCCGAGCTGGGCCGCGATCCGGCACGAGTGGTTCTGGTGACCAGCGCCGGCGAGCGCGTGTTCGTCTCGGGGGCCGACATCACCGCGATGGCGACGATGGGCGTCGAGGAGGCGCGGCGCTTCGCCGCCCTGGGCCACGAGACCTTCGATGCGCTCGAGGCGCTGCCCTCACTGGTGGTCGCCGTGGTGCAGGGGGCCGCGCTCGGCGGCGGCTGCGAGCTGGCGCTGGCCTGCGATCTGATCCTCGCCGGAGATCGTGCGCGCTTCGGCCAGCCGGAGACCAACCTCGGCTTGATTCCCGGCTTCGGCGGGTGTGCCCGTCTGCTGCGGCGCGTGGGGGTCGCTCTGGCGCGCGACCTCGTCTACACCGGGCGGCTGATCGGCGCAGAGGAAGCGCGAGAGATCGGGCTCTTGAGCCGGGTCGTGCCGCAGGCCGAGCTGCGCCAGACAGCGAGCGCGTGGGCCGCGGAGCTGGCCGCGCGCCCGCCGTTGGCGCTGGGCCGGGCCAAGGCCGCGCTCGCCGCGGCCGAGACCAGCGACGCGCGGACCGCGGCGCGAGTGGAGATCGAGGCATTTGCCGGGCTGTTCGCGGCCGCCGACCCGCGCGAGGGGCTGACGGCGGTTCTCGAGAAGCGCTCGGCG
>CAZGUU010000230.1:6769-8729 GCA_964529315.1 uncultured Enterobacteriaceae bacterium
AAGTTCCGCGGCAGTTGACGAGACAGCCGCGGCCCGCCCGACGCACCGGGCGCCCGACGCGCCGCCGACGGCGAGCGTGGCCAGCCGGTGGCCGCCGCGCCACGAAACGGGGCCGCCCCGGGGTCGCGTCGCGTGGCCGGAGCCGTTACTCGAGAAAGGCAGTGGATCCGTGCTGGCCTTGCGCCTGCAAGTGACTCCAGGGGAGGCGAGATGGCAGCTCGGAACGAGAACGACGCGACCTGGCAGGCGGAGGCCGACGTGGTGGTCGTCGGCTTTGGCGCGGCAGGTGCCTGTGCGGCGCTGCAGGCGGCCGAGGCGGGCGCGCGGGTCCTGCTCGTGGACCGCTTCGCCGGTGGTGGGGCCAGCCGTCTGAGCGGCGGCGTGCTCTACCTGGGCGGCGGGACGCGCCAGCAGGTGCTGGCCGGCTTCGCCGACGACGGCGAGCAGATGTACCGCTATCTGCGCGAGGAGGTGGGCGACTGCGTGTCGGAGGCGGCGCTGCGCGAGTTCTGCACCGCGAGCCTCGGCAACAAGGCCTGGCTCGAGAAGCACGGCATCGTATTCTCCGACGCCTTCTACCCCGGCAAGGTGGTCGTGCCACCGGACGGCACGTGCCTCTACTACTCGGGGAACGAGAAGCAGCGTCACGCGGTCGCTCGACCGGCGCCGCGTGGCCACCGGGTCGACGGGCCGGGCATGACCGGTCGCGTTCTGTTCGATCGCTTGCGTAGCGCGGTCGGGGCGGCGGGCATTCCGGTGCGCCGGCGCACTCGGGTGCGCTCGCTGATCAGCGACGCGAGCGGCGCGGTGGTCGGCGTCGAGGCGACGAGCCTGGAGGGACGGCGGCTCGCCGTGCTGCTGCAGACGACCCTTGCGGCCCTGGTCTCGGCCCTGGCGACGCTGCGCCTGCCGCTGGCGTCGCCCGCACGGAGCTGGCTCGAGCGCGTCGAAGCTCGCTTGGGTCGGACGATCCGCATCCGCGCGCGCCGCGGCGTGGTGCTGGCCAGCGGCGGGTTCTCGTACAATCGCGAGCTGGTCGAGCGCTGCGCGCCGGCGTTCGCCCCCTGTCCGCCGATCGGAACGCCGGGGGACGACGGGGCGGCGATCGAGCTCACCCGGAGCCTCGACGCGGCGACTGGTGAGCTCGACCGATGCGCGGCCTCGCTGTTCATCGCGCCGCCGGAGGCTCTGGTGCGTGGCCTGCTCGTCGATCGGCGGGGCGAGCGGATCTGCGACGAGTCGATGTACGGCTCGACGCTCGGCCGGGCGGTCGCCGAGAATGGGGGACGCGCCTGGCTGGTGATCGACCAGCGCATCTGGCGCGACGCCCGCCAGGAGCTACGCGAGGGCGAGAGGCTGCGGGAGAAGCCGCTCGCAGCGCTGCTCGGTGGCGCGATGAGCCACCTCATGGCCCGGCAGATGCATGGCCGGCTGAACCTGTTCGTCAACCGGCGGCGGGGACGGACCTGGGGCGAGCTGGCTGGCATCTGCGAGATGGAGCCGGCCACCTTCGCAAGCACCGTCGAGAGGTACAACCGCGACGTCGCCGCGGGCCGGGACACCCGCTTCGGCAAGCTTCCCGAGTGGTGTACGCCGCTCGCGGAGCCGCCGTTCTACGCGATCGATTGCTCGCTGGCCAACCGGCTCTTCCTGACGACGTTCATCACGCTCGGCGGCGTGCGGGTCGACGGCCGCGGCACCGTGGTTCGCCGGGACGGCACGCCGATCGAGGGATTGTTCGCCGCGGGCCGCGCGGCCGTGGGCGTGTCCTCGCGCTGCTACTTGAGCGGTTTGTCGTTGGCCGACTGCGTGCACTCCGGTCGGCGAGCGGGGCGCAACGCCGCCGCGACAGGAGATGGGGCGGCGACGGGCGGCTGAGCGCCGAGTCCGCTCGCCCGGCGGCGACGGGCGCCAGCAGGCTCGGCCGACGGTGCGGGTGGCCGGCGCAGCGTGGGCTGGG
>CAZGUU010000231.1:0-8695 GCA_964529315.1 uncultured Enterobacteriaceae bacterium
CCGCTCTTCCAGCGCCGGCAGATAGAGGTCCTGGCCAGGATGAACCCGGCCAAGGCCGTCGCGATCGTCGAGCAGCTCGGGCCGAGCACGCTGGTCGTGCGCCCTGGAACGGCGCTCGAGGCCGACCTCGTCGCCGCAGGGTTCACCGGGCCGCCGCCCGCGGGACGGATCTCGGCGCTGCGCTGGCTGTTCGCGCCCGAGCCGCCACCGCGCTTCGTGCTGGCCGCCGAGGCGCGCCGGGCGACCTACGAGGAGGCGCAGGCGGCCGCCCGAGAGGGCGAGGCGCTGGCTGGCGGCCGCGTGCTGATCGAGGCGGTCGAGGGCAAGCCGGCACCCCGCCTCGGGCCGGGCGACGGCGCGGGCAGCATCGCGGTGCTCGCCGAGCGGCCGGGCGATGCCCACCTCGAGGTGAGCGTGGCGCGCCCGACGTGGCTCGTCGCACGCGAGCCGTACTACGCCGCCTGGCGAGCGACGATCGACGGGCAGCCGGCCGCCGTCCATCCCGCGGCAGCGCTGTTCCTCGCCGTCGAGGTTCCGCCGGGGCGGCACGTCGTGCACCTGAAGTACGCGGAGCCGGGCCTGCGCCGCGGCCTGGCGATTGCGCTCGTGGCGCTGCTCGTCCTGCCGCTCGCGCTCCGGCGCGTCGTGCGAGGCTGAGCCGGCCCCGCAGCGAAGGCCCTGGGGATGCCGCGGCGCAACGAGCTCCCCTGACGGCCCCTCTCCCGTCCACACGCCGGATCTCGATCTCGCGGGCGCTGCGCAGGGGGCGCGGCCCGAGCGTCACGCGTCCCAAGCGCCGTGTCGGCGTCTTGGCGCATTCTTGTCAGCGCTGCATCTCCTGACCGCCGAGCCCTCGCTCACGGCGTCCCCTTCCAGACTCTTTGCGCCTCTTGACGCCCCCCCCCCCAAAGAGTGGTACTAGCCGCCCCCGCGTGGACCTTGACGACGGGGGCGAGTCGAAGATGACATCGAATCGCGGTCACTTCGCGAGATCGCGCTGGGTGCTGCCGGCTCGGGCTCTGCTGATCCTTCTCTGCCTCGTGCCGGCGCCGTCGCTCGCCGACGAGTGCGACTCCCACGACCCCTACGATGCCTACGACTGCTGCAACGGGGTCGACTGCTGGATCCTACCGCCTGGAACGGTCACGCGCCGCTGCTTCAGCGTGATCAACAAGGTGACCCAGCAGCTCAATCTCTACGGCTGCGTCGGGCTCTCCCCTGTCGACCAGACGCGCTGGACGAGCTGCCCGTGGAGCGGCCTGAACCAAGCCCACGGCCAGTGCACGGGCTCGCACGTCTCGTCGCACTCGTTCGCCGCGAAGATCGCCTTCTCGCCCACCTACGCCTGCGCCCCAGGAAACGGGTGGGCATGCTTCGACATCAGCACGCCGACGGCCGCCGGGGCTCACAAGGTGCCGCTGCTGGTTTCGCAGTGCAACACCTGCCCGGGCGCAAACTCGGATGAGATAGCCATCTGGGTCAAGCTCGGGGCGAGCACGACCGCCAATCCGCTGGAGCTCCTCGTCCGAGACGACTCCCGCTACTTGCGGGTCGGTGCTCTGACTGAGCACAACCCGGGCTATGCCGACGCCCAGGACAGCAACCACTGGGGTATGCCGGCCATGGTGGCAGCCCTGCGCGCCACGGCGGGCACCTGGCGGGGAGGGCCGCAGCCGCCCGGCGTCACCGGATGCACCGAGCGGCCCTTGCTGCGCATCAACGACATGGCGCTCGGCCTGGGCGGGCGGTACGACATCAACAACAATTGGAATCCACCGCACTCGAAGCACGGCGACGGAATGAAGGTGGACATCTCCTCGGCCCGCGGGAACGCGGCCAACGGCGGCGTTCCGCTCGGCTCCGAGGGCGACTTCTGCCGAATCGCCAAACGGCACGGCTTCAAGATCGTCGCCTTGGAATGCGATGGCTGCGCGCCGCCACCCTCCTATTGCGACTCGATGAGCTGCACCGGCTGCGTCGCGCACTGGCACCTGTCATACGATAACTAGGAGTCAGGGTATGACCTCTCGCTCCATCGCATTCCTTGCACTTGCTGTCCTGATCATGGCCTTTGCATCCCGTGGCGCTCGAGGGGACTCGGACTCAGGCGCGGCCGGCATTCAGATCGCCCCGCGTCCCGGCAGATCGCCGAGCGGAGAGCGACGGAAGACCGTCTTCCGCGCGTACAAGGACGCGGAGGGCTACGACGTCTACGAGAGCGACGACGGGGTGCACAAGGAGGTGCGAAGGGATCTGCCGCGCAACGTCGTCGAAGCGCCCGGGCCGGGCAAGCCGTCCAAAGCCAGCCTCGAAGCACAGGGCTTCGTCTTCATCGACCGCTACAACGGCGACTCGGTACGCCGCCTCTCGCCGGGGCGCTACGAGGTGTCCTACACCACCGAAGACGGCCGGAGCGGGTCGACCCGCGTCGAGCTCCCCGGTCTGGCCGACCCTCGCGTGACGGTGGCGTTCAAGGAGCTAGAGGCGGGCCAGATCCGCTACGTCTACGACCTCGAGAACCGGCGCAGCTCGGAGCAGCCGATCCTCGCTTTTGGGGTCAACCTGCCGCGAGCGGACATCATCCTCTCCGCCAGCGACTCGAGCGGCTGGCTGTTCGACCACATGGTCGGCAGCGGCCCGCCGCTCGTTCTGCTCCAGACCCAGGCCGCATGGCTGCCGCTGGGAAAGACGCCGCTGCTCGCGCCGGGCAGGGCCGTGCGGGACCTCTCGATCGTCAGCGCTTATCTTCCCGGTGTGACGGACACCTTCATCCTGACCGCCCCAGTCAAGCGATACGACCCACCGCTGCTGGACTACCTGTCGGAAGGCGCCAGCGCATTCCTCGGGGAGATCGAGGAGAGAGAGGGTCGACTCCGTCCACCCACCATCGGCCCGATGATTCCGCCACCGGGCGCCGAGGGCCTCTCGCGAGACGCGGTCTTCGAGCGCCTCGAGCAGGACGTGGATCGCGCTGCGGCAGCGAGCTTCGTCTCGAGCGGCTCGGTTGCAGCCGTCAAGGACGTGATCGCCCGGGCCCGCGAGCGCCTCGACGGGCCCGAGGCATTGCCGGGAATCAAGGCCTCCCTGGGTGCAATCCCCGGCGTCGACGCCGCGTACCGCTCCGGCCTGGAGAAGGCGCTCGGAGTCCTCTCGCATCGAGGCGAGGGCTGACGTGTATCTCGCGCTCTGGCTTCTGGGTGGCGCGCTCTGGCTCGCTGCGAGCGTCATCTCGGCCAGGGCGGGCGGACTTGCGGTGACGCGCAGCACGCTCGGCCTGCTCGCCTTGCTGCCGCTCACGTTTCTCGGCGCGCGATTGCACGCGCTGATTCTCGAGGTCGGGCTCCCGATCGGAGCGATCCTCGCCGACTGGCGGGTCCTCTTCCGCTCCACCGGGATGCGCCTACCTGGCGGGCTCATCCTGGCGCTGCTCGCCGCACCCGTCATCTGGAACGCGCTGCGGCTTCCGATCGGCGAGCTGGCGGATGCGAGCGCGCCGTTCGTCGGCCTGGCGCTGGCGGTCGGCCGGATCGGGTGCTGGGTCACCGGCTGCTGCTTCGGCACACCATCGCGACTTCCCTGGGCAGTGACCTACGGCCCGGAGCACGAGGTGTTCACCAACCACGTCGCCAGAGGGCTAATCCCGCCGGAGGCGGCCGCCAGCCTGCCGGTCCACCCTCTGCCCGCTTACATGTCTGCCGCGGGAGTCTCGCTCTGCGTGATCCTGCTAGGCCTGCGGAAACGGCGGCTGTATCGAGGGGAGGTCGCCTTGGCACTGGTCATGCTGCAGAGCTGGGTCATGGTCGCCCTGGAGCTGGTTCGCGAGACGGAGATGATACCAGGGGTTCCTCTGCGGACGGGTCTTCCCGCGGCCACGGCGGTCGCTGCGACGGTCGCATTCGCCTCGCTCCGCCACCGCTTGACAGCATCGCCGAGCCGGCGAAAGGATCGCCCCCATGAGTGGCTGGCCCCTGGTCCACGTTCTCGCGCTCGGCGTCTGGCTGGGCTGCGTCGCCGTCGAATCGGTTCTCGAGGCCTTCGCGCACCGCGACGCGGCGCTGCGCGCCGCCGTCGCGCGGATGCACTTCTGGATCGATGGGCTGATCGAGGTGCCGGCATTCACCCTGGTCGCCGTGAGCGGTGTGGCGATGCTCCGCCTCGAGCTGCTGCACGGCGCTTACGCGCTCATGGTGATCGCGGGCAGCATCGCCATCGCCGTGAACCTGTGGTGCGTGCTCCCGGTCGTGCGCCGCAAGGCCGCCGCCGACCGCGGCGACCCGGGCGACCTCGCCGCGCAGTCGCGCAAGATCCACCTGGCATTCGCCGTCGGCGTGCCCTGCGGCCTCATCGCCCTGGCCAGCGGGATACTCCTCGCCTACTGAGCGCGTGAGCAGGAATCCCCGGACAGGCCCAGGGTGCCTTTGATCCGTTGCGACGGGAGGGGGCTCCTGCTCACGCTTTGAGCTCCGGAGCCGGGCGCCAGGACGTCGCACGATGCTTCTTCTGCCAAGCTGTCGCGAAATGGCCGCCTGGCCGAGGCTGCCGTGCGCGAAGGCTTCCGCGTGCTCGCCTCGGCATAGGCCGGGAGCGCCCCCGCTGTCTGCCAGCCGCGCGGCTCGTCGCACGCGCCGCGCGCGTGGGGGCTGCGAGACCCGCTCCTGCCGCGCTCAGCCGCGCCGCGGCCGGAAGTAGTGCAGGCCGATCGTCTCGGAGGCGATCTCGAAGCCCACCTCGAGCGGCAGGTCGAGCTCGAGCTCGGCGGCTTCGATCCCGCGCAGGCCGCTCACCAGCCGCACGCCCTCCTCGAGCTCGACCACGGCCACGACGTAGGGCACCGCCTCGGCAAACGCCGGCACCAGCGGCTGGTGCGTGACCGTCCAGGTGAACAGCCGGCCGCGGCCACTCGAGAGCGCCCATTGCCAGCGCTCCGAGGCGCAGCGGCCACACAGGACGCGCGGCGGGTGGCGCCACGTGCCGCAGTCCTCGCAGCGCTGGAAGCGCAGCTCTCGGCGCGCGCAGTGGGCGTAGAACTCCGCGGCGAGATCGGTCGGGTTCGGTGTGAAGCGGGGCTTCCAGCCCGTCTCGTCGCTCACCATCTCCCTCCGCTCTCTCAGCGCCGCAGGATGGCGATGCTGCCGTCGCCGAAGTCGCCCCAGCCGGTGACCAGGCCGATCTCGGCGTCCCGGACCTGTGCCGCGCCCGCCTGGCCGCGCAGCTGGCGCGTCGCCTCGATCAGGTGGTTCATGCCCCACATGTGGCCCTGCGAGAGCAGCCCGCCGTGCGTGTTGAGCGGCATCTCGCCACCCAGCTCGATGCGCCCGCCCTGCACGAAGGCGCCGGAATCGCCCGGCGCGCACAGGCCCAGCGCTTCGAGCTGGAGCAGGACGACGTAGGTGAAGCAGTCGTAGATCTGCATGAAGTCGACGTCGTGCGGCCCGATCCCGGCCATGGCGAACGCCCTGGGCGCGGCGAAGCTCAGGCCGACGCGGAACGGGTCGCGGCGGCTCGCGATGTCGTCGGCGGGAAAGGGGTGGCCCTCGGCGGCCGCGGTGACGAGCACCGGGCGGTGGCGCAGGTCGCGGGCCCGCTCGGCGCTGGTCACGACGATCGCGTTGGCGCAGTCGGTCTCCAGCGAGCAGTCATAGAGGCGAAACGGCTCGGAGACCCAGCGCGCCGCGAGGTAGGTCTCGATGTCGAGCGGCCGGCCGCGCATCAGCGCCTTCGGGTTGTGCTGCGCGTGCTTGCGGCAGGCGATCGCCACCGCCGCCGTGTCCTCGTCGCGGATGCCGTAGGTACGCTTGTGCCGCGTGCAGATCCAGGCGTACATCTGCACCGGCAGCATCGCGCCGTAGGGCAGGTAGAAGTCCATGATCGTGTCGGCGAGCGCGGAGGGGGCGAAGCCCAGCTTGGGTACCCGCGCGCCCGGCTTGGGACGGAAGGCCGAGTAGCCGTTCCAGCCGGTGACGATCAGCACGTGGCTGGCCAGGCCGGCGGCGACCGCCAGCGCCGCGCTCTGCAGCGACGCCGTGGCGCTCGCGCCACCCATGTGCACCGTGGTGGCGAAGCGCAGGTCCTCGATGCCGAGGTTCGCCGCGAGCTCCTCGGTGGTCGTGTAGCCGGGCGGCGGGATCAGGCCGTCGATGTCCCGGAGCGAGAGCCCCGCGTCGGCCACCGCGGCGCGTGCCGCCTCGAGCATGAGCTCGACGGGCAGCTTGTCCGCACCGCGCACGTAGTCGGTCTCCGCGACACCGACGATCGCCGCCCTGTCCCGAAAGGTCACGTCCATGGCCCCGGACGTGCGACGATAGAGGATGGGGCCAACCCGGCGCAATCGGCGCGCTCGCGCTCGCCCGCGGCTCCGCGGCCGACGCGCCGCGCGATGGCGGCTCGCCCCTGCCCCCCAAGCCACGCTGCTCCACGATGCCTGCCCGCGAAGCGTCGAGTCCGCCACCGACCTCACCCGCTCCCTCGACTGCGCGGCCGCGCTCACCCCCGCCGTCGCTCGCGCCGCGGGCCGTCGCCGGGCCGCGATGTCCGCACCCGGCGGGTCACGCGTGGAGCTGCCGCCTCTGCGGCGCCGGTCAGGCGCTCGATCAGGGCGAAGGTCACCTGTCGGCGGCGCAGCGAGACGTCGGTCGCCTCGACCAGCACGCGGTCGCCCAGGCGCAGCCTCGCCCGAGTGCGCAGCCCGACCAGCGCGTGCGCGCGCTCGTCGAGCTCGAAGCGCTCGGGCAGGCTGTCGAGCGGCACCAGACCCTCGACCGGGCAGGCCTCGAGCTCCGCGAAGAAGCCGAACTTCGCCACCGAGACGATCGTCGCGGGCTCGGGCTCGAGCAGGTGGTCGAGCATGAACTCGGCTCGCTTGAGGTCGAGCATGGCGCGCTCCGCCTCCATGGCTCGACGCTCGCGCTCCGAGCTCGACTGGCTCGCGGCTGCGAGCTCTGCGGCGCGCGCGCGCGCCGCCTCGAGTGCGCCGTCGAGCACGGCGCCGACCTGGCGATGGACGAGCAGGTCCGGGTAGCGGCGGATCGGCGAGGTGAAGTGGCAGTAGACCGGGAAGGCGAGGCCGAAGTGCCCGACGTTGTCCACGTCGTAGCGTGCCTGGGTGAGCGCGCGCAGCACGTGGCGCGACAGCACCGCTGCCAGCGGATGGCCCGCGATGGTGCGCAGCGCGATCTGCACGTCGCGCGGCCGCACCTCCCCCTGGTACTCGACGCGCGCTCCGAAGGCGCCGAGCAGGACGTTCAGCTCGTCGACGTGGGCGGGATCGGGCGGCTCGTGCACCCGATAGGGAAACGGCAGGCCGTGCTCCTCGAGCAGGCGCGCCACCGCCTGATTCGCCTCGAGCATGAATTCCTCGATGATGCGATGCGCGTCGTTGCGCGGCGCCACGCGCACGCCGATCGAGCGGCCCTCCTCGGAGAGGTCGACCATCGCCTCGGGCAGGTCGAGGTCGAGCGAGCCAGCCGCGAGGCGCCGGCGGTGCAGGACGCGCATCAGCGCGTGCATCCGGCGAAGCTCGGGCAGGATCTCGGCGAGCTGCTCGCGCAGCTCGCGCAGCGCCGCGGTGTCGGTGTCCGAGAGCACGGCGGCGACCTGCGTGTAGGTGAGGCGCGCCCGGCTGCGGATCACGCCACGCCGCAGGTGCACCGCGGTGCGCCGTCCGCTGCGGTCGATCTCGAGCTCGGCGACCACGACCAGGCGGTCGCGACCCGGCACGAGCGAGCACAGTCCGCTCGACAGCGCCTCGGGCAGCATCGGGATGGCGCGATCCGGGAAGTAGACGCTGGTGCCGCGGGCGAGCGCCTCGGCGTCCAGCGGCGAGCCCGGCGCGACGTAGTGAGCCACGTCCGCGATCGCCACGCGCAGGCGATGCCCGCCCCCGGGCATCGCCTCGAGGCACACGGCGTCGTCGAAGTCGCGCGCCGTCTCGCCGTCGATGGTGACGAAGGGCAGCGTGCGCAGGTCGTCCCGCGCGGCGACGTCCTCGGCCGACGGATCCTCGGGCAGGCGAGCTGCGTCGGCGAGCACCTCTGGTGGAAACTCGATGCGCAAGCCGCTCTCGAGAGCGATCGTGAGGAGCTGGACCTCCGGATCCTCGGCATCGCCGAGCACACGCTCGAGCTCGCCGGCGGGACCACGCAGGCCGTCGGGCTGGCGCGTGAGCCTCACCAGGGCGAGCTTGCCGGCGTCGAACGACGAGGGTTCGATGCCGCCGGTGATGTCGACGATCGGCAGGCGATCGCTCTGCGGCACGACCCACCAGCGGCGCGTCGGCACCGCACCGGGCCCCCTGCGGGCCAGGCGTGCCAGGCCGGCCTCCGAGCTCGAGCGCGCCCAGGCCTCGTTGACCAGCAGGCCGACGACGATGTGATTGACGCGCTCCAGGACCTCGACCACCGAGCCGCTCGCTCGGCGCAGCGCCCGGTCGTGACGGCCCACCTCGACCCGGACGCGATCGCCGTGCAGCGCGGGCCCCTCCCGACCCACCGGGATCAGCACGTCGCAGTGCAGCTCGCGGCGAGCTTCGCCTTCGGGCGCAACGAAGCCGAAGCCGCCACGCGCGCGCACGTAGCGTCCTTCGATCTGCGGGCCGGGAGCTCGCGGCTGCCACTCTCGCGGCGCCCGGCCGCCGACGTCGCGCCCCGCACCCGGTCGGCGGTCCCCACCGGCACCGTGCTCGTGTGGACGATGACCT
>CAZGUU010000232.1:0-8589 GCA_964529315.1 uncultured Enterobacteriaceae bacterium
ACCTCGCCGCGCAGGTGCAGCCGCTCGCCGAGCGCTGCTGTGCGGGCGAGGCGGGCCAGCTCCGCGTTCTGCGGCGTGATCCCCGGGCCGACCAGGACGACGTGAGCATCGCAGCCCGCCGCCACCACCCGGCCAGCCGCGGCGAGGAGCAGATCGTACCGCTTCACCGGGTGCCAGCGTGCGACCATGCCGACGAGCAGCGCGCCTTGCGGCACGCCGAGCTCGGCGCGCAGCGCCGCCCGCGCGGCCTCGCTCGGCGCGAAGCGCCGCGTGTCGAAGCCGTTGGAGATGAGCCGCTGCTTGCCGCGCGTAAAGCCGATCGCCTCGTGCTGCGCGATGCTCGCGGCGGAGTTGTTGACGATGCACGCGACGCGCCCCGAGAGCAGGGCGTTTGCGCGGATCACCGCCCGCGTGGTGCGCTTCTCGTTGGCCAGGCTCACGAGCGACTGGCGCACGTTCCACACCACCGGCGCGCGGCGCGCGGCCAGGCGGCCTGCGGCCCAGGCGGCGAGGTTGCCGTGATACATCCAACCCTGGATCACGTCGGGCGAGAAGCGGCGCAGCGCGCCGGCCAGCCGGGCGAGACCGCGCACCGATGGCCGGCCCATCGGCATGCCCAGCGAGAGGACCTCCGCGCCAGCGACGGCCAGGCGTGGTGCGATCGTACCGCCCGCGGTCAGGGAGACGACCAGCGAGACGAAGCGCTCTGGCTCGAGGCCCTCGACCAAGCGCAGCAGCGCCATCTCGGCACCGCCCATCTCCAAGTCGGTGATCACGTGCGCGACGCGAATCGGTCGCGGGCTTCCCTCGGCCTGCGCTGGCGGGACGTCTGCAGCCACGACGCCCGAGCCCTCTGCCGCTCGCCGGAGCTCGAACCCGTGGCCGCGCATGCGGGATGATCGCGCAACCCGGCCGGGCAGTCCAGGGACGGCTCCCGCGACCGTCGCCCTACGGTGAGCCGATCTACGATCCGCGTCCGAGATGGCCCAGAGCACCTCTCGCGCGCCGACCTACTTCCGCTTCCTCCCGTGGGACTGGCCCTTGGCCTCTCCCGCCTCGAGAGCCGCGGAGACGGTCTCGAGCGGCAGCACGAGCGACGACGGCGCGTCGGCCAGACGAACGGCTCCAAAGCTCTCGTACCACCTGGCCGCCCTCTCGTTCTTCGCGTCGATGAGCACGGCCACACCGCCGACCTCGGCCGCCACCAGTAGACAGCGACGACCGGCGGCGAGCAGAAGCTGCCCGCCAAGCCCCTGCCCTTGCATGCTCCGATCCACCGCCAGACGCACGAGTCGGAACACGGGCACCTCATGGCGCCCGAGTCCCCTGCGCACGATTGCGGGCGTCCGAGCATGCGCGAGGGAGCCCGGGCTCAGAGTGTAGAAGCCAAGAATGCGACCACTGCCGGAATCCCGCACCGCGACGAAGGTCTTCGCGCCGCCCAGATCATGGCTCTGGCGAGCGTGACGGCGCAGGAACTCGTTCAGCGCCGCCTCGCCGCAGTCGAAGCTCTCCCGGTCATGGCTCTTCCTGATGGGCTCCTCATGCCAGGGAGGAACGCTCATCTGCGCTTCGGCAGTGCCTTGGCGGCCCTCAGCAGCCGCTCGCTCGGCCGGGGCGGTTTCTCGAGCAGGTCGAGAACCCGCAAGCTGTCCCGCTCGGAGAGCTGCACCCGCTCCGCCGCGTCGATCACCGCCCTGGCCGCGCGCAGCGCGTTCCTCACGACGAAGTCCGTCAGGTCGGTATGCTCCAGCGCCACGGCGCGCACGAGCACGGCCTTGTCCTCCGGCCTGATCCGCAGGGACATCCGGCTATTGTCTTCGATCACGGCCCTTGGCATGGCGACCCCCCACCGTGTACGCATTCAAGCTGTACACGCTTGCGCCGCCGTCCGTCAAGGAGACGACCCGCGCAGCGAATCTCCGCCGCTCGGAGCTCTCGACCAGGCGTGCAGGTCGTGAGCCCGGGCGCACCCCCCTCACCGGGCCTACAGGTCGAACAGCATGCGCACGCGGTCGGCGACCGTCGCGAGCGTTGGTGGCGATACCCGCCCGAGTCGCCCATGGAGCCGGTCCTTCGAGATCACGCGAAGCTGATCGCTCATGGCGTAGCCCGTCGCTTCGAGATCGCCCTCGGGCGGCTGGACTTCGACGTGCGCGGCGATGCCACGCCCCCTAGTCGTGATCGCGACGACGAAGACGAGCCCGCTGCGGCCGTGGTTGAAGTCGTCGGCGCTGAAGATCAGCGCCGGACGCCGGCCCGACTGCTCGTGTCCCCTGGTCGGGTCGAGGTCGACCCACCAGAGCTCACCCCTGGACGGCAGGGCGGGAGGCGCAGGGCTATTCGTCGTCGAGCCCGTCGCCGACGGTGGCATCCCAGGCGGCCCGCTCGGCGAGCTCGTCTGCCCACGCCTTGGGGTCGGCGCGCAGTGCCGCGTAACCCTTGTCGACGGCGTCGAAGAATCGCTTTCGGCGGTACTCTTCGAGCGCCTTGCGGAGGATCACGGGCGACGTCTCGCCCGTCTGCCGGCGAAGCTCTCTCAGGGTCCGGTGCCCGACTTCGTCGATCCTCACCAGTTGGCTTGCCATACCTGGCTCCGTCAACGGCAGCGTATACGCTCGAACGGTCGAGAGCAGCACCGGAGCACCGTGCCGGCGGATCTCACGCCACGTGCTCGTGCGCCACCAAGCGCAGGCCCGCGTGGGTCACTGCAACCCCGTGCGCCTCGCACGCGGCCGCGAGCTGCTCGATGCGCTCGGCGGGGATCTTGTGCGAGGCGACGATCACCTCGTCGACCTTCTCGCGGGCGAGGACGTCCTCCAGGCGCTCGATGCCGCCCAGCACCGCCACGCCGCGGATGTGGCGGCGGCGCTTGGCCGGGTCGTCGTCGAGGAAGCCCAGCGGCGTGCGCTGCAGGGAGGTGTTCTGCTGCATCTCGCGCAGCGCCAGCTCGCCGCCATCGCCCGCGCCGTAGATCAGGACGCGGCGTTGCTGCGGCGGCTGGGGACGCAGCAGCTCGCCGAGCAAGCGGAACGAGATGCGGCTGCCGCACAGGAACACGGTCAGCAGCAGCCAGTCGAGGATCAGCGTGGCGCGCGAGTAGCGCTCGAACTGGAAGGCGAGCGCGATCGCCGCCACGGCCGCAATCGTCCCGACGGTCACGGCCTTGACCAGCCGCACCAGATCGACCAGGCCGACGTAGCGCCAGATGCCCTGGTAGGTGCGGTAGGCGGTGAGCGCGGTCATCTGGCAGGCGATCACGATCGGCAGCGAGCGCAGGAAGAGGTCCTGCACGGGGGCCACGTTTCCCTCGAAGCGCAGCAGGTACGCGGTGTGGTACGCGGCGATGATCAGGACGAAGTCGAGCAGGACCGTTCCCACCTGACGCGTCGCCGAGAAGTCCGCGAGCATGCGCAGGAGCGGCGCCAGCTCGAGCGGCGCCTGCGCCGCCGGCCCGTGCACCTGGACCCGCGAGAGGTAGAGCGCCAGCATGCCGACGCTCAGGATCAGGAAGACGATCAGCACGGCGCTGCGCGAGAAGCCGAATCGGTAGGAGAGGTAGGCCACGCCTCCCGAGGCGGCGGCGAGCAGGTAGAGGACGTCGACCGCGCGCTTCTCCGAGAGGCCGAGCGCGACCAGGCGGTGCGAGGTGTGGTCGCGCCCGCCGACCGAGATCGGCCGGCGGGCCAGCACCCGCGTCACCGTGACGAAGGCCGTGTCGAAGATCGGCACGAGCAGCAGCAGCACGGGGAGCAGCAGGATGGACACCATCCCTCGCGAGTAGGGGTACCCGCCGACCAGGCTCAGCCCGGCCACCAGGTAGCCGAGGAACATGCTGCCCGCGTCGCCCATGAAGATGCGCGCCGGGTTGCGGTTGAACACCAGGAAGCCGAGCGAGGCACCGAGCAGCACGGCGGTCGGCACCGCGCCCGCCGTGTCGTCGTCGAGGCCGAAGAAGGCCAGGCGGAAGCCGCAGGCGATCGCCGCGATGCCCGCCGCCAGGCCGTCCATGTTGTCGAGCAGGTTGAAGGCGTTGGTCAGCGCCACGATCCAGAAGAGCGTCAGCAAGAGATCGACGAACGGCTCCCCGGTGAGCGACAGGCGCAGCCCCATGGCGACGGCGAAGGTGGCAGCGAGGAGCTGGCCGAGCAGCTTGGTCTGGGGCTTGATCGTGCGCAGGTCGTCGACCAGGCCGACCAGCGCGATGCACGCCGCACCCGCCAGCAGGATCAGGTTCTTGCTGTCGGCGGGCTCGGCCGCGACCCCGACGACGACCGTCGACACGGCGATCCCGAGCCCGCCGAGCAGTGGGATCTCCTTGCGGTGCCAGCGGTCCGCCCTGGGCCGCGCGACTGCCCCCAAACGGCGCGCAAGCGGCATGCACAGCCCGGTCAGCGCCAGTGAGAGCAGGAAAGCGACGCTGCCCCAGAGCAGCCCGGTGGTCATCCGAGCCCTCCCTGCGAGGCCTCCGCAGCGGAGGCACGCCTCTTCGCCGCCGTGGCCGCGCTCTCTCCGAGCGGTCGCATCTCCGCTCGCCCGCTCGCTGGGCGCACGGCCCGGCCTCGCTCCGCCAGGAGGTCCGTGTAGAGCGCGTCGATCTCCGCGACCAGCCGCCCGGCCGAGAAGCGCCCGACCGCCCTGGGCTTCGCTCGGCGCGCCAAACGCTCGCGCAGCGCCGGATCGCCCAGCAGGCGGGCCACCGCGTCGGCCATGCCAGGCACGTCGTCGCGCTCGACGAGCAGGCCGCTCTCGCCGTGCGTGACCAGATCGGGCACGCCGCCCACCCGCGTCGAGACCACCGCCCGGCCTGCCGCCATGGCTTCGATCAACGCCACGGGCGAGCCCTCGTTGCGCGAGGCCAGCGCGACCACGTCGAGGTCGGCGTAGACTCGGTCGAGGTCGCTGCGCCAGCCGAGGAAGATCGTCCGCTCGGCGATGCCCAGGTGCGAGGCGAGCGCCTCGAGCTCGGCGCGACGCTCGCCGTCGCCGACGATCACGAAGCGTGCCGCGGGCAGCCGCTCCGCGATTCGCGCCGCCGCCTCGAGGAACACCTCGTGTGCCTTGATCGGGACCAGCCGGGCGACGATCCCGACCAGCGGCACATCCGGCGCCAGGCCGAGCTCGCCGCGCAGCCGACCGCGCAGCGCCGCGCTGCGCGCGAAGCGCTCGAGCTCGAGGCCGAGCGGCACCACCGCCACCTGCTCCGGCCGGCCGATGCCCAGCCGCACCAGCTCCGCGCGCACGCTCTCGCTGACCGTCACGATGCGCTGCGTCCGGCGCGCCAGCCGGCGCTCGATCTCGACGAACACGCGCGTCTTGGCCGGCGAGAAGTAGCCCTCGAGGACGTGGCCGTGAAAGGTGTGCACGACGACCGGCACGCGGCAGAGGATCGCGGCCAAGCGGCCGAGCGCCCCGGCCTTGGCCGTATGCGTGTGCACGACGTGCGGGCGAAAGCCGCGCACGATGCGCACCAGGCTCGCCAGTGTGACGAGATCCCGCCCGCCGCGCAGCTCGCGCCCCATGCTGGGCAGCGCGATCCGCCCTTCCAGCGATCTTCCCTGCAGCTCCAGGTAGTCGCCCTCGTCGGGCGCCGGCGTGCCGGCTACCAGGCGGGAGTCGTAGCGAGCCGGGTCGAGCCGCTCGGTGAGCAGGACGGTGTGCAGCGCCGGGCCGCCCACGTTCAGGCGGGCGACGACGCGCAAGACCCGGATGCGCTCGTCTCTGCCGATCTCCACTCTCGAGCCCGCCGCCACGGCCGTGCTGCACCCCGAGCGCCACCGCGCCCGACAGAGCCCGCCTCTCGCCACCGCCTGCGCCAGTGAGCGAGCGGTCCACGAGAAGGCCTCGGCCGCGCATCTCGCCGAAGGGCCACGCCTAGCGCGCTTGCGCGGCCGTGTAAACCAGGGCGGCATTACGGGGGTTTGCGCTGCATGCGCGCATCCGCCCCGCGCGCGTGGCCGCCCGTTCTCTCGAGCTCAGCCGCCGCACCGGATCTGGCCAGCCCTGCAGCGGGCGAGGGGGCACGCACCGGCGCCGCTCTCCTGCGCCGCGCGCGGCGCACCGGCCTCGAGCGCGCGGCGCGGGCCCTCTCGATCAGCGCCCCGGCCGTCGCTCGAGGGCCTCCAGCAATGCCTTCGCCCGGCGCAGCTCGAGCGTGTCGAAGCCCTCGGTGAACCACCCGTAGACGGGCGAGACCAGATCGAGCGCTTCCCTCGCCCGGCCTTGGCTCTGCCAGAGGCCGGCCAAGTCGACGGCGGCCCGGAGCTCGAGCATCCTCGCCTCCTGCCGCCGCGCGATCTCGAGCGCCTCGAGGAGGCGGGCTTCGCCCTCTCGCTGCACCTTCTCGGCGATCTTCGCGCCGCGCCGCGCCCGCGACCCGGGACGCCCGGCCTGAAGGATCAGGACGCCCTCGAGCCGGCGCAGCTCGGCGTCCCAGTAGCGTGCTCCCGTCCGCTCGGCCACCTTTCGGGCGTCGGCGAGCACCGTCAGGCCGTCGCCCGGCCGGCCGACCCCGGCATACGCCTGCGCGAGGAGCGCGAGGAACGTCGGCACGCCGTATCCCGCCCCCCCGGACCGGTACGTGCCGAGCCCGGCATGGATCTCCTCGACCCCCGCTTCCCCCTCACCGCTCGCGGCGCGCACCCATCCTCGCTGCATCGTGCCGAGGGCCGAGAACATGTCGAAGCCGTGCTCGGCCGAGTGACGGCTCGCCAGCTCCTCGAGCTCTCGGACGGCGCCGACGTCGCCCCGGCATTGGTGGAATGCCGCTGCGAAGTGACAAGCATAGGTGAGCGACAGCGGGTGCTCGAGCGCGCCCGAGCGAGCGCCTCGCCCATGCGCGCCGCGGCGCGATCAGGGTAGCCGAGCGGCCAGAGCACCCAGGGCAGGCTCACGGCCGACGACACGCCTGGGTCGTAACCGCCCCAGTAGGTCGGAAACCGATCCGGGCCGTGCTGGTCGGGGTCGTAGATCGCCAGCGCTCGCTCGAGATGGCGGAGGGCGGTGGAAAGCTCCCCCGCGAGAAACGAGGTCATCCCGGCCGCCGTGCTCGCGGCGAGCTCCACCGAGGCATCCGCCGTCGCTTCGGCCATCGCGGTGAGCTGCGCCGTCAAGTCGCGCGCCGGCCCGACCTGCCCGGCCGTGAGGTAAGCCCCCCAGAGACCGGTCAGCGAGGGAAGGCACTCCGGAGCGGCCCCCAGCCGCGAGCAGAGATGCCGTGCTCGGCCGAACGCCCCCGCGACCTCGGGGGCCGCCCAACCCTTCGCCGCCAGGGCAGAGCCGAGGATCATCTGGAGCGCCAGCTCCTGGTGGTCCGCCCCGGGAGTCTGCGGCACCGCGCCGAGCAGCTCGAGCGCCCGTCTCGCGTGCTCGGCCGCCTCGCGATGGCCGTGGCGCCGCAGCGCCGCCTCGGCAGCGGATCGTCGATGTCGCACGGCTCGCTCGAAATCCCTCCCCTGCTCGAAGTGCATCGCCAGCTCGCCCGCGATCTCCGCAGCTCGCTCGCCGTGGGCCTGCTCGAGGCGGGCACCGATGCGCAGGTGGAGCCCGACCCGGCGCCCGATCGGGATCCGCGCGTAGAGGACGTCCCTGTAGAGCGCGTGAATGAACCCGTAGCGGCCCGCCACCGTCCCGTCGGGCCACTCCGCCACGCCGGCCGCGCGGAGCAGGCGGCCGCGCCGCGCCAGAGCGTCGCACCACTGCTCGGCATCGTGGAGGTCGATTCCGTCCGCGGTCGCCAGCGCCGCCGAAAGCTCGCCGCCCGCGACGCTCGCCACCGCGAGGACGGCTTGCTCCTGCGGCGTCAGGCGCTCGATCTGCTCCTCGACCATCTGCCAGAGCGTTCGCGGAACCGCTGCGACGGCCTCTTCCACCGGCGACGAAAGATCCCACCGCCCCTCGGCCTCGCGCAGGCGCCCCCGGGCGATCCAGTCGTCCACGACGTTGACCAGGAAGAGCGGATTGCCTCCGGTGTTTCGATGGAGGATCCGAGCGAGGTGCGGTGGAAACGACGCTCCGGGAAACCTCGTGGCGAGGTAGGCATCGACCGAGGCCTCGCCCAGCAGACTCAGGGCAACCTCGTGGCACTGCCCGTGCACCTCGAGCTCCTGCTTCACGGACCGGAGCGGCTGGCCGCCGGCGGAGACGTCGGCCGGGCGGTACGTCGCCAAGGTCAGCACGCGGGCGGGCTCGCGGCGGCGAGCGAGCATCGTCAGCAGGTCGATGGTCGCCGCGTCGCTCCAGTGGAGGTCCTCGAGGACGAGGACGAGCGGGGCCTCGGCCCCGAGGGCCTCGAGGGCCTCGATCAGGTCGCGAAGCCCGCGCTCCGGCGCGGTGGCTCGGGCTCGGCGTTGCACGGCGAGGAGATCCTCGTCGCCGAGCAGCCCCGGGAGGTGGGCGAGCCATGAGGGCGCGTAGCGCCTGAGGGTCGCCACGGTCGCCTCGCCCCTCGCCCCCCGCGCAAGCCGCCCGAGCGCCTCGAGAACCGGCAGGTACGGCTCTCCGGCGCCGAACTGCTCGATGCATTGGCCCCGCCCGACGCGAGCTTCGCCGTGCGAATCGAGCTCGGCCAGGAACGACTCCACGAGCGCG
>CAZGUU010000233.1:0-8583 GCA_964529315.1 uncultured Enterobacteriaceae bacterium
TGACGGATCGTCTCCTGTGCACGGCAGGGTAGGGCGGGCCGGGCGCCGTGACCATCGAGCGGTGGGATCATTTCTCGCGGTCCGGGCGAGCCGGTACGCCGGTACCGGATCGCCCGGGCGTTTCCCCCGCGGCCGCGCTTGGGCTAACCCTCGTCGTCGGGAGGGCGATGCGACGCCATGGCGCGCGACAAGATCAAGGTCCTGATCGTCGACGACCACCCGGTGTTCCGCGAGGGGCTCCGGCAGTGCCTCGAGGGGCGCGGGTCGATCCGCGTGATCGCCGCGGTCGCCGGTGGCGACGAGATGTGGAAGGCGATGCGCACCGCCGGCCGGCCCGCGGTGGTGCTGATGGACGTCGAGATGCCGGGGCGAAGCGGCACCGAGCTCACCGCCGAGCTGCACGAGAAGCATCCCGAGGTGCGCGTCGTCATGCTGACCGCCTTCTCGGACACCGAGCGGGTGTTCTCGGCGCTCAAGGCCGGTGCGGTGGGCTACCTGCTCAAGAACGTCTCGCCCGACGAGATCCGCCAGACCGTCGAGCGGGCCGCCGAGGGCGAGCCGATCCTCTCGGGAGAGCTCGCCGGCCGCGTGCTGCGCGAGTTCGAGCGCGAGCGCCAGGAGGAGCGCTTTCGCGAGCAGCTCGCCGGCCTGACCGTCCGCGAGGAGGAGATCCTGAAGCTGCTCGCCACCGGCGAGTCGAACCGCGAGATCGCCGGGCGCCTGTTCATCAGCGAGCAGACCGTCAAGAACCACCTGGCGAGCATCTTCCGCAAGCTGCAGGTGAACGATCGCACCAAGGCGGCGCTGCTCGCGGTCAAGCTCGGCCTGGGGGGCTGAGGCGGTGAGCGCCGGGCTGCAGCCTCGGGTGCGCGGCCTGCTCCGCGCCGCTCTGGTCGCGTGCGGCCTGGCGGTGATCGCGGTGGGCGTGACCCAGCTGCGCACCGCCGATTGGCCGATCTACCTCGCCTACGTGCTGATCTCGATCGTCGTCGCCCTGCCGATGGTCGAGGTGCTGCCGCGCCTGCGCCTGCCCATCCCGGGCATGGCCGTGACCATCGGCTTCCTCTACATCGGCGGCCTGCCAATCGTCGCGCTGCGCAACCTGCTGCCCGTGGCCATGGCGCTGCTGCGCCGCCTGGTGCCCGCGGCGTGGCGCGAGCGGATCCCCCAGCTGCGCGACGAGCGCGCCGGCTCGCCGCGCGCCGAGTTCCTGACCGCGAGCCTGGCCTTCGACCGGCCGTTCGACGTCGGCGTCGCGGCGGAGGCTGCGATGTTCGCCGTCGGGCTCGGTGCCCGCTGGTGGGTGGCCGCGTGGATCGCCCCGGGCGGGGCGCCGATCCGCGATCCAGGCGCGATCGCGCTCGGCGAGCTGTGCGGCTACGCCACCTGGTCGGCGCTCTCGGTCCTGCCGCTCTATCCCGACCGCCGCCTGTTCCCCGGCTCGGCGAGCGAGGGCCGGCGCGCCGCGCTGACCGACATCGGCCTGATCGTCGTGCTGGTGCTCACGCCGTGGGTGTTCCTGATCAACTACGGCTTCCTGATCGACGGGCTCGACGCCGCGGCGGCCTTCGCCGTGGCCGCCGTCGCCGTGCAGGCCGTCCTGCAGCGCTTGAACGAGCGCCGCCTGCTGCTCGAGGAGCAGAACCGCCGGCTCGAGGCGCTCAACCGCGAGCTCGAGCACCGCGAGCGGCTCTCGGCGATCGGCAAGATGTCGTCGGTCGTCTCGCACCAGATCCTCCAGCAGCTCGGCGTGATCGGCATCTACGCCGACCTACTGCGCAACGCCGAGGCCGAGGCCGAGGCCGGCTCCGGCGAGGCCCTGGCGCGGGTTCGGGAGCACGGCTCGGCCATCGAGGGGGCGCTGGGCGATGTGAACCGCGTGCTCACCGATCTGCTGGTGTTCAGCAAGGACCTGCGGCTGAACCTCTACGAGAGCCCGCTGGCGCGCGTGATCGAGGAGTGCGCCGAGGAGTGCCGCGCCGACGCCACGGCGCGCGGCGTGACGATCCGCACCGCCTGCCCCGACGAGCTGCATGCCATGATCGACAAGCTCAAGATCAAGCAGGCACTGGGCAACGTGCTGCGCAACGCCCTCGAGGTGTCGCCGACGGGCAGCGAGGTGGTCGTCTGGGCAGCGGCGCGCGACGACCAGATCGAGATCGCCGTCGCCGACGCCGGGCCCGGCATCCCGGGGCCAGCCCGCGAGGCGGTGTTCACCCCCTTCTACACGACCAAGGAGCATGGCACCGGCCTGGGCCTGGCGATCGCGCGCGAGTTCACCGAGGCGCACGGCGGCCGCCTGTGGGTGGAGCCCGGGGCCAGCGGGCGCGGCGCGACGTTCCTCTTCCGCCTGCCCCGCGCCGCCGGTGCGGCGCAGGCCGAGCCCGACGGGGCCGGCTGAGAGCGTGAGCAGCAATCCCCACACGTCGCTCGGCACCACCGGGTGACGACGCAGCCGCGGCGGCGAATGCGGGATCCGAGCGACTCCGCAGCCGCCGCGGGATACACGCGCAACCGAGATTCATGAGATGGATGTGCGGCCCACCCGGCGGCGGCGAGGACCCACAGCGAAGGGACCCGCATTCGCCGTCGCGGCGGACCACAGGCACCCTGGGCCCGTCCGGGGATCCTTGCTCACGCCCTGAGCCACATCACATCATTCTCCTGTCGTGCGCCCGGGGCGAGGCCGCCCCTCGAAGCCTCGCCCGCTTTCTTCTAAGGTGAGGCGTTACCCCGGACGGAAAGGACGACGGACGCCATGGACGAGCTGCGCGAGATCGAAGCCATCAAGCGACTCAAGTACAAGTACTTCCGCTGCCTCGACTGGCACCTGTGGGACGAGCTGGGAGAGTGCTTCGTCGCCGAGGCGACCTCCTCCTACGGCGACGGCAAGTTCTCCTTCCAGGGGCGGGAGGCGATCCTGAAGTTCCTCGTCGAGGCGATGGGGCGCCCGACGGCCCTCTCGGCGCACCACGGCCACCATCCGGAGATCGACCTGACCGGTCCGACCAGCGCGGTGGGCGTCTGGTCGCTCGAGGACACCTTCATCGACCTCGACGCGGGCATCACGGTGCGCGGCGCGGCCTTCTATCGCGACGAGTACGTCAAGGCGGACGGCCGCTGGAAGATCAAGCACACCGGCTACGAGCGCACCTTCGAGGAGGTGCAGATGCGCGCCCAGGTGCCCGGTCTGCAGCTCACCGTCAATCGCTTCGCCAAGCCGTAGCGGGCGCGCAAGCGAGCGTGGCCGGCATCGCAAGAGAAGACGCACCGGGTTTCGTGGGGCGGGTGCACGCCGCGTCGCGCTGCGCGGCGGCCGGGGAGGCGGCGTGAAGGTCGGCGTCCTGCTCTTCGCGCTGCGGCCCGCGCAGCTCGCGCCCATGGCGCGGCGCGCCGAGCAGCTCGGCCTGGACTCGGTCTGGGTGCCCGAGCACCTGGTGCTCCCGGCGCGCTTTCGCAGCCGCTATCCATACTCCGCCGACGGCACGCCGCCGCTGCCGGTCGACATGCCGCTGGTCGACCCGCTGATCGCGCTCACCCAGGTTGCCGCGGCCACCTCGACCATCCGCATCGGCACCAACGTCTACCTGCTGCCGCTTCACGAGCCGCTGCTCGCGGCGCGCCAGGTGGGCACGCTCGACGTGCTCTCGGGCGGGCGGGTGACGCTCGGCGTCGGCGTCGGCTGGCTCGCCGAGGAGTACGAGGCCGCAGGGGTCGACTTCGCCACGCGCGGGACGCGC
The DNA here is from genome assembly GCA_964529315.1 of uncultured Enterobacteriaceae bacterium. Taxonomy (GTDB): domain Bacteria; phylum Desulfobacterota; class Binatia; order UBA12015; family UBA12015; genus CAZGUU01. The sequence goes on from CAZGUU010000233.1 coordinate 3,741, forward strand.
CTCTCGGAGAGCATCGCCGTGCTGCGCCGGCTGTGGACCGAGCACGAGCCGGAGCACCGCGGCCGGTTCTTCTCCTTCGGGCCGCTGCGCTTCGAGCCAAAGCCCGTGCAGCGCCCCGGGCCGCCGATCGTCGTCGCCGGCGACTCGCCGGTCGCGTTGCGCCGCGCCGCGCGCCTGGGCGACGGCTGGTGCGGCCTCGGGCACACGCCCGAGAGCGCCGCGCCGCAGGTCGCCGCCCTGCTGCCGCTGCTCGCCGAGTACGGCCGCAGGCGCGAGGACTTCGAGATCATGGCCAGCTTCGGCAGCGAGACGCTGTCGCGCGGCGATCTGCGCCGCTACGAGGACGCCGGGCTCGACCACGTGATCGTGCTCCCGTGGACCGAGCCCGACGGAGCAGAGGAGCGGCTGGAGCAGCTCGGCGAGCGATTGCACGGCCGCGCGCGCTAGGGCGGCGGCGCACACGGGGCCGAGACGCGAGGAGAGCCCGGAGCGCGGCGAAGAGCGAATCGAGGCGAGCCCGTCGCGCGCTGCGCCGGGGGGACGTGGAGGATCGTGTCGTGAGGGGCGATCGGATCGATCCGTCGGCAGTGCGCGACGCGGCGGAGGTGAAGGGCTGGGACGTCGAGGCCGACGTCGTCGTGGTCGGCTTCGGCTGTGCCGGAGCCTGCGCGGCGCTCGGCGCTGCCGAGGCGGGGGCCGACGTGCTGCTGCTCGAGCGCGCTGGTGGCGGGGGGGGCACCTCGGCGATGTCCGGCGGGCTGATCTACATGGGCGGCGGGACGCCGGTGCAGAAGGCATGCGGCTTCGAGGACACGCCCGAGGAGATGTTCAAGTTCTTGACCGCTGCCTGCGGCCCCGAGGCCGACGAGGCCAAGGTGCGCGTGTTTTGCGAGGAGAGCGTCGCGCACTTCCACTGGCTCGAGGGGCAGGGCATCCCCTTCAAGCACAGCTTCTATCCCGAGCCCTCGATGGAGGCACCGACCGACGACTGCCTGGTCTACTCGGGCGGCGAGGACGCCTATCCCTTCGATCGGATCGCCAGGCCGGCGCCCCGCGCGCACAAGCCGCAGCACCCGGCCGCCGCCGGCGGCTTCCTCATGCAGAAGCTCGTCGCGGCCACCGAGCGCAGCGGCGCGCGCATCGCGTGCGACGTGCGCTGCGAGACGCTGGTCGTGGAGCGCGACGGCGCGGTCTCGGGCGTGGTGGTCTGGCAGGCGGGGCGCGAGTGTTTGGTGCGGGCGCGCGGCGGGGTGGTGCTCACGTGCGGCAGCTTCATCCAGAATCGCGAGATGGTGCTGCGCCACAACCCCGCGCTGTGGCAGTGCAGCTTCAAGCTCGGCGTCGACGGCGACGACGGCCGGGCGATCCGCATGGCGATGGGCGCCGGCGCGGATGCGATCCGCATGAACGCGGCCGAGGTGGCCGTGCCGATCACGCCGCCACAGCGCCTGGCGCGTGGCATCCTGGTCACCCGGCACGGGCAGCGCTTCATCAACGAGGACACCTACTACGGCCACATCGGCCAGGAAGCCCTGTTCCGCCACGACGGCCGCATGCTGCTGATCGTCGACAACGCGATCTACGAGCGCAACCTGGCGGGCTTCGAGGCGACCCACGTCGAGGAGACGGTCGAGGAGCTCGAGCGCAGCCTGGGCATGGCGCCGGGGGTCCTGCAGGCGACCGTCGAGCTGTACAACCGCGATGCGGCGCTGGGTGAGGATCGGCTGCTCCACAAGCGGCGCGAGTTTCTCCAGCCGCTGGTCGAGCCGCCCTACGCGGCGATCGACTGCGCACCGGACAAGGTCCTGTGGGCCACGTTCACCCTGGGCGGCCTGCACACGCTGCCGACCGGCGAGGTGCTCACCCCCGACGACCAGCCGATCCCCGGCCTCTACGCGGCCGGCCGCACCACCTCGGGGATCGCCGCCTACGGCTACGCAAGCGGCATCTCCCTGGGCGACGGCAGCTTCTTCGGCCGCCGCGCGGGGCAGAGCGCTGCGGCGCGCAGCGCGGGACGCCGGTAGCCGGCGGGTTGAGGCGGGGCACGGGCCGGCCGGGCCAGGCGAGCCTCGGCGCAGCGGGCCCGAAGGCCCGGCGCTCGCGGAACGAGCCGTCAGAGCGAGGCTCTCGCCGGGTCTTCGGCGCGGCGCAGGATCGCTTCGCTCAGCGCCCGGTGAAGCGTGGCGGGCGCCGCTCGGCGAAGGCTCGCGGGCCTTCCTTGGCGTCCTCGGAGGCGAACACCCGCGCGGCCAAGGCCTTCTCGAGCACGAAGCCCGCCTCGTAGCCCCAGGAGCGCACCGCGATCTCCTTGGCCGTGCGCACCGCGAGCGGGCCGTTCTTGCAGATCGTCTCGGCGAGCTCGATCGCCGCCGGCATCAGGCGCTCGCGCGGCACGACCTGGTTGAGCAGGCCGACCTCGTAGGCGCGCTTGGCATCGATCGGCTTGGCGGTGAGCAGCATCTCCATGGCCACGGCCCAGGGGATCTGGCGCGGCAGGCGGATGTGCGAGCCGCCGGCCGGGACGAGCCCCCAGCGCACCTCGCCCAGGGCGAAGGTGGCGTGCTCGGCGGCGATGCGCAGGTCGGTGCCGGCCAGCGTCTCGAGGCCGCCGGCGATGCAGGCGCCGTTCACCGCGCAGATCACCGGCTTGAAGACGTCGGAGAGCTGGCGCTTGGTCCAATCCGGATAGCCCAGCGGGTCGCCCGCGGTGAGCAGCGGGATGGCCTCCTTCAGGTCCATGCCCGCGCAGAAGCACTTGTCGCCGGCGCCGGTCAGGATCGCCACCCAGAGGTCGTCGTCCTTCTCGAAGGCGGCAAACCCGGCGTCGAGCGCGCCCAGCATCTCGACGGTGAGCGAGTTCATCGCCTCGGGACGATTGATGGTGAAGATGGCGATGTGCTCTCTCTTCTCGAAGAGGATCGTCGGGGGAAGCTGCACGGCTCTCTCCTTGGCTCTGCGGCGTCGCTGTCGATCGTCGGGCACGCGCCGCGCGACGCCCGCGCTCAGGCCGCTCGGCGACGGAACTTGGGCAGGCTGATCTCCGGGGTCAGCTCGGCAAAGGTCACCTCGACGGGCATGCCGATCACGAGCTCCTCGGGTGCGCAGTCGACGACCTCGCTCAGAAGGCGCACTCCCTCGTCCATCTCCACGATCACCGGCGCATACGGCGTGCGAGCGGCAAAGGCCGGGTGCATGGGGCGCGCCGCGACCGTCCACGAGAACACCGTCCCGCGACCGCTCGAGCGCTCCCAGGCCCAAGCCTGCGAGCCGCAGCCGGCGCACATCTCGCGCGGCACGTGGCGCCAGGTGCCGCAATCGGTGCAGCGCTGGAAGCGCAGCTCGTGCTGGCGGCACCAGCCGTAGAACTCGCCCGCCGACCCCTGCATCGCCGGTAGGGGAGGCGGCATCGCGGCCTGGCTCGCTGCTTCGCTCATCGGATCACCTGCGTTGCGTCGCGCATCGGCGCGCTCACGCCTTCGTCCAATCCCTGCCGACTTCGTCGCGGCCTTGGTCGGTCCGCCTCAGGCACTGCGTGGCGAGCGCCCCAGGACGGCGATGCTGCCGTCGCCGAAGTCGCCCCAGCCGGTGACCACGCCGATCTCTGCACCCGCGACCTGGCGCTCGCCCGCCTCGCGGCGCAGCTGGCGCACCGCCTCGACGACGTGGCCCATGCCCAGGACGTGCGCCTCGGAGAGCAGCCCGCCGTGCGTATTCACCGGCAGCGCACCGCCCAGCTCGATGCGCCCGCCCTGGACGAAGGTGCCACCCTCGCCGCGCGCGCAGAAGCCCGCCTCCTCGATCTGCTGCAGGACCTCGAAGGTGAAGCAGTCGTAGATCTGGGCGAAGTCGGCGTCCGCCGGCCGCACGCCGGCCATGGCAAAGGCTCGCGGCGCGGCCAGCGTGAGCCCGATCTCGAAGATGTCCCGGCGTGCGGTGATGTCGTCGGCCGGATGCGGCTGGGCTGCGGCCACGCCCATGAGGTGCACCGGCGTGCGCCTCTGGTCGCGCGCCCGCTCGGTGGTGGTGACCACCACGGCGGCGGCGCCGTCGGTCTCCAGGCAGCAGTCGAACAGCTTGTAGGGATCGGCGATCAGCGGCGAGGCGAGGTAGCCCTCGAGGTCGAGCGCCCGGCCGCGCATCACCGCATTGTCGTTGAGCTGCGCGTGCTTGCGCATGGCGAGCGCGATTGCTCCCAGCTGCTCGTGGGTGGTGCCGAACTCGTGCATGTGGCGGCGGGCGATCAGCGCGTACCACTGCGGCGGGGCGCACAGGCCGTGGGGCAGGTAGTAGTCGCGCGCGATTGCCCCGCCGGGCATCGACGAGACGTCCTGGGCGACCGTCTGGCGCACCCGGCTCCCCGAGTAGCCGTTCCATCCCGCGGGGATCAGGACGTAGTCGGCTGCACCCGAGCAGACCGCCATCGCGGCGATCCCCAGGGAGGCGACCGGGGCGGCCCCACCCATGTGCACCGTGGTGGCGAAGCGCAGCCGGGCGATACCCAGGTTGGCCGCCAGCTCCTCGGCGCTGGTCAGGTTGGGAAACGGAATCAGGCCGTCGATCTGCTCGCGGCGCAGGCCGGCGTCCTCGATGGCGCGCGTCGCCGCCTGGAGCTGCAGGCCGAGCGTGCTCGGCCCCGGCTCCTTGCCGCGCGTGTAGGGCGTCTCGCCGATGCCGACGATGCATGCCTCGAGCTTCATCGCTCGCCCCGCGTGGGTCCGCCGCCTCGGGCTAGCGCTTGCCCCGGCGCGGCTTGGCCTTTGCGGTGCGCGCCGCCGCGCGGGGAGCCGCCTTGGTCCGAGCCGCCGCCTTGGCGGGCGAGGCCTTGGCGGGCGAGGCAGCGCTC
>CAZGUU010000234.1:0-8466 GCA_964529315.1 uncultured Enterobacteriaceae bacterium
TGCTGCTCGGAGCAGCGGACACGCTGGCCGCGATCGCCGCCCTGGGCGGCCGCCCGGACCCCCGCTGCTGCGCCTTCACCCAGCGCTACGATCGCCACCTGATCGGCCTCGAGCTCGACGTGGTGAGCAGCCACGGGCTCGCCGCCCAGGGCGGCCCGCCGCGCCCGGCGGGCTGCGATCCCGAGGCCGACCGAGCGCTGGCCCGTCTGGGCGACGCGATCGCCGCGCAGCCGACGGTGTTGATGCACCGCGACTACCACGCCTGGAACCTGCACGTGGACGGGAACGGCCGCCTGCGCGTGATCGACTTCCAGGACGCGCTGCTCGGACCCGCGCTCTACGACCTCGCCAGCCTGTGCACCGATCGCGACAGCCAGGGCTTCGTCTCGCCACACCTGGAGACCGAGCTCGTCGCACGCTTTGCCTCCCAGCTCGCCCGGCGCGGCGGCCCCACCTGGAGCGATGCGCGAGAGCTGCGCCGCGACTACCTGCAGGCCGTCGCGTATCGCACGCTGCGCGTGATCGGCCGCTTCCGCTTCCTGGCCATGGAGAAGGGCAAGCCCGACTACCTGCGCTTCCTCGCGCCGATGGCGAGCCAGACCCGCCGCGCCCTCGACGAGCTCGGCGACCGCGAGCTGCTCGCGTTGCTCGAAGCCCGCTCGAGCCTCTTCGCGTGAGGGTCCGACCGTGAGCCAGCATTCGCCCGTTCGAGCTCGGGCGATGATCCTCGCCGCGGGACGCGGCATGCGCCTGCGCCCGCTCACCGACCACACCCCCAAGCCGCTGCTCGAGGTCGGCGGCCACCCGCTGCTCGCCTACGGCCTGGGCTTGCTGCGCGCAGCCGGCATCGAGGACGTCGTGGTGAACCTGCACCACCTGGGCGAGCGCATCGCCAGCGCCCTCGGGGACGGCGCCGGCTACGGCGTGCGCATCCATTACTCCACCGAGACGACGCTGCTCGACACCGGCGGTGGCATCCGCCATGCGTGCGGCCTGCTGGACGAGATCGGTCGCTCTGCCGGTGACGACCGCTCGCCGATCGTCGTGCTCAACGGCGACGTGATCTCCGAGATCCCCGTCGGCGAGGTCCTGCGCCTGCACCGCGAGCGCGCAGCGCTGGTGACCATGGTCCTGCGCGAGGATCCGCGCGCCGCGCACTACGGTCTGTTCGCCGTCGACCAAGACGGACGGATCCGCCGCTTCCTCGGCGAGGGCGACCCCGACACGACGCTGCCGGAGCTGATGTTCGCCTCGCTGCACGTCATCGACCGCTCGGTGATCGACCGGATGCCGCAGGGCTGCGCCTTCGGCACGATGCGCGACCTCTATCCTCGGCTGTTCCGAGCCGGAGAGCGCTTCGCCGGGTTCGTCTACCGCGGCCGCTGGCTCACCGCCGACACGCCCGAGGACCTGGCCCGCACGCAGGCCGAGCTGCATCGCTCGGGGCTCCCCGGCTACATGCACGGCCTGCCTCGTCGCGCGAGGCCGAGCCCTGGCTGACTTCCCACCGACCACAGCCGGTCAGGGGCTTGGCGGCGGCGGAGACCCCGGGGAGGAAGTCCCCCCTAGCCAGGCGTACAGGCGCGGTCGGGTCGCGGGAGACGAGGCGCCACACCCCCGCCGATCCTGGGCTTTCTCCATTCGCCGCGAGGAGACGCCGGACCAGGGGAGCCAGGATGCGGGCCGGCACGCGACTTGCGTGGCGCAGTGCGCCAAGGGAAGATACCCGAGTCGCCGCAATGGGCATCACGATCATCCAGAAGAGCAGCTCGAAGACTCGCAAGCTCAACCCCAAGCTCGCGTTGGTCCTGGCCGGGGGGGCCGTCACGGGCGGCGCGTTCAAGCTGGGCGGTCTAAACGCACTGGACGACTACCTCGTCGGCCGAAGGATGGTCGATTTCGACATCCACATCGGGCTTTCGGCCGGTGCATTCCTGGCGGCACCGATCGCGTCGGGCCTGACGCCGGCCGAGCTCCTCGAGAGCATCGAAGGCGACGGCGAGCTCGGGCAATTCCGGATGAGCGACGTCTATTTCCCGAATCTGGACGAGCTGGTCTCCAAGCCGGCCGAGTTCCTGCTGGACCTCGCGACGCTCGTGCCGCAGGTGGTCGGCGACGTGCTGGCGAGGAGCCCCGAGACCGTGCGCAAGCTGCGCGAGCCGCTCTGGGCGTGCCTCGCCGAGCCCTCGTTCGGCGCGCTCTCCGAGATCGCGCGCATCCTCGGCGAGGCGCTGCGCACGCGACGGAGCGTACCCTTCCCTCTCGACTACCTGCCCTCCGGGCTGTTCGACAACCGCCGCCTCGAGCGCTTCATCCGCAAGGGCTTCGCCGCGCGCGGCCTGACCAACAGCTTCCGCACGCTCTACCGGGAGCGTGGCAAGGAGCTCTACATCGTAGCCATGAACCTCGACACGGCCGAGCGCGTCGTCTTCGGCCACGACGAGGAGTCGGCACTGAGCATCTCCGAGGCCGTCCAGGCCTCGACCGCCCTCCCGGGTTTCTACCGGCCGGCTCGCATCAAGGGCGTGGACTACATCGACGGCGGCGTGCGCCGCACCGCGAACCTCGACGTGGCCATCGAGCACGGTGCCGACCTGGTCATCTGCTACAACCCGTTCCGCCCGTTCAACAACCAGGTGCCGCCCGGGCCGCACCGCCGGGGCGAGATCGGCGCGCCGCTGGCCGACCACGGCATGCTCGCGGTGCTCAACCAGGTGTTCCGCTCTCTCCTCCACTCGCGCCTGCACCTGGCGCTGCACCAGTACCGCGACAACCCGGACTTCACCGGCGACATCATCCTGATCGAGCCGACCGACACCGACGACACGTTCTTCCGCATGTTCCCGATGAACTTCTGGGAGCGTCGCCGGGCCGCGGCGCACGGCTACCTCTCCGTGGGCCAGTCGATCGACGCGCACTACGACGCCATCAAGACCGTCCTGGAGCGATACGGGCTGACGATGGGGCGGCGCCGGGTGCGCGAGGGCACCGAGCGGCTGCGCGAGGAGGCCCTCGAGGAGCCGCTGCTCGCCCGGTCGAGCGCCTGAGGGCGTGAGCAGGAATCCCCGGACAGGCCCAGGGTGCCTGTGGTCCGCGGCGACGGCGAATGCGGGTCCTGCGCTCGACCCGAGCCACTGCCTCGTGTGTTGCCGCTCGCGCTGGCTGATGCATTCGTGGACCGGCTGGATGATGGCGATCACGCGGGATGAGCGACGGCCGCCAGGCATGCGCGTGGCGTGCCCGCGCCGGGACGCCCGACGCACAAAGCGATCGGGGCGCCGCGGCGCGCAAGGGCTTTCCTTCGCCCCGGGGATTCTGCGAGCCTCGCCAGGACAAAGTGGACCATGTGGCCTGACGACGATCGGTGCGTGGCGCCGAGTCCGCCGACGCGCTCCGCGCGCCGCCGAGCCGGAGCGTTAGGCAGCCAGGCGCGCCGGGCGCGGCCTTCCCGACATGGCCGGCCCCGGTTGTGTGAGCGTATACGATCATGATATACGCTCGGCGTGGCGGGGTTGGTGGACTTCATCGAGGCCGTCGAGGGTTTCGAGTGGGATGTCGGGAACTCGGACAAGAATTGGAAGCGACATCAGGTCACACAGGCCGAGTGCGAGCAGGTGTTCGCCAACCTGCCGCTCGTGCTGTCGGTCACAGCGAAGGCGGGCGGGGCGGAGGCCCGCTACTTCACGCTCGGGCGCACAGACGCCACGAGGGAGCTCGCCGTAGTCTTCACGGTTCGAGGTAAGAAGGTACGCGTCATCTCGGCTCGCCCGATGAGCCGACGCGAACGGAAGGAATACGCCCATGCCCAAGTCGCGGCTGCGTCAGAGGAAGCCGATTCCTAGCTTTCGAAGCGAGCGAGAGGAACGGGCGTTCTGGGAGACCCACGATACGACCGACTACGTCGATTGGTCGCAGGGGCGAATCGTTTGCTTCCCGAACCTCAAGCCGACAACCACGACGATTTCGCTTCGCTTGCCCGCCCCTTTGCTTGCCGACCTCAAGGCGCTCGCGAACAAGCGCGACGTACCGTACCAGTCCCTCCTCAAAGTGTTCGTCGCTGAGCGAGTGGCGGCCGAGCAGCGGCTGCCCAAGAAGCGCTTGCAGCGGACCGCCGGGCTCGGGGCGCAGCATCGCCGGGCGGTCCGTGCCGGCGGCCGCTGAAACGCGAGCGCATGCGGCGAGCCGGCGATCACCCGATCACCCGTATACGGATCACTCGTCGTCTGCCGGCTCGCCATCAAGCGCCGCAGCGATGTCGCGAGAGCTGTACAGGACGCGGACGACCTCGATCCCGTCTTCGATCGGCCGGTAGAAGATCGGGTGGCGCTGGAACTTGCGGATGGGCCCCATGCGAAGGCCTGTGAGCTTCGGGTTCAGGTACTCCCGGAGGGCACCCAGCTTCGGGGTGCGTGCGAGCAGATCGAAGGCCGCTTCCGCCGCATCGAGGAAGCGTTCGGCAGCGTCCGCGTCATCGCTTCCGATGAACTCGAGCTGATCGACCAGATCGGCTTTTGCTCGTGGGGTCTTTTCGATCCTCCGGCTCATGCCCGCTTGCGGGCAGCAAGGCGCTGGCGCCCTTCCTGGCGGACCTCGTCCCAGCCCTTGCGGGTCATCGGCGTTGCCGGGCCGCTCTCGATTCCCTCGACCAGGAGATCCTCGAGCTTCCGCTGTGCTTGACGGCGCTGCTCTTCACGGAGAAGCTGGCGAACGTACTCGCTGGCGGTCTCGTAGCCGCCCGTCTGAACCTGCTTGTCGACCCACTCCTTCATCGCCGGAGGGAGGGAAACGTTCCTGGATGCTCTCATGGAGGTTGGGTTAGGGTCGGACACTACGCCATGGTGTGTCAAGGTGTGCCACAGGCGGTCACCCGAAGGCCTTTCTCGAGGATGGCGATCGTCAACATCCAACAACAGCCTGGGTGGACGGCGTGAGGCGACGCAGGCCACCGAGTGCGATGCCGGCGATCGTGGAGATCGCGACGACCCTGGCGATCGCCGTTCCGTATACGGGCGCCGGAGAGACCCCGTGGGGGTTCCGGAGGCCCGCGCGGAATGTCCGATAAGGTGGCTTCTGTAGAATTGCCCGTTGATGGCGCCTATCAACCGCCAATCGCCGACTACGGGTTGGGCACGGGGCAGCGCCCCGGGGCGGCGGCGTTCTTGCGTTTGAGGAGGAGTGCGTCGTTCCGCACGACCGTGCCACCGAAGCTCGCGCAGTATCGTTGCGTGTCGCTTCCGAGGCTCAGGATGATGCCGGCCTCGCCGATCGCGGGTAAGGTTGCGGACACTGCGGCGCCTTTGCAGCTCGCCTTGACGCCGTTGCCCTTCACCACGACCGATTTGCACGGATCAGCGAGCGACCCATCCCCTCGATAATGCCAGCCCTTGGCGCCGGCCGGCCGGCCCAGGCCCTTCCACCCGGCCGCGGGGAGCGCGAAGGTGAGCGAGCCGCTGCCGCCGGTGTCGAAAATCTCCAGAGCCTCCCCTTCGATGCTCGGATCGTTGCTCGCATCGGGCAGCGCAAAGGTCTGACCCGCGGCGGCCTTGGCCGTGAAGGTGAGCCTTCCGGGTGCGACCGCCAGAGCTCGACCAGGCATCTGCTCCGGGGCGGGCGGCATCGTGCGCAATGCCGTCGACGACACCGGCTCCGGCTCCCCGTCACCGTCGAGGTCCGCGCTCATCACGACGTGATAGGTGCGCATTCCCTCGTGGACGAGCGGGGTGACCGGCACGGACTCGACGGTGGTCGAGGACGCGGGAACCTCGACGGTCCGCGTGAGCGACTCGCCCGGGGGGAGAGAGCCCAGGCTCACGACGGCGGTGTCTGAAGCTCCTTCCGAGTCCACCACGCTCCAGGTCAGCTCATACGACTTCGGCATGGCGCTGTCGTTGACGATTGGGAACGGCGCGTTGACCGGACCGCCCACGCTGCTGCTCGAAGCCGCCGTTGGTGAACAGCGCATAGGCAGGGTCGGTGAGGTGCACCGTGCAAATCAGGACAAGAAGACCGATCGACCGGCTCGGAATTGTCGTCATCGACTGTGCTCCCGCTGTGGAGCTCGGCCGGCCCGGGTGGTGGGTCGGCAGTTGCTCGCCGCGCACGAGGGCTCGCCGGGTGTCCCATCCCACCGTAAGTGCTCGCCACAGCCCGTCTGGTCTTGACGGTCCTGCCTCGGCGACACAGGCACGAGCCCCGAGAGGAGGGGGCGTGTCATGGACCGAGAGGCAGCGCGGATTCGAGGGTTGGTACGGGCGACAGGGCCACGCGGGCGCGGCTCACGCGAGCGCCCCTCCCTGGGCCTCGGCTTGGTCAGCGGGTCGCCCATCCCGCTCCACGGTCGCGGAGACGACGAGGCCTCTCAGGTTCCTGGGGGACCCCCATGCGTCCATGCCCCGCTCTCCGACCCCGGCGAGATCTCCACGCCCGGCCCTCCTTTGGCGTGTCGATGCTGCCTTCCGTCGCATTAACAACGTCGGCTCCCGCGCCTGTAATCTTTCGAGGCTCGATCACGCGGCCTGCACGCTCCCTGTGTACGCTTCGCAGGGCGGATCACTCCGCCACCACGCAACACTCGGTTCCGGCTGGTGGCCAGCCCTTGCCGGGCGGCATTGCTCACCCGCTGGGTCCCGGTGGAAGGTTTCAGAGTGTGTCAATCACATCTCATCCCTCGTCCCCAGACTTTGCCTGACGTACTGATGCCCCTTATCGGGCGTTCCCAAGGCCGGTTCTCCGCCGTCTCGCGAGCGCATGCCGCGAGCCGGCGGTCACCCGTATACGGCTCTCGTGTGCTTCTTGTCGTGTCGGCCGGCGCGCACGTCTGGCCGGACGGCGCATTCCCGTCAGCTCCGTGTATCGCTGGTTCCTCGGCGGTCTCGACCCCGAAGGCATCGCCGACAAGTACGAATCGGTGTCGCTGGCACATATTTACGCGGCCATCGCCTACGCGCTCGCCAACCGCGAGGAGATCGGGACGGAGATCGAACACGAGGACCGCCTCGAGGCCGAGGCCGACCGCGCCGGTTCCGAGGCCCACACCGACCGGGCGTGAACGTCGTCCGCTACGCGCTCGACGAAGACTGCCAGTCGGGTGCACTGGCGGCAGCGCTCCGACAGCACGGTGTGGATGTGCTGACCTCCAACGAATCCGGTCTCGTGGGCGTCGGCGACGAAGAGCAACTCGAGCGTGCGGCCACCTCCGGCCGCGTGTTGGTGAGCAACAACATCGGCGACTTCGCCGCATTGCATCGGAGTTGGCTGGCGGTCGGCCGGCACCACGCCGGCATCGTGGTGTTTCCCCAGCAGGCCTTTCCGATCGGCGAAGTCGTGCGCCGACTCGCGCGTCTGCGGCGCACGCTCGGTGCGGAGCAGATGCGTGACCGGTTCGAATGGCTGACCGCGTGGGGCGCGCGCTGAGGCGGCGCCGCCCGGCGCGCCGAGGCGACACGCACGGCTCCGCGCCGACTGCGCCGGCGCTCAGTCGCCGCGCTGCTTCCTGCCCTTGGCGATGAGGGGGAGGTTGGTCATGGCGCCGGTGTTCGTCGTCAGCGCCGCCACGCACTGCATCGCGCTCGCCGACGACCAGATCTTCGCCGCGCCGCGCGTGAAGCCGGCCACGGGGAAGAGGGTCGCCCCCTGTGTCAGGGTAGTTGCCGCCCGGCCGCAGCGGACCGCACCGGGGTCGCCGGCTTCGTGGGGTGGAGCCCGGGGGCGTGGCCGTCTCGGCGGCCGGCCAGGGGGTGGGCCATGGCGCGCCGCCGTGGGCAGCGCGAGCGGTGGCTCAGACAGCTCGCGGGGCGAGAGCAGGATGGCGCGCGTGCCGTCGCGCCACGGGCGGCGCAGCTCGAGGAGAACAATGCCGTCGGGCAGGAGCTCGAGAGCGGTCTGGGCGATGGGCGGCCGAAGGACGTAGCGAACGACGTGCTCGAGCCGGCGGCGGCCGCCGGCGGGGACGAAGACGCCTGCGTGCAGGTCGAAGCCGTCGAGGTGGGCGTGGGGGGTGGCGCCCGAGCGCCCACTCGGAGCCGGTGCTCCCGCCTCCGTTTCGGGGTCGCTACCAAGGCGCCGGACCCGGGCGCCGGCGCGCGGGCCGGTGGCAAGCCGGCCGGTGACCGAGGCGCCGCGGACGGCGGCGAGAAGCGGCGCCTGGGCGGCGAGCGGGTCGGCTGGGTGGACCTCCTCTTCCATCCCACGAATTTCGGTTGCGCGCGTATCCCGCAACGGCTGCGGAGTCGCTCCGGATCCCGCATTCGCCATCACGGCTGCGTCGTCACCCGGCGGTGCCGAGCGACGGGAGGAGGTTCCTGCTCACGCGCTGAGCCCGAACACCACAGCTGGGTCCGTAGCGACGCGGTCGAGATGCCAGGCGAGGCGCAGCCTTGCAGGCCTTGAGCGCCCGAGTCGTACCTGCATGGTACGACGCAGGGCCCGCCGGGCCGAAAGGCAAGCCGCAGCCGGCAGATCGGCCGC
>CAZGUU010000235.1:0-3834 GCA_964529315.1 uncultured Enterobacteriaceae bacterium
AGCCGAGCACCGCACGGGGGCAAAATTGAACGGAGAGGTGCCAGAGTGGTCGAATGGGCGCGACTGGAAATCGCGTGTACCCCGAGAGGGGTACCGTGGGTTCGAATCCCACCCTCTCCGCTCTCGACGACGGCCCGCGGGTTGCCCCCGCGGCTCCCGTCGATTATGGAAGCACGTGGGTCGGGTTTGCGGGTGTAGCTCAGCTGGCTAGAGCGCAACCTTGCCAAGGTTGAGGTCGCCGGTTCGATCCCGGTCACCCGCTCTTCTGACCCTCCCCAGCCGTTGCGAAAACTGTCTCGCCTGCGCTCCTCGCTTCGTGTTAGGCGAGGCGCCATGGCGTCGAACACGGTCTTCGTCAGCAATTTCCCCTTCGCGACGACGGAAGACGAGCTTCGCGGGCGCTTCGCGGAGTTCGGCGCGGTGCGCAGCGTGCGAATCATCGTCGACCGAGAAAGCGGGCGCAGCCGAGGCTTCGCCTTCGTAGAGCTGGTCGATCCCGCCTCCGTCGATGCGGCGATCGAGGCTCTCGAGAGCTCGGACTTCAACGGCAGGCGGCTCGCCGTCAGCCGTGCCAAGGGACGCGCCGGCTCCGCGTCCGAGGCGCTCTCCGCCCGCGGCGCAGCGCGTGGCGCTCAGCGCCTCGACGGTGAGGTGCTGAGCGCCGGCGCCGCCGAGAGCGCGCCGTTCCGCCATCGCATCGTGATCGATTGGCTCGAGCCGGCGGGTGCCTACTCGGCGAGCGTGCCCGATCTCGGCATCGCGGTGCAGGCGGTGACGGCCGAGGCGGCGCTGCGCGAGGCGCAAGCTCGCGGGCGCGCCGAGCTCGGAGTCGAGCGAGGCGAGCAGGGCGCCTGAGCTCGCGCATCGCGGCGGCACGGCCTTGACTTGTGCACCGCGATGCGAAAACCAGGGAGCAGGCGTCGCAGGGGGCTCCGCATTCGGGATCGCGAGATTCCGGCAGCGGCCTTCGCTCATCGCGCTTCGGGGGTGGTGGCGTGGACGAGGCTCCTTTGGGCTTGACGGGGAAGCGGATCGGCTTTGCCGGCCGGCTCCTGGCGTGCGACCGGGAGGCGGCGCGGCGGCTCGTCACCAGCGCCGGCGGTCGCGTCGCGCGTGGGCTGGCGGTCGACTTCTTGGTCGTGGGCGAGGGTGGGCGCCCGCCCAGGGGAGACGCGGCGCGCAAGCTCACCGAGGCGCAGTTCCTCGGCCTGGTGCGCAGCGCGCTGGAGCCGGAGGCCTTGCCCGGCATGCCGGAGACGCACGACCTGGTCCCGGCTACCATGGCCACCCGTCTCTATCCCCGCGTGACCTGGGCACGACGACGCAGCCTGGCGCGCCGCGGCCTGGTGCGGCCGGTCGCGCTGGCCAACGGGACCGGCTATCGCTTCGCCGACCTGCGCGTGCTGCGCGCGGTCGACGACATGCTCGCCGCGGGCTTCACCTTCGCGCAATCCGTCGAGCGCATCGCACCCCGGCTGCGCGGTCAGCTCGAGCTCCGCTTCCCGGTCGCGGAGGTCAAGCCGCGGCCACGCCGGGCCGATCTCGGCGGGCCGCCGGCGACGGCCGAGGCCTGGTTCGACGTCGGGGCCTGCGCCGACCGCGACCGCTCGAGCTATCCCACGGCGATCGCCGCCTACCGCAAGGCCCTCGGGATCGAGCCCGACCACGTTCCCTCGCTGATCAACCTGGGGAACATCTACTACGAGGTGGGCGACTACCAGCGTGCCCGAGCGATGTACGAACGGGCCACGGTCGTCGACACGGAGAACCCACGCACGCACTTCAACCTGGGTAATGCCTGCGACGAGCTGGGCGACCTCCTCGGGGCGCTGCGCGCCTACCGGCGCGCGGTCGCGCTGTGGCCCGGCTATGCGGATGCGCACTTCAACCTCGCCCTGGTGGCCGAGAAGCTGGAGAGCTGGCAGCTCGCCCGCCGCCACTGGAAGCGCTTTCTCGACCTCGAGCCGCGCAGCGAGTGGGCCGCCGTGGCCCGCTCCCACTTCGAGGACGCATCGGGTCGGCGCCCGCAAGCGAGGCGCCCCGGCGCAGGCCGGGAGGGGCCGGGGCGAGGAGGCGGTGGGGGTGGCGGCGACGGCGACGGCGATGCGACCTAGAGTTGCCTCCTGACGGCGGCTCTTCTCCGCCGCTGGGCGCACGACCATGAGATCGGGCGAGCGCGTCAGGCGACCCGCGAATCGTGGCTGCGCTTCCTGGCTGGCGTCGGCCGCGCATCTTGTGCTAGCCGTAGGCGTCGCTCGGCGGGCTTGCGCCGGGTGGCTTTCGGCCCCGGCGGCGTACCCAAGTGGCTAAGGGGAAGGTCTGCAAAACCTTTATTCGTGAGTTCGATTCTCACCGCCGCCTCTCCTCTGGCCGGGCCCACGCCGCGAGCGCGATCTGCGGGCCGTCTGGCCGCTGCAACCGGGGGCATCCGCCGGCTGCAGCACGCCGCACCGATCCGCAGCGGCGCTCTCGTGCGACGGGTGAGCCTCGTCCTGGGGCCGGGGTGGTGAAATGGGCAGACACAGGGGACTTAAAATCCCCTCGGGCGCAAGCCCGGTGCGGGTTCGAGTCCCGCCCCCGGCATGGCTCTCTCTCCGGCTCGCGGCGGCGCGCGAGCCGCCACGGGCAACGGCTGACCGCCGAGGCCGGAGCCCGGGCCCGAGCCGGTTGACATCGATTCTGTGATGGGCTTGAGCTGTCGCCCGCGAACGGGCAGCCCACCGTGAACGTCTTCGAGATGCGAGACCGCCTGGTCTCCGACTACGGCGCCTACGTGCGCAGCTTCATCGAGCTGCGCGACGCGCGCATCCGCGAGCGGGTCGACGACGAGCTGCACCGGGGGCTGCTCTGGCCCGACCCGCTGATCCAGCTGAACCCGACCTTCGAGTCGGGGGACTGGATCGACGACCTCGTGGCGCAGGGCGTCGTCCACGAGGAGTGCGCTCGCATCTTCCGCAAGAAGCTCGACGTCGCCGCCGCCAGAGTGAGCAAGCTGCCCCACTGAGGGCAGACCGGGGTGGCCCCGCCCCGCGTGGGCGCGTTATCCTGTCGGCTGCGTGTCCGCTGCCTCATCTTTCGACTCGCCGCATCCCCCACCGTGCGTGCTGATGTGGTGCAGCGGGTACCTCCGGGGGATCGGAGGATCGGAGCGCGTGGTGCATGCGCTCTGCAATCGCTGGCGGGCCGAAGGGCTGTCGGTCATCCTCGCGACCGATTCGGCGGACGCGGCGCGGCTCCCTCCGAGGCATGGGACGCCCCTGGACGAGCAGGTGGCGCTGTTCGCGCGACCCTTCCCGAATCCTTTGCTAAACGGTGGGCGCGTCGGCGTCTTCCTGCATCGGCTGGCGCGGTACGCGAAAGGGGCCGCCGCCCTCTGGCGTCTGCTGCGGGACCGCCGTGTCGACCTCGTGCACTTGCACATGGTGAACGTCGACGCGCTGCTCCTGGCTGCGTTCAAGCCGGTGTTCCGCTATCGGCTGGTCGTCACGTTCACGGGCCTCGAGCTCGAGCTCGCGGAATCGAGCTTGCTGTCACGGCTCAAGCTCCGCGTGGCTCTCGCCGCTGCGGACGAGGTGACCGCGGTGACCCGGGCCATCTGCGCCGGTCTCGAGGCTGCCACCGGCCGGGTCGCGCGCTGCATTCCCAACGGGGTCGACCTGCCCGCGGCGTCGCCCGGACGCCGCGGCGTCGTGGAGCCGGGGCACTTCGTGTTCTGTGGACGTCTGGCGCCGGTGAAGCGCGTGCCGTTTCTGGTCGAAGCCTTTTCCGAGGCGGTCCGGCGCGGGTGTGGACGGAACCTCTACATCGTCGGGGCCGGTCCGGAGGAACGCCATG
>CAZGUU010000235.1:3844-8459 GCA_964529315.1 uncultured Enterobacteriaceae bacterium
GTCCGCGAGATGATTGCGCGGCACGGGCTCGAACGCCGGGTGGTGATGGTTGGTCAGGTCGATCCGGGGACGGCCGTCGACGCCATGCGTCGCAGCTGGTGCGTCGTCCTCGCATCCTCGAGCGAAGGTCACCCCCTGGTGCTGCTCGAAGCCATGCTCACGGGCCGACCAGTCATCGCACCGGACGTCGGCGGCATTCGCGAGACGGTGGACCACGGCCGCAACGGCTGGCTGTTCGCCGCCGGTGACCGTGGGAGCCTGGCGACCTTGCTGACCGAGATCGACGCGGACACCACGGGCGTGATATCCGCGGGGGCGGAGGCCCTTCGGACGTCAGGGCGCTCTGGATTCGAACGCATGGCAACCGGCTACCTGCGGGTCTACGGCAACGTCCTGTCGCGTGTGCGTGCGGCGTGACCCCTGTCCGACTTGCGCGTCACGTCGGGGTGGCAGGTCGGGTCATCCTGGAAGGTGTGCGGTGGTGCCTCGGGGTCCTGGACGTCAGGGCGCTGCTCTCCGGTGCCACGGGCGGACGCCGGCTGGCGATCCAGGCGTACGCGGCACACCTGGCGCAGTTCAGCGCGCCGATCGTGGCCGCCCTTCGCGGCCACACGTGGCGTGGCCGGCCGCTCGAGCTCGAGTGCATCGTCCTTCCGCATCCGCATTTCATGCGGGCCGAGCAGCGGCGGGTCGACCAGTGGGCTGCCGCGATGGGGATGGTCGCGCTTCCGTACTGGCGCTCGCTCTGGCGCCGATACGACCTCGTCATCTGCCTGGATGTCTTCGCGGCATTTCCACTTCGACGGGCTCGCTCGGTGTTGATGATGCACGGCCCTGGGATTACGAGTCGAACAGTGGAACGATCGTGGCTCAGGAAGACGATGGCGGACTTCGACGTCGTGCTCGTGAGTGGCGAGTTCGACCGCACGCTGTCCGAACGCGATCCGCGGATGAGTGCGAGCCGCACCCGCATCGTCGCCAGTGGCACGCCATTTCTGGACCGCGCCGAGCTCGAGGCGGCCAGCGGGCACGATTACCGCGCACGGCTCGGTCTGCCCGAAGACACCCGGGTCGTCCTCGTGGCGCCATCGTGGTCCGGCTTGCGGGCCTTCGACGAGCGCGGCCTCGACTGGCTGTCCGACGTGATCGCAGAGGTGTCCGCCACCCCTTCGTGCTCGGTGGTCGTCAAGTTGCACGCGGCGTCGCTTGCCGGGTTGATCGGCGGCCCGGTCGACTGGCGGGCACGACTCGAGCGGCTGTCCGCGTCGCGCTCGGTGATGGTCGACGATCATGTCGACGACCGGCCGGCGCTCACGCATGCCGATCTGCTGGTGACGGACATTTCCAGCCGCGCGTTCGCCATGATGCTCCTCGACAAGCCCGTGCTCCTGTACTGGCCCGTCAAGCTGTCGCGCGACGCGTGGGACGACCGACGGTCCGCCCTGCTCGAGCAGGGGGCCCGGGTGACGACGACCAGAGCCGAGCTTCGAGGAGCCCTGGACGAGCCGTGGGTGTGGGGCGACCGGGCGGCGGTTGCCGACGCCTGCTTTGCCAACCCCGCGTCGGCCACGGACGCCGTCGTGGCACACCTGCTGGCCGAGCTGGACGCCGCGGCACCGTCCGCCTGAGGCGGACATCCTCCTCTCTGCGCATGGCACGCATCGTCACCGTCTACACCGACAGCCGTCGAACGGCTCGCCTCGTCGACATGTCTTTCATTCGGTGGCTGAAGATCTCGGAGGCGCTGGCGCGGTGTGGCCACGACGTGGACATGGCCACCCACGAGTGGCGCTGGTGGGTCAGGCGCGCACCGATCCAGCTCGCAGCCGGTCTTCGGATGGTGCCGCTCGACGACGTGCGATGGCACGAGTACGACGTGGTGAAGACGCTGTTCCACCGCGGCTTCGACGTGCTGCAGCGGTTTGGCGGCGCATCGCACCCGTTCATCGTGGCTCACCTGGGCTCCGTCGTGGCGACCGAGGATCGGGAGGGGATCTTCTTCTACGGGGCGAGCCGTCAGCGGCTGTTCGAGACCCAGGAGCGCGTTGCCCGCGCGGCCCGCTACGTGGCGCTGCTCTCGCCGCCTGCGCGCGAGCTGTGGCGCGAGTGCTTCGGCAGGTGTGACAAGGTGCTGCTCGTGCCTGGGGCCGTCGATGCCGTGATCCCGCCACCTGGCCCGGACCCGTACCCGGCGGGCAGCGCTCCGCGATGCCTGTTCGCCGGGAACATCTACAACCGCAGGGTGCAGCCCGAGGCGAATCGCGTGCTCGTCGAGAAGCTGAACCGCCTCGGTGGCGCGCTCGCGCGTACGGGGGCTCGGCTCTACCTTCTCGGGCCGGGCGAGGTGCGCGGGCTGGACCCCGCGGCGGTGACCTACCTCGGCAGCGCGGACTATCGACGCTCGTGGGATTTCATCCACCACGCGAATGTCGGCACGGTGGTCACGGGCGGCGGCGTGATGCACAACAACGAGAGCACGAAGATCTACCACTACCTGCGAGCCGGGCTGCCGGTCGTGTCCGAAGGCGGGTTTCCAAACGACCACGTGGTTCGCGAGTCGGGTCTCGGAGACGTCGTGCCGAACGGCGACATCGAGGCCCTGGCCGAGGGCGTGCGAGCCGCGACGCAGCGCGCGTGGAACAGGGCCGCAGGTGTCGGCTACGTCCTCGCGCATCACACCTGGGACGTACGCGCGGCGGTGTACGAGGTCGTGCTTGCCGGGCATGGACTGCGGGCAGGCGAGCGTCGACCGGGCGTCGGCCCCGAGGTGGAGATTCTGGCGCGGGGCTGAACGGTCCCTCCGGCTGGTCCGCGCGCGTGTGTCCGCGAATCCTCGAGGCACCGATCGGGACGGCGTGGCCGCCGTGTGCGGGTTGCGGGCCCCGGTGTCGCGTGAAAGCATTTCGTCGATGGCCGCGCCGCTCACGATCTTCGTTCCCGTCACGCACTACGTACGCCGCTATCTCCTGGAAGCCGTCGAGAGCGTGCTCGCGCAGACGTCCTGCTCCTGGGAGCTGCTGCTCGTCGTGGACGGCGACCGGATCGGCCACTTCCGCGAGGTATTGAGCGAGGCCGTCCGAGATCCGCGTGTCCGGCTGATCGGAAGGGGTGGCGGCGAAGGCCTCGCCGCCGCGTACAACACGGCCATGCGACAGGCGCAGACTGCGTTCATCGCGCCGCTGCTCGGCGACGACCTGCTCGCGCCCGACGCAGTCTCCGTGATGCAGGCCGCGATCACGGCCAGACCCGACGCTGACTTCTTCTACGGCGGCCGTCGCTATGTCGATGACGACGGCGGGGCCATCAGTGGTGCCTACCTGCCGCCCGAGACGCTGACCCAGGAGCTCTTCGTCTCGGGATCGCCGGTGAAACACCTGATGTGCTGGCGTGTGGAGACGGGACTCGCGTGTGGCGGGGTGGACCCGACGCTGGGGAACTTCGCGGCCGATGACTACGACTTTCCGTGGACGATGTTCGAGGCAGGGGCGGTCTTCCAGCCCGTCCGAGAGGTGCTCTATGTCTACCGAGACCATCGCTCCGGCGTGCGATTGACCACGCACATTCCAAGGGACGTCCAGAAGAGAGCACTCCTGCGCATCCTGGCGAAGCACGGTGTGTCGCCAGAGGTGGCGCGGCGGCGGGCACGCGATGCCCTTCGCGGGTACATGCGGCAGAGTCTCTACCGGAACGAGTGGCACCAGCGCCTCGTCGAGTGGATCGGGGTGCGGCCGACACGCGCATGGCGGGAGCCCTACCGTCAGTGACCGGACCGCTGGAGCCACGGGTGTCCGTCGTCGTGCCGGTATTCAACGGCGAGGCGACGATCGAGGCATGCGTGGCGTCGCTGTTGTCGCAGGAGCACCTGTCGAGCGCTCCGGAGATCATCGTGGTGGACAACGGCTCGACCGACGGCACGGACCGGATCCTGCGCAGCTTCGAGTCCGTGCGGGTCCTTCGAGAGGCGATCCGCGGTTCGGCGGCAGCACGAAACACTGGCGTGCGGGCGGCCACCGGATCCGTCGTTGCCTTCATCGACGCCGACGCGGCGGCGGAGCGGGACTGGCTGGCTGCGCTTCTGGGCGCTCTGCGAGAGCCGGATGTGGGCATCGTCGGCGGGGCGATCCTCTGCCGCAGAGGAGGCAATCGCATCGAGCGGTTCGGCGAGCGCATTCACGATCAGCGACGTGCGATCGAAGAGGAGCGCCCACCGTATGTGGATGCCTGCAACTGGGCCTCGCCGCGCAGCGTCCTGATCGATGCCGGCCTGTTCGACGAGACGTTGCTGCGCGCCCAGGACGTGGATCTCTCCTGGCGCATTCACCGGCGGGGTGGACGCCTGGTGTATGCGCCGCACGCCGTCGTGCGCCATCACAACGAGCGCACGCTGTCGGGACTCGTCCACGAGGGCTATGTCCACGGGCGCCATGGCGTCACCCTCGGACGCAAGCATGCGGCCGACTGGCCCCACGCTCGCCGGCGCATGTCGCGCACCGGTCGACGGCTGGCGAGAGCGGTGGCCGGCGTCGTGGGTGCGGAGTCGTTCACGGACGGTCTGATCGAGCTCGCATTCGAGCTCGGGAAGTGCGCGGGTGAGATGCGCGCGCTTGCGGCCGTC
>CAZGUU010000236.1:0-8420 GCA_964529315.1 uncultured Enterobacteriaceae bacterium
GCCCAGTCGAGCGGGGCGCGATCGTCCGGGAGCGGGGCGGCGATCGTGGCGGGCATCGCGCTGCCGCGCTGCGCCGTGCAGGCGGGCAGCCACGCCGCCGCCAGCATTCCCACCAGCGCCGCGAGCAGCGCGCTGCGGGCGAGCAGGAATTCCCCGACCGAGCCGGGCCGTCGGCGGCCTCTGCGCGCTGCGCGGGTGCTCCGCGTCGAACGATACGCCACGGGGCGATTGTCGCGGTGCCTGGTGGGAGTTTCAAACCGCACGCCGCCGGCCCGCGCGTTGGCAACGTCGTGCCACGCAGGTAAAGAGGTTCCTCCACCGACCGCCACGACGCCCCCACCCGAGAGGTCTCGATGTCCGTCGATCAATCCGAGTTCCGCCGCGTGATGGGCCACTTCGCGACGGGTGTCACCGTCGTCACCACGCACGACGGTGCGGGGAGGCTCGCCGGGCTCACGGCCAACTCCATCGCCTCGGTGTCTCTCGACCCTCCGCTCGTCCTGGTCTGTGTCGACCATGCTGCAGAGTGCCACCCCTGCTTCGCCGCATCGCAGGTGTTCACGATCAACGTTCTGAGCGACCTGCAGGAGTCGATCTCGCGCCGCTTCGCCTCCACCGGCGGCGACAAGCTGGTCGGCATCGGCTACCGGATCGGGGCCAACGGTGCGCCGATCCTCGCCGACGTGGTCGCCCACCTCGAGTGCTCGATCCGATACGCCTTCGAAGCCGGCGACCACACGATCTACGTCGGCGAGCCGTTCGAGATCGCGGTGGACGCGGAGGCCGATCCCCTGCTCTACTTCCGCGGCGGCTACCGGAGCCTGGGCCGATGAGCCGCGCGCAGCGCGCTCGCCAGCGGCTTCTTTGCATCCTGCTCTCGGCGGGCCTGATCGCGACCCTCGCGGCCTGCCGGCGCGGCGAGAGCGGGGGTGAGAGCGCGGGCGCCGACGACGCCGCCGACGCTTTCAAGGTCGCCCTGGTCACCCCCGGGCCGGTCAGCGACGGCGGCTGGAACGCGAGCGCCTTCGACGGCCTGATGCTGGTCAAGCGCGAGCTCGGCGCTCAGGTGAGCACCGTGCAGACGGGCAACCCGGCGGAGTTCGAGCAGGCCTTTCGGGACTACGCACTGCAGTCCTACGCCCTGGTCTTTGGCCACGGCTTCGAGTTTCAGGATGCCGCCCTCGGCGTGGGTGCCCGCTACCGAGGTACCAGCTTCGTCGTCAGCTCGGGCAGCGTCGAGGCGAAGAACGTCGCCTCGCTCACCTTCCACCTCGACGAGGCGACCTACCTCGCGGGCATCGTCGCCGCCTCCCTGTCGAAATCGGGCAAGGCGGGGTGCGTGGGTGGAATCAAGCTGCCGGTGATCCTGGCGACCTTCGCCGGCTTCGAGGCAGGCGCGCGCAGCGTCCGGCCCGACTTCCAGGTCACGACGGTCTACACCGGGAGCTTCGAGGACGTGGCGGCGGCCAAGGCCGCAACCGACGCGCTGATCGCCCAGGGTGCCGACTTCGTCCTCCAGAACGCCGATGCGGCTGGCCTCGGCGTCTTCCAATCGGCCAAGGAGCACGGCGTGTACGCCTTCGGCACCAATCGCGATCAGAGCGAGGTCGCCCCCGACACCGTGCTCGGCAGCGCGGTGATCTCGATCCCGCAGGCGTTCCTCGAGATCGCCCGCGAGGTGAAGGAGAAGCGCTTCGTCGGGCGCGTCGTGGCCGAGGGGCTGTCCAACGGCACCGTGAGCTTCGTGCTCAATCCGAAGCTCGCCGACCGGGTGCCGCCCGAGGTGCTGGCACGCGTCGCGGCCGCGGAGCGCGACATCCGCAGCGGCGCCCTGCGGGTGCGGCGATGAGCGCCCGCAGGCGCGAGCCGTCCGTCCCGGCACCGAGCCCAGCGCTCGCCGTGGTGGTCCTGGCCGCGGGCCAGGGCACCCGGATGAAGTCCGCGCACGCCAAGGTTCTGCACGCGCTGGGCGGGAGACCCCTGATTCGCTGGGTGCTGGAGGCCGCCCGGCCCCTGGGCGCAGAGCGAACGGTAGTCGTGCTCGGGCACCAGGCCGAGCGCGTCGAGGCCGCATGCGCCGGCTTCGATGCGAGCTTCGTCCTGCAGAGCGAGCAGCGCGGCACCGGCCACGCGGTGGCCGTCGCGGGCTACGCCGAGCTCGAGGGCTTCGATGGCGACGTCCTGATCCTCTACGGCGACGTCCCGCTGCTCGGCACGGCGACGCTCGAGCGCCTGCTCGCCGCGCACCGCGGCCGCGCCGCAACCCTCACCCTGCTGACCGCCGTGGTCGACCGGCCGCTGGGCTATGGGCGCATCGTGCGCGACGCCGCCGGCGGCGTGCTGCGCATCGTCGAGCAGCGCGACGCGAGCGAGGCCGAGCAGGCGATCGACGAGGTGAACCCGGGCATCTACTGCGTGCGCGGCGAGTTCCTCTTCCCCGCACTCGAGCGCCTGCGGCCGAACAACGCGCAGGGCGAGCTCTACCTGACCGACATCGTCGCGGCGGCCGTCGCCGCGGGCCTCGCCGTGGCGACCGAGCCGGTCGACCCGCGGGAGGTCGCCGGGATCAACTCGCGAGCCGACCTGGCCGCCCTCGAGGCGACGCTGCGCGAGGCGATCGTCCGCCGTCACATGGAAGCCGGCGTCACCTTCCTCGATCCGGCCACGGCCTACGTCGATCCGGGCGTGGAGATCGGCGCCGATACGGTGATCGGCCCGCAGGTGCACCTGCGCGGCCACACCTCGATCGGCCGCGACTGTCGCATCGACGGCTCGGCGTTCCTCGCGGATGCGACTCTCGGCGACGGCGTGCACCTACGGCCGATGGTGGTGGTCAGCGAAGCTCGCATCGACGCCGGTGCGGTCGTCGGACCGATGGCTCACCTGCGGCCCGGCACCCACCTGCACGAGAACGTGCACGTCGGCAACTTCGTCGAGGTGAAGAAGTCCGAGATCGGCCGGGGCACCAAGGCCAACCACCTCTCCTACCTGGGCGACGCCACCATCGGCAGCGAGGCGAACATCGGCGCCGGCACGATCACCTGCAACTACGACGGCTTCGCCAAGCACCGCACGGTGATCGGCGACCGCGTGCAGATCGGCAGCGACAGCCAGCTGGTCGCCCCGCTGACCATCGGCGACGACGCCTACGTCGCCACGGGCACGACCGTGCGCCACGACGTCGAGCCCTGGGCGCTCGCCTTCAACCCCAAGCCCGACCAACGCCGCGCCGGCTGGGTCGAGGGGTTCCGCGAGCGCAAGCGCGGGGAGAAGAAGGGCTAGCTCCTCGGCCGCGGCTCATGGCCGCTCGACCGGCACCTCGAGCTCCGGCGCCAGGGTCCGGGCGTCCGACTGCATGCACTCCTCCCGCCAGTCGAAGGGGATGGCGAAGCCGCCCATGGAGCTGACCCCCACCTCCCAGCCCCGGACCCAGCCGAAGAAGCCCTGGCCGATGCCGTGCCCCATGGTCGCCCTGCCCACCGAGCCGCCCCCCGCCGGGTCGGAGGAGAAGATCTGGAGCGGCGTCGAGAGCGTCGCCGTGGCTGAGACGAAGCTCGCAAACCCGCCGAAGTTGGAGCCGTAGACCCCCATCGGGCCCGGCAGCTCCATGGTGAGGCCACCCCAGGAGAGGCCGACCGGCAGCGGGCCCAGGGTCACGCCGAAGACCGTGACGTCGACGAGGGCGCGGCCCTGCCAATACTGGCCCGGGCTGTGGCTCTTCTCGAGGCACTGGGAGCGCAAGGATGCGGCCGCCACCCCCCCGCCGGCGACCTCGCCGATCGATGCGGCCCCGATCCAGCCGTCCCATCGCACGGCGTCGACAGCCTGCTTCGCGCGCAGGAGGCCATAGACCACCATGGTCTCGGCGGCCAGCAGGAGGATGGAGATCGCGAGGCCCAGCTCGACGACGCTCGTCTCACCGCTCGGGTCGAGGCGGGTCACCGGGTTGTCGTGCGCGTAGAGGTAGCGGTGCAGTGAGAGCGGATCGCGCGGGTCGCCGGCGCGCGGGTCGGGCGACAGGAAGCGGCCCGTCGCGGGATCGTAATAGCGGGCGCGCAGGTAGTAGTCGCCGAGCGCCGGGTCGAGCTGCTCCCCGGCGTAGAGCAGGTCGTTGCGGGTCGTGCCCGAGCGGCCCGTGGTGGCGCCGAAGGCGTCGTAGTCGTAGGTGTCCGTGAGGGCGCCGCTCGGGTCCGCGAGAGCACGAGTCGAGCCGTGCGCGTCGCGCAGCAGCCACCTCCTGGAGCCGTCGCGGCTCTGGGCGAGCGGGTGGTCCGCGTGGTCGTGGCGAGCGAGCAGCGCACCCGCCGCGTCGCGCTCCTCGAGCACCTGCGCGTAGTCCCGGTTGCGGTCCACCAGGTAGCGCGTGAGCGCGCCGTCGATGCGCGCCGAGGTGCGCAGGCCGCGCTCGTCGTAGGCGTACTCCGCGCTCTTGCCCGCGACCTGCGCCGCGGCGAGCCGGCCGTCGGCGTCGAAGTCGAAGACGTCGATGCGCGAGCCCTCGCTGCGGCTCTGCGCGTTGCCGTCGGCGTCGTAGGCGTAGGCGGCGGCGCCGTCGTCGAGCAGGCGGTCGTTGGCGTCGTACGTGTAGGCCCGCGTGCCCGAGGAGTCGGTGCGGGTCAGCCGGTTGCCGACCGCGTCGTAGGTGTAGGCCGTCGTGGCCTCGGCCCCGCCGCCGTCCGAGACCCGCTCCTCGATCAGGCGATGGAGCGCGTCGTACGTCCAGCGCACCGTGCGGCCGCTGCTCTCGGTCGCCACGAGGCGATCGCCCGTCGGCCCGTAAGCGTACTCGTAAGCGGCCAGCAGGCTGCCGCCCGATGCGCGGTGCTCGAGCCGGACGACGCGGCCGAGGTCGTCGCGGGCGTAGGTGGTCTGCACGCCGTTGGGCAGCGTCTCGCCGGTCCGGTGCCCGGCCGCGTCGTGGGAGAAGCTGGCCACGCCGCCGTCGGCATCGGTGACCGACGCCAAGCGGTTGGCGGCGTCGTAGGCGTAGAGCGTCGTCCCCGAGGGGGCCTCGACCGACGTCCGGTTTCCGGCTGCATCGTATCCGTAGGCGAGAGAGGCGCCGTCGGGCTGCGTGGCGCGCGCCAGGCGTCCAACCGCGTCGTAGTCGTAGGTGGTGAGGCCGCGTGCGTCCTCGACCGTGGCCGCCTCGCCGCCCGGCTCGTAGGTGAAGCGCGTGACGGCACCGTCGGGGTAGCGCTTCTCCACGACCCGACCCATCGAGTCGCGCACGAATGCGACGGTGTTGCCCCTCGCGTCGGTCGTGGCGGTGAGGTGGCCCACCACGTCGTAGCCGTAGCTCGCAAACGTGCCGAGGGGCGAGATGCGCCGGGTGACGCGGCCACGGTCGTCGTGCTCCCAGCGGGTGACGTTGCCGTTCGCGTCGGTCTGCGAGATGCGGTTGCCGACCTCGTCGTAGGCGAAGACCGTCTCGCTGCCGAGGGCATCCGTGACCCGAGCCAGGCGGCCGAGCGCGTCGTAGTCGAAGCGCGTGGTGGCACCCGTCTGGTCGGTCGCCGTGAGGGTGCGCCCGCCACAGCCCGCCTGGTGCGTGGCGCGAGCCGTCGTACCGTCGGGGAAGACCGTCTCGACCACCCGGCCGGCCGCGTCGTGGCGGTAGGTCGTGTGCTTGCCGCCGGCATCCGTCACACCAACGCGGTTGCCGGCGGCGTCGTAGGCGAAGTCCGTGCGCCCGCCCAGCGGGTCGATGACGGCGGTCTGGTGCCCGGCCGCGTCCCAGCGCAGCTCGCTGCGGCCCCCCCGGGGGTCCGTGGTCGCGGCGAGCCGGCCCGCGGCGTCGTACTCGAGGGCGCTCGCGCTGCCGTCGGGGTGGACGATGCGCGTCGTGCGACCCGCGGCGTCGTACTCGAAGGCCCGCGTCCGCCCGGCGCGATCGGTCTCGGAGGTCTGGCGCCCCTCGGCGTCCCACGTGGATCGCGCGGTGGTGCCATCGGGGTGGGTGACGCCGACCCGGTTGCCGGTGACGTCGTACTCGTACGACGTCCGCCGGCCGCTCGCGTCGACCTCGGCCGCGACGCGGCCGAGCGCATCGTACTCGGTCCGTGTGACGGCGCCGTCGGGATGCGTCGTGCGGACGAGCCGGTTGCGCCCGTCGTAAGCGAAGCGGGTGACCATGGTCGCCGTGCCGCTCGGGGTGGTGCGCGAGCGGGTCGTCGTCAGGCGGTTGCCGTTGGCATCATGGGTGTGGGTCGTGCGGTGGCCCAGCGGGTCGATCTCCTCGATCAGGCGGCCCCCGACGTCGTACGCGTAGGCGCGGCTCCCGCCCCCGCAGTCGGTCTCGTGGACCAGGTTGCCGGCCGAGTCGTAGGCGAAGCGCCGGGTCGCGCCTTCGGGCCCGGTCTTCTCGATCTGGTTGCCGCGCGCATCGTAGGCGCCCGTCGTCGTGCCGCCGCCCGGCGACGCGATCGACAGCAGCTGGCCGCTCGCGGCTCGCGCGAAGGTCGTCGTGTGGCCGAGCGCGTCGGTGCGCGCGGTCTCGTTGCCGGCCGCGTCGTGCGACCACGTGGTCGTCTGGCCGAGCGGGTCGGTCTCGCTCGTCCGGTTGCCCGCGGCGTCGTAGGCGTAGCTCCAGGTGTGGCCGAGAGGGTCGGTCTTGCGCAGCAGGCTGCCCCGGTCGTCGTAGGCGTAGGTCGTGATCTCGCCGCGCCGATCGCGGATCGCCTCCTGGCGCGCGGCGATGTCGTGGGTGTACTCGATGCGCTTGCCGTCGGCGTCGACCGTGGCGACGAGCCGTCCCGCGGCGTCGTACTCGTTGCGCACGATGCGCCGGCCGAGCGGGTCGTCGAGGTGCAGCAGGCCGTGGCGGCGGTCGTAGGAGAAGCCCGTGGTGCCGCCCTCGGCGTCCGTGTGGCGACGCAGATCGCCGTTGGCGTCGTAGACGTAGGTCTGGACGTTGCCGTTCGGGTCCGTGATCGAGGTGATGCGGCCCTGCGCGTCGCGCTGGAAGAGGACGGAGCGGCCCGCCGAGTGGACGATGCCGCCAGGTCCGAAGGTCACGGTGTTGCCGTTGCGCTCGGTCACGCTCTCGACGCCATCGCGGCGGTGGATCACGTAGCGCGTTCCGTCGGCCGCGGTGTAGCGGAAGCGCTGCGGGTCGAAGGTGCGCGCCGCGAAGTCGGTCAGGGTCACCTCGCCGGGCTGAGCTCCGACGACGAGCAGCGCCGTGTCGTCCAGGCACTCGAGCGAGCCGCGCGTCCCGGGGCGCGCCCTGAACGAGGCGCTCACCGACGAGAACGGAACGATCACCGAGGGGTTCGGCGTGAGCTCGAGGTCGAACTGCTCCACCTCTCCACCCGGCAGGGTGAGGCTCATGCGGTGCGCGTCGCTGGGCAGGATCTGGTAGGCAAGCCGGGAGCGCCGCACCCACCAGCCAGTGCCGAGCATGCGGTTGGCGCGCAGGCGCAGGCTCTGGACCGCGAGCCGCCAGCCGAAGCCGAAGTCGCCGCTGCGCCGCTCGCGGCTGTCGTAGGTGCGCTCGACCACGATCGGCAGCCCGGCCATCGCCACGCGCAGGTCGACGAAGCTGAGCGCGAGGAGGCCCACCTTGAGCTGACCCTCGACCTGGTAGACCGCCTCCGCGACCGCCACGTTGCCGCCGCGGTCGCGCACCGAGAGGCGAACCGTGTAGAGGTCGTTGACCAGCAACGTCGGGTCGAGCGTGCCGAGCACGCCGGCGACGACCGGCGTCGTCGACGACGCGATGGTCGTGAAGCTCGGCTCGCCCGTGGGCGCGAGGGCGAGCTCGTAGTCGAGGAAGCTGTCGTCGCTCGCCGTGCCGACGATCTCGACCGGTGCGGTGACGGTCGAGTCCGCCGCGGGGAGCGAGATCTCGGCGAGCGGCTGCGTCGCGTCGCCCGCGACCGCGTCGCTCACCGCGAGCACGGCGCTGCCGCTCGCCCCGCCGCGCGTCGCGCGGATCGTGGCCGAGCCCGCGGCCAGCGCCGATGCCACGCCGGCGGTGTCGACCGAGGCCGTTGCCGGCGACAGGGACTCCCAGGCGACCAGAGCCGTGAGATCCTGGCTCGTGCCGTCGTCGAACACGCCGGTCGCGGTGAAGGTGATCTGCGCGCCGACCAGGGCCGACGGGCTCGCCGGCGCCACGATGATCTCCGCGAGCGGCCGGCTCGCATCGGCGCCGTCGCAGTCCTCGTCGATGCCGTTGCCAGCAGCGTCGGCCGCCCCCGGATGCACCGCGGAGTCGCCATCGTCGCAGTCGCCCTGGCTCGCGGAGAAGCCGTCGCCGTCTTCGTCGAGGTCGCCCGGGCCGGGGCCGAGCGAGACGACGAGCGCGACGGCGCTGCCCGGCTCGGCCAGCGAGCCGCCCGCCGGCGCCTGCTCGGCGACGACGCCGGCCGGCACGATCGCATGGCTCGCGGTCGCGATCGCGCCGGTGGCGAGCC
>CAZGUU010000237.1:0-8413 GCA_964529315.1 uncultured Enterobacteriaceae bacterium
GCGCGCGGCGGCCACTCGCTGCTCGGCCGTCGGGGGCCGCGCCCCCGGGGCCGCGCCTCCTCCCGTCGAAAGATGCTCGGCGAGCCACCCCCGCACCGCCGTACGGAAGGCCTCTTCCTCGGGAGTCGCGGCGAAGTCCATGAGTCGCTCACCCCGCCGCGGACGGCGTGGTGTCACCCCCTCCCTGCGGGCCGGCTCGGGCAGGAGCCCCGCGCCGCTCGCCCCTCAGACGCCGGTCGCCGCCTCGTTGGCGTGGATTCCCTCCTCCAGCACGCGCCGATCGTGGTCGTCCGCGTATTGGATGGCGAACTTCGGGCGCAGCAGCGAAACCATCGGCGGGATGAACATCAGGGCGCCGATCAGGTGGAACGCGAGCAGCAGAACCAGCAGCACGGCCATCTGCGCCTGGAACTTCATCGGGAAGAAGCACCAGTAGATGACGCTCGCGGTGAGCGACATGCCGGTGAACAGAACGGTCTTACCCGTGGTGTTGAAGGCTCGCGTGATCGCGCCGTCGAAGCTGCGGTCCTTGGGGTACTCCTCGATGATTCGGCTGAGCACATAGTAGCCGTAGTCGATGCCGATGCCGATGCCGACGGCGGCCACGGGCAGCGAGTTGATGTTGAAGTCGATGTTCAGGAAATACATCATCGCTTCGGAGAGCGGCTGGGCGATCAGCGAGGGCAGCATCACGATGAAGGCACCCATCACCGATACGTAGGTGAGGTAGCTCAGCACGAAGACCACGATCAGGATCAGCGCCAGGTTCACGCGGTAGGACCACTCCACCTCCTCGTTGGTGGCGGCCAGCAGACCGAGCAGACCGCCTGCGAGCAGGTAGCGAACGGTGTCGTCCTTCGCGGTGTACTCGGTGATGAACTCCTTCGCCTTGGCGATCGAGTTCTTGATCACCTCGTGGTTGTAGTCCTTGTAGAAGATCGTCAGCGTGGCGTTGGTCATGTTCATGTCGAAGAAGCGGTCCATCTCGCCGCGGGCCGTGTTCGACGTGAGCAGGAAGAAGAGCTGGCCGACGTGCTCGGTGGTGGTCGGCAGAATCTCCCACTTCGGGTCACCCTCGTGGAAGGTCCGGAAGATGCGCTTGAGCATCGTCGTCGCCGACATGGCCCCGCCCACCGCGCCGGTCTCGTCGCTCTGCTTCATGAAGCGGGCGAAGAGGTCGAGCTGGTTGAGCGTGCGGGCGTCCTTGAGCGCCTCGGGCTTCTTGCCCTCGGCGATCAGCACCAGCTGGCTGGCGCCGATGAAGTTCTCGTTCACCTTCCTGAAGGCCACGTTGTGTGGATGGTCGGGGTACAGCAGCGCTGCGCCCGGCGTCGTGTCGCCGGCCTTGACCTTCTGCTGGAAGTAGAAGCCGAAGAGCAGCATCCCGACCAGGGCGAAGGCCATGCCGATGCGCCGGTTGCCCGTCGAGAGCCAGATCAGGAAGCGCTCGAACTGGTCGTAGCCCTTCGAGAAGATGCCCTTCTTGCTGTGCGTCGCCAGGTGCTTGGGCGGCTTGACGAAGGCCAGGATGACCGGGTGCAGCGTGACCACGCTGACGAAGATGCTGACGATCCAGAAGCTGCACAGCACGGCGAGCTTCTGGATGATCGGGATGCGCGCCACGTAGAGGGTCAGGATGGCCAGACCGTCGGCCATGATCGACACCATCGCCGGGGCGTAGATCTCCGTGTAAGACTTGACGATCGCCGCATGCTTGTCCCGGAGCTTCTCGTACTCCTCGTGGTAGCGCTCCATCGACTGCACGGAGTGCGAGTGGGCTCGCGCCGAGATCAGCAGCGGCACGACCAGAACCAACGGGTCCAAGTTCAGCCCGAAGAGCCCGCCGAACCCCAGACCCCAGATGGCGCTCAAGCCGCCCGATAGGATGGGGATGACCACGCCCTGCCAGCTGCGGAACTCGAACCAGAGGATCACGACCATCGTCGCGATGCTGGCGAAGAGCACCCACATCATCGGCTTCTTCATCGACATGAAGTAGCCGTAGAGCACCGGGAAGCCCGTGACGTAGATCTTGGTGCAGTTCTCGACGCCCTCGCAGCCGCCGTGCTCGTTGACGATCTGCTCGCTCTTGACGATGTCCTCGACCTGCTTGAGCATGCCGGGCAGGTCGAAGTACTCCTCCCAGAAGCCGGCGACGATCATCGTCGCCTTGTCGTTGGGCGAGACGAATAGCCCTCGCACGCCCTCGGTCGAGTAGACCTTGACCCGCATGAACTCGAGGTCTTCCTTGTTCTCGGGGAGCCTCGGGTAGGTCAGGGGAACGACCTTGATGCCGGTGCCGGCCGTCAGGGTGGTCTTGAGCTTGGGGTGGGTGACCGAGAGCACCTGCTCGCCGTTCACGCCCGGCACGTCGTGCAGCAGCTTCACCGTGATGCGGTCGACCTTCCGGAAGGTCTCGGGGTCGTCGAAGATCGTTCCGTTGGGCGTCTCGACGACGAACTGCAGCACGTTGGCCGTGCCGAACATCGAGCGGTACTTGGTGTAGAGCTGGATGTACGGATGACCCGGCGGATAGAGGTCGAAGAAGTTCGTCGTCACGGCCATGAAATTCCACATGTAGTAGATGAAGAAGACCGTGAAGGCGGTGATGACGGCAGTGACGGCGACCTTGTGGCGCAGGAGGAAGAAGAGGTACGCCTCGATGTAGCGTCTGGGTATCATGGATCGAATCTCCCGGAGGGCGTCCTACAGAGCACCGGGGCCCGCGCCGTCGGCCCCCCGCTTGAGCTGGAGCTTGTCGCGCATCGCAGTCACCGTGAGACCGTTGGCGCCGGCGAGGAGTGCGCGCTCGCCCTGCGCGGTCGATACGGAGCGCAGCCAGAACAGGCTCATCTCCGCGGGGAGCTTCTGCTCCGTCCAGGTCTCGCCTCCGTCGGAGCTCACCAGGACCATGCCGATGTCGCCGACGATGTAGCCGAAGGGGCCGGAGAAGCGGACGTCGTAGAGCCCCGGGTTGCGCATCGCCTCCATGAAGCCCAAAGCCTCGAGCGACTGGGTGGCCAGGCGCCCGCGCTGCAGCTCCCAGCTGCGCGCGCCGTCCTTGGTCCGCATGACGAGGCCGTCGATGCCGACGGCCCAGCCGTTCTGCGGCGAGGTGAACGCGACGCCGAAGAGGGTCTTGTCGGTGCCGGTCTCGGCCTTGGTGAAGGTCACCCCACCGTCGGTGGTCACCTCGACGGTGCCGAACTCGCCGGCGAGAAACCCGTGCTGCTCGTCCGGCCACGACTGCGAGGTGAGGACGACGTCGTCGGGCAGCGTGCGCTTGGTCCAAGTGACTCCGGCGTCCTTGGACTCGAGCACCTCTCCCCAGTCGCCGATCGCCCAGACGTGCTGCGGCGCGGAGAACGCGACCGAGAAGAGGTTCTTGTCGCTCCCGGAGTCTCGCTTCACCCAGGTCGCGCCGCCGTCGTCGGTGGTCAGGACGGTTCCCGCCTTGCCGACGATGACGCCCTTCTCGGGCGAGCCGAAGTCGACCGAGAAGAGGTACTCCTGGCTCGGCGCCTTCTGCGCCTCCCAGGTCGCCCCGCCGTCCGTGGTGCGAAAGATCGCGCCGAAGGCGCCGACCACGAAGCCGGTCTTCTCGTCGAGCAGCTTGGAGCCGTAGAGGTTCTCGACGATGCGCGCCGCGCGGACGCCCGAGGCCAGCCCGAGCACCGCTGCCACCGCCAGTGGAAATCCTAAAATTACAAACGCACGAGACGCTCGACTGGCTCTGGAGAATGGCCGCATTCGTCACCCGATGTTGCGAGGGGAATCCTCGGGGGGAAGTCGAGCGCGCTTATAGGTCGCGGGCTCGAAGAGTGTCAACCCTACCCATGACGGTGTTGCGGGCTACATTGGTCATGTGGATCTCTGCCAATGCTCGGTCGTGAGAGAACGCCCAACGTGCGGGGTCGTCGCGACGCCCGCCGGAGCGTGGCTGCGGGCCACCGCGAGCAGCGATGCAGTGAGCCTCGCGGTGGCATACGCGGCATTGTCGAGCTCGAGCTGGGGCTGCGCCCGCAAGCTCCGGGAGTGACGATCCATGGGAGAGCCAGAGACAGCGCCCGCAAGGAGAGTCCGCGTGAGCCCGGAGCGGCTCGCCAGCGCGCAAGCCAGGGGCTATCGAAGCACCGGCCTGTGGCGCGGTGCGTCGATCGGCGACTCGTTTCTCGGCACGTGCGCACGGCAGCCCGACGGGGAGGCGTTGATCGACGACCAGCGACGGCTCACCTTCGCTGCGTTGCGCGCGCGGGTCGGCGCGCTCGCCACGACCCTCGAGGCGCTCGGCGTCGAGCCGGGGGATGCCGTCGCCTACCAGATGCCGAGCTGGTGGGAGAGCGCGACGGCGCTGCTGGCCAGCGTCTCGCTCGGTGCGCACGCCGTGCCGATCGTGCCGGTGCTGCGTGCACGCGAGGTCGGCTTCGTGCTCGACCAGACACGACCCCGGGTGGTGCTGGCGGCACGCAGCCACCGCGGAGTCGACCTGGTGCGCCAGATCGAGCAGTGCGCCCGCGCTCTGCCGGTGCCCCCCTCGATCCTGGTGGTCCGAGAGCCGGCCGCCACGGAGCCGTCCCACGAGGCGCGGATCATGTCCCTGGACCTGGCCTCACTCCCCGCCCCGCCGGCCGGCGACCAGCGCCGCGCCGTGGACCCGAGCTCGATCGCCGTCATCGTCTACACCTCCGGGTCGACCGCCGCCCCGAAGGGCGCGCTACACACCCACGACACGTTGGTCGCAGAGCTGCACAGCCTGGTGGGCGCGCACGGCCTGGGGCCGGGCGATCGCGTGCTGATGCCGTCGCCGCTCGCCCACGTCTCGGGCATCGTACACGGCGTGCTCGCGCCCGCACTGCTCGGCACGAGCGCCGTTCTGATGGACCGCTGGGATCCGGGCGCCGCCCTGGTCGCGATCGAGCTCCACCGGGTGACCTACATGATCGGTGCCCCGACCTTCCTCCAGGAGATGCTCGCCCACCCCGAGGCCGCCCGTCGGGATCTCTCCAGCTTGCGCCTCTACTCCTGCGGCGGCGCCAGCGTGCCTGCGGAGCTGCTGCGCGCAGCGCGCCAGCGGCTCCCCGGGCTGGTCGCCAAGCGCTCCTACGGATCCTCCGAGTTCCCCACCATCGCCACGACGACCGCGAGCGACGCACTGGCGCGCGGCCTCGACACCGAGGGCCGGGCACTCGACGGGGTCGAGCTGCGCATCGCCGACGACTCGGGGCGGACGCTCGCAGCGGGCGTCGAGGGCGAGATCCGCGCGCGAGGTCCGGATTGTTTCCTCGGCTACGCCGACCCGACGCTCGACGCGGAGGCCTTCGACGCCGAGGGCTTCCACCGCACGGGAGACCTCGGCGTGGTCGACGCGGACGGCTACCTGCGGGTGACCGGCCGGGTGAAGGACATCGTCGTGCGCAAGGGCGAGAAGATCAGCGCTCGGGAGCTCGAAGACCTGCTCGCCGTGCTTCCCGGCGTGGCGGAGGTGGCCGTGGTGGCGCTGGCCGACCCGGCCACCGGCGAGCGGGCCTGCGCGTGCCTGCGCATGCAGCCGGGCGCCGCCGCCCCCACCCTCGAGGCGGTGAGCGCCTTTCTGCGCGAGCGCGATCTCACCCCGCACAAGCTCCCCGAGCAGGTCGAGGGGGTCGAGGACTTCCCGCGCACGCCCAGCGGCAAGATCCACAAGCGCCTGCTGCGCGAGCAGCTCGAGGCCGCCGCGCGCGCGCTCGGCGCGGCGGGCGGCTAAACAGCTTGCCGCTCGCCCGCGGGACACGGCGAGCCGCGCCCGCACGCTCCGCACCCGCGCGGCCGTCCGCCGCACGGCGGGGGCGACGCGGCGCGAAGCCGCGATCAGGAGGATCCTGCCATGTCGTTCGCCGACCTCCCACGCTCCGTGCTCGGCAAGGAGTACGAGGTTCTCGAGTACCCGGCCGTCACGGCCGAGGAGCTCATCGCCTACGCGCGCTCCCTCGGCGTGAGCGAGCCCATCTATCTCGACGAGGCCGCCGCCGGCTCGGGACCCCACCGAGGTCTGGTCGCCTTTCCGACCTTCGTGGTCAAGCTGGGCGGCATCCAGCAGGTGCCCGAGGAGGTGGCGCGCGAGATGATCGCCGCCGGCGGATTCGACGCCGGCAAGGACATCGAGCTCGGTGTACCGATCCGTCCGGGCGATCGGCTCACCTCCCGCTCGCGCCTGCTCGACATCTACGAGAAGACCGGCCGCAGCGGCTCGATGTGGTTCGTCGTTTGCCGCCAGGAGCTGCACAACCAGCGCGGCGAGCTGGTCGCGACGGTCGACACGAGGCTGATGCAGCGCGGTCGCAGCGGCCAAGAGGAGCAGCGATGAGCACGGTCACCTTCGATTCGGTCGAGGTCGGGGACGAGATCCCGGCGGAGACCGTCCACCTCGACCGCGAGGGCATCGCGGCGCACGCTCGTCTCCTCGACCGACCCTACCCTCGCTTCACCGACGAGGAGGGGGCGCGGGCCGAGGGATTGCCCGGACAGATCACCCCCGGTGCGATGACGCTCGCGCTACTCGCCCGCGCCCTGCTCGACTGGGCACCCAGCGCCCGGCTGCGCCGGCTGGGCACCACCTTCCGCGGCCTGGTGATGGCCGGCAGCACGGTCACCGTGCACGGCATGGTCACCGAGAAGCACGAGGCCACGCGCAGTGTCGAGTGCGACGTCTGGATGGAGAGTGCCGAGGGGGACCGCCTGGTGATCGGCACGGCGAGCCTCGGTCTACCTTGACGTGGCGACCTCGGCGCACATCCTCGTGGGGCGCGAGGGCGAGGTCGCCGTCCTGGCGATCTCCAACCCCGACAAGCGCAACGCTCTCCACCCCGAGCTCCTGCTCGAGCTCGAAGCGTCGCTCGACCGCCTGGCCACCGAGGGCGCCCGCGTCGTCGTGCTGCGCGGCCAGGGCGAGCGAATCTTCTCCTCGGGCTACGACATCGGCGCGATCCGCGGCGGCTCGGGCGAGGAGGCCTCACGCCACCCGCTGGGCCGCGCCATCGCGGCCATCGAGCGCTTCCCGGCGCCCGTCATCGCGCTGGTCTTCGGCGGCGCATACGGCGCCGCGTGCGAGGTCCTGGCGGCGTGCGACCTGCGCTTCGCCGACACGGCGGCGCGCTTCGCGATTCCCGCGGCCAAGCTCTCGGTGGTCTACGATGCCAGCGGTGTGGCGCGCCTGGCCCATCGGGCGAGCAAGACGCTGGTCACCGAGCTGCTGCTCACCGCCCGACCGATGGGCGCCGAGCGGGCCCACGCGCTCGGCCTGCTCCACGGTCTACACCCGGCCGAGGAGCTCGAGGCCGCCGTGCTGCGCCTGGCCGGCGAGGTCGCCGCGCTGGCGCCGCGCACGCTGCACGCGACCAAGCAGATGCTCGCCGCGCTCGGCGACCGCACCGCCTTCTCGCCGACCGAGATCGCGCACTTCACCGCGCTGCGCAACGAGGCCATCGCGAGCGCCGACTTCGCCGAGGGCCAGCGGGCGTTCGCCGAGAAGCGCGCACCCCGCTTCGGCCGAGGGTGAGGCGGCGGCGAGCCCCGTCCGATCAGGAGCGCGGCTCGGGCGGCGGGGTCCCCTCGGAAAGCTCGACGCGGTAGGCGACCGTCTTGCCCTCGGCCACGCGGTCCGGCCGCGGGCGAAACAGGCCGAGCCAGGCGAGCCAGTACTTCCTCGCGTACGCCTCGCCCATGCGCGCGATCAGCTCCGGGTCGGTCACCCGCTCGGCCTGGCCGACCAGGAACGGTCCGTCGTCGTCGCCCACCCAGATGTAGAGCGGGCTTCCGCGCGAGATGCGCTTGGCCTTCCAGCTGCTCGGTGAGGTGGTGAAGAACACCGTGCCGTTCTCGTAGTAGAACCAGATCGGCCGAGCCGTGCTGCGCTCTCCGCTCTTGCGCCGCGTCGCGACGTAGATGAGCGAGTCGCTCTCCAGGGCCTGGCGCGTGCTGGCCGGGAGCTCGGCGGCGCGCGCACGGGTCGCCCGGAAAGCCGCCACCGCCACCAGAGCCGTCCACAAGAACGTACGTCGCTGCATCGCAGTCGCCTCCCTCGCACCATGCCTATCGCGCGTCGCGTGACCCGTCGAGAGCCCGCCACCCGTTTGGCACGGCTCGCAATTTTGATATAGGCGCGCCCGTGCCACCCCAACCGCCGGGGCCCTCCGGCCCAACCAGCGAATCTCGCCGCCGTCCCCCCTTGGTCGTCCGCGCCTCCCGCCCCCGGCAGGCCTCGCGTGGGCGATGGCGGCATGTCCGCATCGGAGCGCTCTCGCGCCGTGCGCCGGCGCGCCCAGCCTGCACCCGTCGGCCGCGGACGATCGCCCGGTGAGCTGGCCCGCACCGTCCCGCCGCCGGCACGCGACGCACCGTGCCGGCGACGGATCCGCTTGGCGCGCTCCCGGCTCGA
>CAZGUU010000238.1:0-8367 GCA_964529315.1 uncultured Enterobacteriaceae bacterium
CCCGTGCCGCCCGAGGTCGTGCTGGTCAACATCGACGGGCGCTCCGGGCTGCGCGCCGGTCCGAGCACCACCCGCCCGGTGCTCGAGGCGTTCAAGCGCGGCACCGAGCCGACCACGCTCGCGCGCGCGCCGGAGGACTCCGCGGAGAGCGAGTCCGGGGCCGAGGGCGACCCGACGGACCTCGACGCTGCCGCCCTGCGCCGCATCCGCGGTGCGCCGGCTGCCTCGGGCGCGGCCACCGGATCCGGCGCCGGCGAGCCGATCGATGGCTTCTGAGGCAGGCGGCCATGCGCAGCGCGATCGTGATCGACCCTCGCTACCGCGAGCACGACACCGGCCCCGGTCACCCCGAGCGTGCCGAGCGGCTCGCCGTGATCGAGCAGCTGCTTCACGACTGGCGGGGTGCGCCACTCGAGCGAGTCGCGCCGCGCCCGGTGCGCGACGAGGAGATCCTCGCCGTCCACACCCCGGACCTGCTCGACAGCCTCCGGGCCACATCCGGCGTGGCGCACGCCCAGATCGATGCCGACACGCACACCTCGGCGCGCTCCTACGAGGTAGCCCTGCTCGCGGCCGGCGGCGTGCTCGAGCTGGTCGACGCGGTCGCCAGGCGGGACCTGCGCAACGGCTTCGCCTTCGTTCGTCCGCCCGGCCACCACGCGACCAGAGATCGAGCGATGGGCTTCTGCCTGCTGAACAACGTCGCCATCGCCGCCCGGCACCTGCGCCGCGTGCACCGGCTCGAGCGCATCGCGATCGTCGACTGGGACCTGCACCACGGTAACGGCACCGAGGCGATTTTCTACGACGACCCCAGCGTGCTCTACGTCTCGCTGCACCAGTACCCCCATTATCCGGGCACCGGCGCCGCGACGGACATCGGACGCAACGCCGGTGCGGGCTTCACGCTGAACGTGCCGTTCTCCGCCGGCGTCGGCGACGCCGGCTACGAGCTCGCCTTCCACGAGGTGATCGAGCCCGTGCTTCGCCAGTTCGCACCGCAGTTCGTCCTGGTCTCGGCGGGCTTCGACTGCCACCGGCGCGACCCCTTGGGCGGCATGCGGGTCACCGAGGCGGGCTTCCTCGCCATGGCGCGCCGCCTGGTGGGTGTGGCGCGCGACACCGCCGGCGGGCGGATCGTCGCCGCGCTCGAGGGCGGCTACGACCTCGAGGCGATCCGCGGCTCGACCGAGGTCGTTCTCGAGGAGCTCTCGCACCCCGACCCGCCTGCGCCCGAGCCCCCCCCGCCGAGCGACGCTTTCGACGCGATCAAGCGCATCCTCGAGCCATACTGGCGGCTTTGAGGCGGCAGCTCCGGCTCGTCGCGCCGGCCCGTGCGCGGCGGCGCACCGACCGAGCTCGCTACCCAGCGTCGCGCCACGCCGGCGGGAGCGCCCGGCGAGGCCGAGGGCGGGGCAGGCGGATTTGCCGCGGCCTGGGCCATCGGCTAGCGTTCCCGCGATGTTCGGCATCGGCATGCCCGAGATGGTCGTGATCATCGTGATCGCGCTCGTGGTCCTCGGGCCCAAGCGGCTGCCCGAGGTCGCGCGAGCGCTGGGCAAGGGCTTGGCCGAGTTCCGCAAGGTGACCGGCGACGTGAACCGGGAGCTCGAGGCGGCGCGCAACATGATCGAAGCCGAGGCGCGCGAGCACGACGAGAGTCGCCGACGTGCCGAGCGCGAAGCCCGGGAGCGCGCAGCAGCGGCACCGGCGGCCGCGACCTCTGCTCAGGCGGGAGCCGCCGAGCAGGCCGCGACGTCGACCGGGCCCGAAGCTCAGAGCGATCAGACCGCGACGCAGGGGGAGGCCCCCGGCGAGGCGCCAGAAGGCGCGGTCGGTGCCGCGCCGGGCGCGCCCCCCGCAGACGCGCAGCCGACCGTCGGTGAGTCCGCCAAGGCCTGAGCCCGGCGGCGCCCCCTTCGAGCGACCACGGAGCAGCGGAGCATGGCCGACGTCGAGATGCCGTTGACCGCGCATCTCGAGGAGCTGCGCTGGCGGATCGTCAAGGCCCTGCTGGCGGTGGCCGTGGGCTTCGCCCTCTCCTACGCGTTCGCCGACCGGCTCTTCGAGATCTTGATCCGACCGCTGACCGCCGCGGCCGCCGGGCACGACGTCAAGCTCATCGGCACGGGCATCGCCGAGGCATTCTTCACCAAGCTCAAGGTCGCGGCCATCGCCGGGGTGTTCCTCGCCGCGCCCGTGATCCTCTATCAGCTCTGGCGCTTCGTCGCGCCCGGCCTGCACGCGAGCGAGAAGTACTACGTCGTGCCGTTCGTGCTCTTCGGCACGCTGTTCTTCGCCGCCGGTGCGGTGTTCTGCTACGAGCTGGTCTTCGAGGTCG
The DNA here is from genome assembly GCA_964529315.1 of uncultured Enterobacteriaceae bacterium. Classification (GTDB taxonomy): domain Bacteria; phylum Desulfobacterota; class Binatia; order UBA12015; family UBA12015; genus CAZGUU01. Next base: position 2,342 of record CAZGUU010000238.1, read on the forward strand.
GCTACGGCTTCTTCATCGACCAGTACGCCACCATCGGCATCGAGCCGACGATCCGCATCAGCGAGTACCTCTCCTTCAGCTCGCGCCTGGTGCTCGCCTTCGGCATCACCTTCGAGCTCCCGGTCGTCGCCTTCTTCCTGGCGCGCGTCGGGATGATCGACCACTGGACGTTGATCCGCCCGTGGCGCTACGCCCTGATCGGCATCGCGGTGCTGGCCGCCGTGCTCACCCCGGGGCCCGACGTGGCCTCGCAGCTCCTGCTCGCAGCACCGCTCAGCGTGCTCTACGTCGTGAGCATCGGCGTCGCCTACGTGTTCCGAGTCCGCCCGGTGGAGTGAGCCGAGCGTGGCCGCGCCGCCCGCGGCGCGGCCCGGGGGCCGATCCACTCACCTGCGCGCTGCACCCGGCGCGCCGGATGCACCTACGGCGCTCAGCCCTCGGGGGGCTCGCGCGTCCACGCCTCGAGGAACCAATCCTCGCGGCAGGCCGCGGGCAGGGCGTGCCGTGCCACCGTCGGCGACCCCGCCCGCTCGACGTCGTCGAGGATCTCGTGCACCTCGGCAGCGAGCTCCGGGGTGGCGAGCACGGCGATGACGGCGCGGTCGCGATCGAGCGTCTCCACGGTGCGCACGATCGCCAGGCCCTCGTAGGACTCGAACAGGTACTTGAAGTAGGCGATCTCGCGCCTTGGCACGAGCAGAGCACGGCCGACCAGCCCCGAGGCACCCAGCGCCGACCACCCCCCCTGCGGCTCCCACCCCCGGTCCGGCTCTGCCACGCGTGGCTCCGAGTCAGTCCGTCCGGCTGCCGCGCCCGCCGAACAAGCGGCGCAGCAGGTCGCCGCCGCGCTCGGAGCTCGGGGCGACCACCGCCTGGGCCATGATGCGCGCCGCGAAGTCCGACGTCGGGGCGCTGGCCAGGCGCGGGTAGGTACCCTGGACCGTGACCGGAATGCGCAGCCGGCCGTCGCTCGGGGCGAGGATCGCCAGAGGGCCCGCCTCCGCGATCAGGGATTCGCTCGCCTGCTGGCCGAGAGCGAGGGCTCCGGCGAGCCGCACCTCGCCATCGAACCCCACCTGGCCGTGCGCGTCGAGCACGTAGTCCTGGCTCTGCAGCGAGAGCTCCTCGACCGACACGCGGCGTGCGGCGATCGCCCCGCGCGCCGAGAGCGCCACGATCTCGCTGGTGCGCGAGAGCAGCCCGGGAATGCGCTCCTCGGCGCGGCGCTGCACGGCCTCGCGCAGGCGTGGCACGCCGCGCAGGTTGCTCAGCGTCGCGCCGGCGAGATTCAGGTCGGCCAGCGCGCCCTGAGCCAGCGTCAGCTCGAAGGTGCCGGCGAGCTGCTCGCCGACCGAGGCGAGGTCGGATCCGGTGCTCTCCAGGGTCGCACGGCCCGAGAGACGCCCGCGCCCCAGGCCCGCCGCACCGCCGAGCCCGAGCACCGCGTCGAGGTCGAGATCGCTCCATTGCGGCTCGAGGGCGAAGCGGAAACTTCCGTCGCGAGCTCGATCCACGCGGCCGCGCGCAGCGATGCTGCCGCCCAGCCCGACCACGCGCAACGCGCGCACCTCCGCGCCGTCCTCGAGGACGAGGCACTCGACCGCGACCCGCTCGACCGGCGCTTGTGCGATCCGCCCGCGCTCGGCGTCGATGCGCAGCAGCAGGGGCCGAGCCAGCGGCCCCTCGAGCGAGGCGTCGATGCGCGCCAGCGAGCCCTGCTCTGCGCGCAGGTCGTCGAGGCGAGCGGTTCCCGACAGGCCGGAGCCATCGCCTGAGGAGGTCAGACGCAGGCCCATGGCGCCGATCTCCACCGGCCGATCCTCGGCCGTGAGGTCGAGCCGTCCGGTCTCCAGGCTCACCTCGGCCGCCATGGAGTCGGGGCCCGGCGCGAGGCGGCCGTGCAGCTCGGCGCGGCCCGAGGGCCGCAGGTCGGCCAGCGCCGGAACCCACTGCCCGAGGCTGGCGACGTCGAGCCCGGTGAGCGCCAGGCGCAGGGGACGCTGCCCCGCTTCACCTCCGCTCGCGCCGGCCTCCGCCTCCGCGAGCAGCTGTGCGCCCGCCAGATCGAGCGCGGCACGCTCGACGGCCAGGCCGAAGCGTCCGGCACGCAGCGCCATGGCCATCTCGAGCTGCGCGCCGACGCGCTTCTCGATCCAGCCGGCCGCGGCCCCGATCGAAGCGTGGCGCGCGTCGATCGACAGGTCGATCGACGCCTCGCCCGGCGGCCAGGTCGCGGGCATCGCGCTCGTCGCTCGCACCGCGACCTCGCCGCCGAGCACGAGCGCGAACGGCAGGCGGCCGCGCAGCACGCCCAGCACCTCGTGTAGACGCGCCGCCTGCAGGCCGGTGCCCTCGATCTCGAGCCGCGCCTGGTCGCCATCCGGTGCCCCGGCCTCGGGGATGCGCATCACGCCTGAGACGTTCTCCTCGGGTCCGCCCAGCGCCTGGCCGCGGAAATCGACGATCAGCCGGCCGCCGGCGTGGCGCATGCGCAGGTTGACTGCCTTCACCTCGATCTCGCCCAGGCCCGGGATGCTCCGATCGCGGTAGCTCAGGCGAGCGTTGCGCACGCGTACGGTGTCGACGACGATGCTCGGCCTGGGCAGATCGCCGAGAGCGTCGCGGGGTGCCGCCGGCTCGGCCGGCGAGCGACGGGCCAGATTCCAGCCCCCGTCGGCGCCGCGCACGACTCGCACCACGGGCGCCTGCAGCCGCACGTCGGTGACCACCACCCGACCGCGCAGCAGCGGGAGGAGTCCGATCTCGAAGCTCGCCTCCTCGGCGTGCGCCAGGTCTCCCGGTCCGTAGGGCGACTCGTCGGGGATCTGCACCTCGCGGGCGACCACGGCCAGCGGCCACCAGGACACGGTGAGGCTCTCGGCGAGCACCGGGCGTCCGATGAAGCTCGACACGGAAGCCAGCAAGCCGTCGCGATGCGCCGAGACGATCGCCGCGGCGCGGCTCGTCACCGCCGCCGAGAGCACCGCCAGCACGGCCGCCGCCACGGCCGCCAGAGCGGCTGCGCGCCGCCGGCCGGTCAATCGATCTCCTGGAAGTTGGCGACGCGCCAGGCGTCGCCTTCGCGTCGCAGGGTAACCAGGGCGCGCCGGGTCGCCTGATCGGTCCCGAGGGTGAGCGTCAGCTCGTAGAGCAGTCCGCGCCGATCGTGCTGCGGCTCCTGCTGCTGCTCGACGAAGCGGTAGTAGACCGTCGGACGGCTGGCTGCCTCGAGCGCCACCTGCCCGGTGACCAGGCGGAGCTGCTCCTCCACCTTGGCGCGCGCCAGTCCGATGGCGGCATCGCGCGCCCGCGGCAGGTCGATCTCGACGTAGTAGGCGTCGATGAAGCGCTCGGCGGCGCCGCGCGCCGGGTCGCCACTCGAGCAGGCCAGGGAAAAACCCACGCCGCCGAGCAGCAGCACGGCCACGGTGACGCGTCGTCCACGCGACCGCGCGAGCCCCACGCCTCTCGGCTCAACCCTTGCGGAACAGAGCATCGAGATCCGCCCGCGCTCCCGGCACCTCCCCGGCAAGCGAGGTGCTGGCGCCGAGTTGGAAGAAATCACAGAAGTTCGCCCGCTCCTTGTCGACGACGCGCTCGGCACTGGGCTCGCGACAGTCGTTCCAGGCGCCCGGTGCGAAGAAAGCACAATTGCGACAGGCGCGCACCTCGGCGCCGCAGCCCGCGCAGAGGTCGGCTCGGCCGACCCGCTCCCCGCGGGCCAGGGCCGCCGTGCAGCTGTAGCAGCGCGGCCCGTCGCCTGGCGTCGGCATGGGCGGTGGTGGTATCACGGATCCGGACGGGAGGGCAGCTCGGCCGGGCTGGTGTCGGCCGGACCCGAGGGGGGTGAGCGGGGGGTGCGCAAGGACGAGCCAGCGCCCGGTGGGGACGACGCGGGCATCGCGGCCTACCTGCTGCACCTGCGGGTAGAGCGGCGCGCTTCGCCGCACACCCTGCGCGCCTACGGCGTCGAGCTCGCCCGGCTGCGCCAGGCGCTGTGGGCCGACGATTCCTGCCGCTGGGAGAGCGTCGATGCCGATCGGCTGCGCCGCTTCCTCGCCGAGCGGGCACGAGACGTCGGCCGCCGCTCGCTGGCGCGCACCGTGGCCACGCTGCGCGGCTTCTTCGCCTTCCTGCGCCGCCATGGCCGGATCGACGGCAACCCGGCAGCGACCCTGGGCTCCCCTCGGCACACGCGCGCCCTGCCTCGCTACCTCTCGGAGGCCGAGCTCGGGCAGATGCTGGACACGGCGCCCGCCCTGGACGGCCCCGCCACGGCGCGCGACCTCGCCCTGGTCGAGCTGCTCTACGGCAGCGGCCTGCGCGCCAGCGAGGCCATTGGCATCGACTGGGCCGATCTCTCCCTCGACGCGCACCGGGTCCACGTCCGCGCGGGCAAGGGCGGCAAGGACCGCATCGTGCCGCTCGGCGGCGCGAGCGTCGCCGCGCTGCGCGCCCTGGCTGCGATCGAGTCTGGCGCGCGCGGCGCGCCGGCCGCCGGCCCGGTGTTCCGCAACCGGCGCGGCACACGCCTGGCGGTGCGCAGCGTGGGACGCATCGTCGCCGCCGCGACGGCCCGCGCTGGCCTCGCGGCGACCAACCCGCACGCCCTGCGCCACAGCTGCGCCACCCACCTGCTCGACCGCGGCGCCGATCTGCGCTCGATCCAGGAGCTGCTCGGCCACGCCAGCCTGGCCACCACCCAGCGCTACACCCACGTGAGCCTGGCGCGCCTGCGCGCCGCCTACGCACGCTTCCACCCGCGCGCCTGACCGAGCCCCGGCGCTCCTCGACAAGCCACGGAGCGATCCTTACAAGGCGGGCGTGACCTCCACCCGGAACCCGGGTACGCCCCACGCGACGACGATCCTCGCGGTGCGGCGCCACGGACGGACGTGCATCGCCGGAGACGGGCAAGTCAGCGTCGGCGCGACGGTGATGAAGCAGACCGCGCGCAAGGTGCGCCGCCTCTATCGCGAGCAGGTGGTCGTGGGCTTCGCCGGCGCCTCGGCCGACGCCTTCACCCTCTTCGAGCGCTTCGAGGCCAAGCTCGAGGAGTTTCGCGGCCAGCTGCGCCGCGCCGCCGTCGAGCTCGCGAAGGACTGGCGCACCGACCGAACGCTGCGCCGGCTGGAGGCGATGCTCGTCGCGGCGGACGCCCAGGGCGTGCTGGTCGTCTCGGGCACCGGCGACGTCATCGAGCCCGACCCGAGCCCTTCGGGCGACACCGCGATCGCCATCGGCTCGGGCGGCAACTTCGCGCTCGCCGCGGCACGCGCCCTGCTCGCGCACAGCACCCTGGATGCGCGCGAGATCGCCCGAGCGGCCATGCACGTCGCCGCCGACATCTGCATCTACACCAACGATCAGCTGATCCTCGAGGAGCTGCCCCGGCCGGAGGCTGCGCCGTGAGTGGCGCCGCCCAGAGCCCGAACGGCACCGACGGCGAGCTGGCCTCCTCGCCCGAGCCGCGTGCGGAGAGCACCGCGGCTGGTGCCATGACGCCGCGCGAGGTGGTCTCCGAGCTCGACCGCTACGTCGTAGGCCAGCGCGCGGCCAAGCGCGCCGTCGCCATCGCCCTGCGCAACCGCTGGCGGCGCCAGCAGGTAGCGCCCGAGCTGCGCGACGAGATCATCCCGAAGAACATCCTGATGATCGGGCCCACGGGCGTGGGCAAGACCGAGATCTCGCGCCGCCTGGCGCGGCTCACCAGTGCCCCCTTCGTCAAGGTCGAGGCGTCGAAGTTCACCGAGGTGGGCTACGTCGGGCGCGACGTCGAGTCGATCGTGCGCGACCTGGTCGAGGTGGCGATCGCCATGGTTCGCGAGGAGGAGCGCGCCAAGGTGGCGGCGCGCGCCCGCGAGGCCGCCGAGGAGCGGCTGCTCGACCTGCTGCTCCCGCCGCGCTCCGCCGACGCGCCCGCGCAGGGCGAGGAGGCCGCCGAGGCCGGCGCGGCGACCCGCGAGAAGCTACGTCGCATGCTGCGTGACGGCGCGCTCGACCACCGCCAGGTCGAGCTGGAGCTG
>CAZGUU010000239.1:0-8257 GCA_964529315.1 uncultured Enterobacteriaceae bacterium
CAGTCGCCCTCGCCGGCCGCGGCGGCGGCCGGGTGCGCGGCGCCCGAGCCGTCGGGCAGCGTCACGCGCACCGTGGTGCCGCGGCCCGGCTCGCTGTCGATGGTCAGGCCTCCGTCGAGGACGCGCAGCAGGCGCGCGACGATGGCCAGGCCCAAGCCGGAGCCGGCGACCGCACCGTCGCCGCGCACGAACGGCTCGACGACGCGCTCCGCGAACGCCGGCTCGATGCCCGGCCCGGTGTCGCTGATGGTGATCTCGACCACCGTCTTCGAGCGCCTGGCGGCGAGCCGCACGACGCCCTTGCGGGTGAACTTGGCCGCGTTGCCGAGCAGGTTGACCAGAACCTGGTGGAGCCGATCGCGGTCGCTGTGCACGACGATCGTCGGATCGACGTCGACCTCGAAGGCGATCGGCCGGCCGCGTAGCAAGGCCTCCATCAGCTCGACGAGGCCCGGCACCAGCTCGGCGACGACGATCGGCGCCGGCCGGCAGACGAGCTTGCCTTGCTCGATGCGCGCCAGGTCGAGCAGATCGTTGATCAGCAGGAGCTGACCCTCGGCGGAGCGCTCCATGCGGCGCAGCGTGTCGGCCTGCTCCCGGGTGACGGGGCCGAAGGCCTCCTCGCCGAGGAGCTGCGTGTAGCCGAGCAGCACGTTGAGTGGCGTGCGCAGGTCGTGCGACACGCTGGCGAGGAACTCGCTCTTCGAGCGGTCGGCCCGCTTGAGCGCGTCGACGAGCAGTCCCTTGCGGATCGAGACCGCGGCCAGCGCTCCCAGGACGCGGCCGTCCTCGGCGTCATCCGGCCCGAAGCGCCAGGGCTCGTCGAGGTCGCTCGCGGTGAGGATGCCGAGGATGCCGCCCACATCGCGCAGCGGAATCACCAGGGCGGCCTGCGGCCGCAGGGCCGACTCGAGCGGCGTGGCGGCGTAGGGGCTGTTGCGGAAGTCGTTCACCGCCAGGACCTCGCCTCTGCGTACCGCCTCGTCGAACGCGGGCTCGACGCCGGGCGGCACGTGCAGCGACCCGCCGCGCAGGTGATCGGCGTAGGGACCGGCAGCCCCGTGCGGCACCAGGGCGTCGCCCTCGAGCAGAAAGAGCGCCGAGCGCGTCGTGCGGAACAGCGCTCGGGTCGCCTCGCACAAGCGGTTCGCCATGGCATCGAGGTCGTCGGCGGCGAGCACCTCCGCGCTCCATGCGGTGATCCGCCGGCGGCGCTCGGCGAGCCGGGTGTGCTCGGCCTCGAGACGCGAGGTGTGGATGAGCAGTGCGAGGTCGGGCGCGATCTGCTCGATCGCGACGACCTCCTCGGCGCCGAACGCCGGGGCGGCCGAGCGCCCGCAGGCGATGGTTCCCTCGAGCTCGCCGCGGTAGAGAAGCGGAACCACGAGGAGCCCGTGCATCTGCGCCGCGGCCAGGATCTCCTCCATGGCGGGAGCAGAGCTCCCGCGGGTGGCGACCACGGATCGCCCGGCGCGGAGGTCGGCATCGCCGGGGAACTCCGCGACCGCGAACGGTCGCCCGACGAACCGCTCGACCACCGATGGCTGGGTGCCGTGGTCTGCGGCCGGGACGAAGGCGTTGCGCCGGCGCGAGAGCACGTGGAGGGTGACCCGCTCGCTGGGCAAGCCCTCGCTCACCGCACGTGCGATGCGGAACAGCATGTCGGGATACCCGGTCGACGACTCGCGTACCGCGCAGAGGACCGCTCGCAGGAGCCGTAGGGCGTGGGGCGCCATCTCCTCGGTTACATCGGCAATTGCCGCGCTGCTGCCACGGGTGGGGGCCCGCCGCCCGGCGTGCGTGCTCGAGTGCTGCCGGCCGGTGCGAGCGGCCGGGCCGCCGGCGCGCGTGCGGAGCGGTGCGTCAGGCGGCGATCCGAGCGGCTCCCGCGGATCGCCGTCCCGTCGGATGCCGCCGTGCGCCTCGGCTCGCCTGGCCCGGTGGCTCAACGGCGCGACTGCTCGCGGCCGCGATCCTGGATCCCCGTGCGCCGCGCGGCGATCTGCTCCGGTGTGACGGAGCGAGCGAAGGCACGGGACGCATCGCCCTCGATGCGCAGGCCCTCGCCGAACGTCGCGCTGAAGCCGTCGTCGATCAGCCGCTTGTACTGCGGCATGACCTGCGGGTGGCACGACATCATGTCGCGGGCGAGCGCGTGGCAGGTGGGTAGGAGCTCCTCGGGCGCGACGACGCGGTTGAGCAGCCCCCAATCGCGAGCCTGCTCGGCGTCGAGGTAGTTGCCGGTCAGCGAGAGCTCCTTGGCGCGGTAGATGCCGATGACACGCGACAGGCGCTGCGAGAGGCCCCAGCCCGGCAGAATGCCGACGCGCGCGTGGGTGTCGGCGAAGCGCGTCGCGGTCGAGCCGATCAGCAGGTCGCAGGCCAGCGCCAGCTCGAAGCCGCCGGTGATGGCAAATCCGTTGATCGCGCCGATCACCGGCTGCGGCGTGCGGGTGATCGCATCGAGCAGGTCGTAGCCGGTGACCGCGGCGCGCGTGTCCTCGGTGAGGCCGGTGCCGCTCTCGCCGCCGAGCTCCTTGAGATCGAGGCCGGCGCAGAAAGCTCGCCCCGCACCGGTCAGCACGACGACGCGGGTGGTCTCGTCTCCCGCGATCTCGCGGAAGGCTCGCGTGAGCGAGTCGCGCAGCTCGCGCGACAGCGCGTTCATCGCCTGCGGGCGGTTCAGGGTGAGCGTGGCGATGCCCTCGGATCTCTCGATCAGCAGGACGGGGTCGGCCATGACGGGTTCCTCCTGCGCCACCGCTAGCGGAAGGCGCGCGGCGGTGCCAAACCGGGCAAGCTCTCGGGCAGGGGGATGTCCCGGATGGTGTCGACGGGACGATCAGAAAGTGGTGGCTCCTTTGCGGTAGTGCTCTGCGGGGCTGGCTCTCGCGGCATTTCTCGATATCATCACCACGCCCGGCGGCTTGCCGAACGTCTGCCGCTGCGCGACGTCGGCGCGGCCCGATTCACGGGGTCGCGGCCGCGAGGAAGGGCAACGAGGAACGAGAAGACATGGAATCGACCCCGAACATCGCCGCACCCTTCGTGCTCGGTGCGCAGATCGAGGCCCGCGCCGACCACCCCGACGTCGCCGCGCGCGTTTTCCTGCGCAAGGACGGCCGCACCTGGACCTATCGAGAGTACCGCAACGAGTCGGTGCGCCTGGCGCACTTCCTGCGGCGTCGCCTGGGAACGATCGACGACGCGCATCCAGGGCACGTGGCGATGCTGCTCGAGAACCACTTCGAGCTGCTCTTTCTCTATGGCGGCTGCGCCTACACCGGCACGACGCTGTTCGGCGTCAATACCGGGCTGCGCGGCGAGACGCTGGCCGGAGTGCTCGACCAGTCGCGGGCCAGGCTGCTGGTGGTCGACCAGCGCTTCCAGGCCGAGGTCGAGCGGGTGCGACGGGGCCTGCGGCACATCGCCCCCGAGAACGTGCTCTACGTGCGCACTGGAGAGGACGAGCTCGCCGGGCCCGACCTGATGGCGTGCGTGGCGAGCGAGGTCGGCGCCGACGGAGAGCGGCTCGCCGCGCCGGACGTCGCCGTCGAGCCGACTCGGCCGATCGTCGTGATCTACACCTCGGGCACGACCGGCCTGCCCAAGGGCATCGTCAACAACCACATGAAGATGCTCGCCATCGGCATGGGTGTGGCGGCCAACCTGGGCCTGGGACCCGACGACGTCGGCTACGCCTGCATGCCGCTGTTCCACTCGAACTCGCTCTATCTGGGCTACCAGCCGGCGCTGCAGGTCTGCGGCAGCCTGGCGATCCGCGAGCGCTTCAGCGCGAGCAGCTTCCTGCCCGACGTGCTCGAGCACGGCGTGACCTGGTGGAACTACGTCGGCGAGCCGGTGCACTACGTGCTGGTGGCGATCGAGAAGCAGATGGGCGGCGACCTGGGGCGCATCCGCGCCGAGGTGACCCGCCACCCGCGCAACCGGCTGCGCTATGCGCTGGGCAACGGCGCTGCCGCGCCGGACATCGAGCGCTTCGTGGAGTGGTTCGGGCTCGAGGACATGTTCGAGCTCTACGGCTCGACGGAGGCGGCGATCAGCACCTTCCGCAAGAAGGGTGACCCGCGCGGCTCGGTCGGCGAGATCACCGATCCGGCGGTCGAGATCCGCAACGAGCGAGGCGAGACCTGCCCCCCGGCCGAGCTCGACCGCGAGGGCAAGATCACCAACTACGCCGCGGCGGTCGGCGAGATCTGCCGTGTGGCGCCCGACCCGGGCCTCTTCCAGGGCTACTTCGACAACGCCGACGCGAACGCCTCGAAGTTCCGCGACGGTGTCTACCGCTCGGGCGATCTGGGCCACGTCCTGGTGCGCGATGGCAAGCGCTACCTGTTCTTCGACGGGCGCACCGACGACTGGATCCGCAAGGACGGCGAGAACTTCTCCGCCCTGCAGGTCGCGCGCCTCGTCCAGGAGCACCGCGACGTGGTGCTCGCCGCGGCCTACGGCGTGCCGTGCTCGGTCTCCGACGAGCTGGTGATGGTGGCGATGAAGCTGCGCCCCGGGGCGAGCTTCGATCCCGAGGAGTTCTTCTCCTTCTGCCAGAATCTCGTCGATCACGGCGGCATGGACCGCAAGTGGTTCCCCGACTTCGTGCGCGTGGTCGACGAGTTCGAGTACACCCAGACGGAGAAGATTCTGGTGCGCAATCTGAAGGGCGTCCACTTCGACCGCAATCGCCTGCCCGACGCGGCCCTCTACTGGCGCAAGCGGGGCGCCACGGCCTACGAGCCGTTCGGCGCCCAGGACTACGCGGAGGTGCGTCGCAAGTTCGCCGCCGCCGAGAAGCTCGACCTCCTGGACCGATGATCGGACCGGCGCGAAGCAGGCCGGGGGCGAGGGGGCGCTGCCCGAGGCGAGCGGCGCCGGCTCTCGCGCCGCGGGCGTGAGGCGGCGGGGCCGTGGCCGTGCGAGCGCCACGCGCAGCCGGTGTGCTCCTGCACGTCACCTCGTTGCCGGGGCCGCTGGGCATCGGTGACCTGGGGCCGGCGGCACGGCGCTTCGTCGACTTCCTCGCCGCGGCCAGGCAGGGCCTCTGGCAGATCCTGCCCCTCGGACCGACCGGCTTCGGCGACTCGCCCTACCAGTGCTTCTCCGCCTTCGCCGGCAACCCCCTCCTGATCAGCCCCGAGCTGCTCGTCGAGGAGGGCCTGCTCGACGCGGGCGACCTGCGAGGCGCGCCCTCGGGCGATGCGACCCGGGTGGACTTCGCGGCCCTGATCCCGTGGAAGCGGGCCCTCCTGGCGCGGGCGGCGCGACGCTTCGCCGCCGAGGCAGGCCAGGGGGGCGCGGCGCGCGAGTACGAGCGCTTCTGCTCCGAGCACGCCTGGCTCGAGGACTTCGCGCTCTTCATGGCGCTCAAGGAGGCGCATCGCGGGGCGCCGTGGAGCGCCTGGGGACGCGACATCGCGCGGCGCGCTCCCGGGGCTCTCGAGCGCTGGCGCGCGCGGCTGGCCGCGGCCAGCCACGAGCAGCGCTTCTCTCAATTCGTCTTCCACCGGCAGTGGCGTGCCCTGCGCCGCCATGCGGCGCAGCGAGCCGTGCGCCTGATCGGCGACCTGCCGATCTTCGTCGCTCACGACAGCGCCGACGTGTGGGCGAACCGCGAGCTTTTCTCTCTCGACGAGCGCGGCCGCCCGACGGTGGTCGCCGGGGTGCCGCCGGACTACTTCAGCGCCACAGGCCAGCTCTGGGGCAACCCGCTCTACCGCTGGGACGTGCTCGCCGGACGCGGTTACGACTGGTGGATCGAGCGGCTGCGCGGCGCGCTCGAGCTGGTCGATGTGGTGCGCATCGACCACTTCATCGGCTTCACTCGCTACTGGGAGGTTCCGGGCACGGCCCAAGACGCAACCCAGGGGCGCTGGGTGCCGGGACCGGGCGCGGCGCTCTGCCGCGCCCTGCGCGAGGCGCTCGGCGGCTTGCCGATCATCGCCGAGGATCTGGGCGAGGTGACGCCCGAGGTCGAGGCGCTGCGCGACGCCTTCGAGCTGCCCGGCATGCGCGTCCTGCAGTTCGCCTTCGGGGGGGATGCCGACAACCCGTTCCTGCCGCACAACTACCCGGCGCGCTGCGTCGCGTACACCGGCACGCACGACAACGACACGGCGCTCGGGTGGTTCGCGGCCGCGCCCGCCGAGGAGCGCTCGTTCGCCCAGCGCTACCTGGCGCGCAGCGGCGAGGACTTTGCCTACGACGCGATCCGGGCGGTGATGAGCTCGGTCGCAGAGCGGGCGATCGTGCCGGTGCAAGACGTGCTCGCGCTGGGCAGCGAGGCGCGCATGAATCGGCCCGGTGTGGCCGACGGCAACTGGGCGTGGCGCCTTGCGCCCGACGCGCTCGGCGACTGGCACGCGGCCCGGCTGCGAGAGATGGCCGAGCTCTACGGACGCGCAGCGCGACCCGCGTAGCCGCAAGGCCAGGCACCGAGCGGCGCGTGATCGGTCAGCCCGGAGCCGGCAGCCCGAGCAGGCGGGCGAGCCCCGTGGTCGCGGTGTTGTTGACGGCGTAGTCGTCGGGGATCGGAAGGCCAGCGGCCCGGACCAGCGTGACGATGCGGATCATGATCACGGCGAAGCGGAGGGCGGCGAACACCTCGTAGTAGTGGAGGTGCTCGACCCGGCGGCCCATGAGCTCCTCGTAGCGCGCCACGGTCGCCTCGCGCGAGGGAAAGCCCTCGAGTCGCGGCGCGCCGATGGCGGCCGAGTGGTGCCAGCCGTCGAGGAAGAGCCACCAGGCGAGATCCTGCTCGGGATTGCCCAGCGCGACCATCTCCCAGTCGAGCACGGCCACGCAGCGGTCGTCGCGGAAGATCATGTTGCCGATCCGCGCGTCGCCCCAGGAGAGGCCGACCGGCTCGTTGGACGGCTGGTGGGCGCGCAGCCACTCGAGCCCCGGTGTGCAGGTGGGATGGGGGAGGCCTTCGTAGGCCCAGCGCAGGAAGTGCTCGTAGTAGCCGAGCTGCTGCCCGAGCGGGGTGGCACCCCAGCGCGGCTGGTCCAAGTCGCCGAAGCCCAAGGCGCGCCAGTCGACCTTGTGGATGCGCGTCATCTTCTCGATGCCGTCCCACCACAGCGCTGCGCGGCTCGCGGGCGACATCTCGGTGCAGACCCCGGCCACGTGGTAGGGTGGGTGGTCCTCCGGGACGATTCCCGCGATGCGATCCATCACATAGAAGCTCGCGCCGAGCGTCGCCTCGCTCTCCTCGAACCAGCGCACGTGCGGCACGGGCACGCCGGTCGGCTCGAGACGGCGCATGACCCTGCATTGGAGGGCCAGGTCGTAGTCGGGGAACACCTGGGCCTTGGGCCGCACGCGGACGACCAGCGGCTCCTCGTGGCGGCGATCGCCCTGGCGCCAGACGAGATCGAGCAGCAAGGTCTCGTTGGAGAATCCCATGCCCGGCGCCGCCAGGTTGCGCACCTCGATGTCGCTTGCGCCGGGCAGCTTGGTCGCAAACCACCGCTCGAGCTGGGTGCGGGCGAGAACGAGGTCGCGCTGGTCGCCGATGGCCATGGGGGTCTCCTGAAGGATGGGGGCCGACGGCTGCCGGAGGAAGCCCGGCTGCGAGAGGGCCGGCTGGCTGTGTACGGCAGCGAGGCGCGGTTTGACAAGTGAGCCGCGGCGCGGGAGGCAGACGAGCGATGGCAGAGTACGTCTCGGTCGAGGAAGGGCGCGCCATGTCGGGCCTGCGCCTGGTGTTGACCACGGGGGTTCCCGGGCCGTGGGGGGAGGCCGCCAAGGCGATCTTCCACGTGAAGCGCCTGCCCTATGTCCGCGTCCGGCAGGAGGCCGGTGGCGAGAACGCCGTGCTGCGCGAGTGGACCGGGCAGACCAGTGCGCCGGTGGCGGCGTGGAACGACGAGCCGCCGTGCTGTGACTCGCTGGGGATCCTGTTTCTCGCCGAGCGTCTGGCTCCCGAGCCGGCGCTGCTGCCCGCCGACGCCGAGGAGCGCGCGCTGGTGCTCGGCACCTGCCGCGAGATCATCGGCGAGCTCGGCCTGGGCTGGTGCCGTCGCCTGATGCTGCTCGATGCGCTCGTGGGGGGGCTTGCGGCCGACGCGCAGCCGCCCGCGGAGATCGCGCGCCTGGCCGCCAAGTACGGCTACTCGGCCGGGGCCGCCGCGGCGGCGGCACGCAGCGCACAACTACCCCTCGGGCGGGGCCGATCGCTCAGCTGACCCCGTGCCGGAGATCGGAAGAGCGTCGTGTAGGGAGAGAGGGTGGGCGCCGG
>CAZGUU010000240.1:0-8248 GCA_964529315.1 uncultured Enterobacteriaceae bacterium
CGCCCGCACCGGCCGCGGCTGCGAGCCCGGAGGACGCCCTGGCGGCCGAGATTCCGGCCCTGGAGGAGTACCCGGTCTCGCTCACCTGCTTCCGCTGCGGGGGCGAGTTCGCAGTCGAGTTCCAGTACGTCAAGCCAGGAATCGTCCTGCACTGCCCGCACTGCCTGGGCTCGTTCGTGCCCAACACGGCCATGTACCAGGGAATCGCGCGCCGGCTGGCACGATTCTACGACTCCTGGAGACAGAGCCTCGAGGAGCTCCGCGAGCGGCGCGCCCGGGAGCTCGAGCGCTTCGCGGTGAGCCAGCGCCAGGCGCTCGCGGTGCTCGAGTCCGACGTCAAATCGCTCGCCGCCGGGGCGGAGCTCGCCGGTGCCCCGGCGCGCTCGCGCGGCTTCTTCGGCTGAACGAAGGGTCCGCCGGCGCGCCGCCCCCGAGCTCGATCTCGATCGTCTCCGCCCCCCGGGTGATCGGCCGGGGCGCATCCTCGGTGCCGGGTACGCTGGAGGGTCAGCCCGCAAGACACTGCACGGGCACGAGGCGAGGCTGCTCGCCCGTGGGCGCGCAGTGGGCAAGCCCGCCGGGCCCGAGCTTTGGCCGGCCGGGGTGGCGGTGGTAGGCTTGGCCCCGATGCTCGACGAAGAGGCCTTGGGCGAGCGCGTTCGGGCGGTTCTCCAGCCGTACGCCTCCAACTGGAGCGGCTCCCTGGGGCGCGGTGACCTGGTCATCCCGTGCGCGGAGGTGAATCGCGTCCTGCGGGCCATCGTCGCGGCGCTGCGCGAGGCGGGCGAGGCGGGCGAGGCCGGCGCAGCGGTGGGCGAGCTCGAGCTGTTCGAGGCGCTGGCGGAGACCCGCCGGCTCCCCTCGATTCAGGACCAGGTGACCGCTCTGCAGCAGCGCTTCCTGGTCTGCGCCCGCCGTCGCTGATCGGACGCTCGCCGCGGCGGGTCCGGAGGAGGGCGCCGCGGCGAGCTCGCACGCGGCTCGTGCGCTGGGTCGCACCTGTGGCGGGGCTGGCACGCTGTGCCACGCGCATGTGCCAGATCCGCACGGCCCCGGTGCGATTTCCGGCACGCAACCGCTCGACGAGGCCGGCGGAGGCAAGCAGATCCAGGACGGTGCCTCTGGCACGCGGCGTGCTAGCTCACCCTGCCGTCCCCTCCGAAGCACCCCGCGGCCCTGCCGGCGACCCCCCCTCTGCCGGCAGGGCCCCCCACCCCCTCCCTTCTGCCCCATCCGCCGAACGGCTCGAGATCGGGCGCCCGCAGCGAGGCAAGGTCACACGGTGTTCACGTGGGGTGCTCGGGGCGGTGCCGATCGTCACCACGCGCCCACCGGTTGGCGCCCGGCCAGCTAGCCGGCCAACCCGCGGTAGGTCCCGCCCGGGGGCGACGCCGAGGCAGCCTGCGGATCGAGCTCGGGTGCCCCGACGTTGCAGCGGCACGGCCATGTGGTAGCCCTAATAGCCAGTATTCGTTCAATTAGGCTACCTCAAGCATGCACATCGAGACGCTCAAGGTCTTCTGCGATCTCGTCGACACCGGGAGCTTCTCGGTGGCGGCCGCTCAGAACTACGTCACCCAGTCGGCGGTCAGCCAGCAGATTCGCACCCTCGAGACGCGCTACGGGCGAAAGCTCGTCGAGCGGGCCAAGCGCCGCGTCCGCCCGACGCCCGCGGGCGAGATCTTCTACGAGGTGAGCAAGCAGATCGTCACCCGCTATCAGGATCTCGAAGCGCGCCTGCAAGCGTTCTCCAACATCGTCGCCGGGACGGTGCGCGTCGCCACCGTGCACTCGGTGGGGCTCTACGAGTTCTCCGAGGAGCTCAAGCGGTTCGTCAAGGCCTATCCCAACGTCAACGTTCGGCTCGAGTACAAGAAGTCGAGCCAGATCTACGACGACGTCCTCTCGGGGACGCTCGACGTGGGCGTGATCGCCTACCCGACCAAGCGGCCGCAGATCCACCTGATCCCGTTCCGCGAGGACCGCCTGGTGCTGATCTGCGCCCCCTCGCACCCGCTGGCCAAGCAGAAGTCCGTTCCCATCAAGAAGATCGACGGCCAGAACTTCGTCGGCTTCGAGAAGGACATCCCGACGCACAAGGCGATCGAGCGCGTCCTGCAGCGCAACGGCATACGCGTCCAGTACGTGGCCGAGGTGGACAACATCGAGGTGATCAAGCGGATCGTCGAGGTGGGCACCGGCATCTCGATCGTGCCCGAGCCGGCGATCGGACCCGAGGTGCGCAACAAATCGCTGGTCGCGCTGCCGATCAGCGATGAGACCTTCGTCCGTCAGCTGGGAGTCATCCACAAGGAGGGGCGCCACTTCTCGCCGGCGGCGGAGAGGTTCATCGAGACCCTGGCGCCGGGCGTGGCCGTGGCGAACGCCGGCTGAGAGCGCGAGCAGGAGTCTCCTCCTGGCGCTCGGCACCACCGGATGACGACCCAGCCGGAGCGGCGGGCCGAGCGGCGGCCCCCGCGAGCAGGGCCGCGATCAGCTCGACCTCGATCTCGAGCTGGCGGCGCTGCCGATCGCGAGCCAGGCGCTCGAGAACAGTGCCCCTGCCGCCGGGAGTGCCGGCGAGCAGCGCGTGCAGGTTGCGGCGCCGCACCCCTTCCTGGCGGCGCAGCGCCGCCGGAGCCGAAGCGTCGCCCATCACGGCTAGCCGGGCGAGCAGCGAGCGTCGCAGCCGCCTCGTCGCCCCGACCGGCCGCTCGAGCCACGCGTCGAGCTCGCGCCGGCCGGCCTCCGTCAGCTCGAAGCGCCGCCGCGGACGCCTTCCGCGCCGCTCCTCCTCCTGAGACGCGGCCAGCCGCTCGCGCTCCAGCACGGCCAGCGTCGCGTAGACGCGTGCCCGGTCGATCGCGCGGCCGACACCCGGCAGGGCCTCCAGGCGCTGCAGGATCCGGTAGCCGTGCGCCCCCTCGGCCCCGAGGACTCCCAGCAGGAGGTGTTTGACCGCCATGGCCTCTCTCCGTTGCGCATCCCTCGGATCCTGCGCCGCAGCGACCGCACTCGCTCGCTCGCGACCGCCCGTGCTGGCAGACGCCTGCCCGCGCCCGCCCGCGCCGGGCGCGACCGTCCGCGCCTGCTCGCGCCCTCTCCCGCGCTTGCCCGCGACGGCGCAGCGCTGAGCGAGGTCCGGGAAGGATTCACGCTGCAGGACCGCCTGGCAAGCCGTCACGCCGTGATCATGCACGGCGTGCAGGCGCACGGCATCTCAAAGCAGCGGCACGACCTCGCGTGCGAAGAGCTCGATCTGCTCGGGGCTGCCCAGGTCGCCGAACATGACCAGGGCCGCGTCCACCCCGAGTGCCTGGCGAGAGCGCAAGGCTTGGGCCACCTGGTCCGGCGTGCCGACGTGGCAGTCGCCGTCGAAGCGCGCGAAGCTCCCGAGCAGTCGCTGGGCCCGCTCCTGCTCGCGGCGCACCTCGGTCTCGTCGCGTCCGACCACGACGAGCACCTGCTCGGAGACCTCGATCTCGGTCGGGTCGCGCCCGATCGCCTCGCAGTGGCGGACGAGCTGCTCGCGCTTGGTGGCGAGCTCCCGCCAGGCCGGGTTCGGGCAGTTCCAGGCGTCGGCGTAGCGCGCCGCCAGGCGCAGCATGCGATCGCTCGACCCGCCGATCAGGATGGGCAGCCGCTCGGGCTTGGGCAGGGCCGGGGCGTCGCGCACCGCGTGGTGCTCGCCCTGGTAGGTCGCACGCGGATCGCGCCAGAGCCGGCGCAGGATCTCGAGCGTCTCGGCGAGCTGTGCCAGGCGCTCGGCGGGCGGCGGGAAGCGGTAGCCGAAGGCGCGGTACTCCTCCTCCATCCAGCCCAGGCCCAGGCCCAGGACGAGACGCTCGCCCGACACCCGGGACAGGCTCGCCGCCATCTTCGCGAGCAAGCCCGGGCTACGGTAGGAATGGCAGAGGACCAGCGGCCCCAGCAGAAGCCGGCGGGTCGTCGCGGCGAGCGCCGAGAGGGCCGTCCAGACCTCGAGGTGGTCGCGGTCGGGCATGCCGGGGAACCAGAAGTGGTCGTCGAGCCACAGCGAGTCGTAGCCCAGATCCTCGACCCGCGCGGCCCGGGCGCGCAGGGTCGGCCAGTCGAGGCCGGCCAGGGGCAGGAAGAGCCCACAGCGAAGCGGCACCTCGCGAGCGGCCATGCGCCACAGTGCCGCCATCGGGGCCCGGGTGCAATCACGGCCGTGGAGGCGTCGTGCGGCGGGGTCGGTTGACAACGCAACCACCGGTGACGACCATCGCGGGATGACCGAGGGTTCTCGTCGGGGAGGAAGCCATGGCGCGCGGGCGTGAGCGGCGGGTCGCCGTGATCGGCGCGACCGGCGTGGCCGGGCAGCAGTTCGTCGCTGCGCTGCAGCGCCATCCCTGGTTCCGGGTGACGGTGCTCGCCGCATCGGAGCGCTCCGCCGGACGAAGCTACGGCGAGGCTCTGCGCGACCCCAAGACGGGCGCGCGGCGCTGGTACTGCGACGAGGAGCCGGTCGACGAGATCCTGGCCCTGCCCGTGGTCGATGCACGCGAGCTCTCCGGCGACGAGGTGGACCTCGTCTTCACCGCCGTGGAGAGCGATGCCGCGCGGGAGATCGAGCCCCGCCTGGCGCGCCGCCGGCCGGTCTTCTCGACGGCCTCGGCCTTCCGCTACGAGCCCGACGTGCCGATCGCCGTGCCGGCGGTCAACCTCGACCACCTGCGCATCGTCGCCGCACAGCGCCGCCTGCGTGGCTGGCAGGGGTTCGTCGTGCCGCTGCCCAACTGCACGACCATGGGTCTGGTGATCACGCTCAAGCCGCTCGCCGATCGCTTCGGCCTGCGCAAGGTGATCATGACCTCGATGCAGGGGCTCTCGGGAGCCGGCCGCTCTCCCGGCGTCGTCGCCATGGACGTCGTCGACAACGTCATCCCCTACATCGTCGGCGAGGAAGAGAAGGTCGCCAAGGAGACCGGCAAGGTCCTGGGTCGCATCGAGGGCGACGGCTTCGTCCCGGACCCGGTGGTGGTCAGCGCCACCTGCACCCGGGCCAACGTCCGCGAGGGGCACACCGAGGCGGTGCACGCCGAGCTCGCACGGGCGGCGAGCCTGCCCGAGGTGCGTGAGGCCCTGGCCGGCTTCGGTGCGGAGTTCTGCGCCCGCGGCCTGCCCTCGGCGCCCCGCCGGATGATCGTCCTACAGGACGACCCCTTCCGCCCGCAGCCCCGCCTGGATCGCGACGCCGACGGCGGCATGGCGACCACCGTCGGACGAATCCGCCTCGACGATGCCGGCCTGCGCTACGTGCTGGTGTCGCACAACACGAAGATGGGCGCGGCCAAGGGCGCCGTGCTCACGGCCGAGCATCTGGTGGACTCGGGAGAGATTTGACCGGCAGCCGGACCTCGAACACGGTGTTGCCCGGGTCGCCCGAGATCAGGGCGACGCTGCCGCCGAGCATCGCCGTGACGCGCTTGACCAGGTAGAGGCCCAGCCCGAGCCCGGAGCCCCCGGCCCGCAGACCCGCCTCGCCCTGCTGGAACATGTCGAAGATGCGCGGCCGGTCCTCGGTGCGGATTCCCGGGCCGGTGTCGCGCACGCGCAGCACGAGCTCGTCGGGGCGGCTTGGCTCGGCCCGTACCTCCACCTCGCCCCGGCGCGTGAACTTGAGCGCGTTCGACAGGAGGTTGCGCAGGATCGTCTTGATCTTGGCCGCGTCGCCCAGCACCTCGATCCCGCCGATCGAGCAGCGCAGGGCCACCTCGGGCCGGCGCAGCGGCTCGAGCTCGGCGTGCATCTCGCGGCACAGATCCGACATCACGACGGGCTCCCACACCGATGCGCCCTTGCCGGCGTCGAGCCGAGCGACGTCGAGGACGTCGTTGATCAGGTCGCGGAAGCGCAGCGCGCCCGCGCGCAGGCGCGTGACCAGATCGGCCTGGCCCGCGTTGAGCCCGCCCGCGGCGCTCTCGAGCAGCATGTCGCTGTAGCCGATCAGCACGTGCAGCGGGGTGCGCAGGTCGTGCGAAACCGCGGCGATGAAGTCGCTCTTCACCTGGTTGACCTCGCGCAGCGACTGCATGGTGCGGGCGTTGCGCAGCGCCGCCAGGGCGTGGTGCACGACGCCCTGGGCGAGGGCGATTTGGCGCCGCGAGAAGTGGCCCGTCCGCTCGCGGTAGCCGAGCGTGAGGAACCCCGAGAGGCGGCCTTCCTGCACCAGCGGCACGCTGAAGAAGGACGCGATCTCGAAGACGTCGAGCAGGGCGGCGTGGGTCGCGTGCAGTCGCGTATCGGGGACCTCGAACACCCCGTCCTGCGTGCCCTCGACGGCTCGCGCGAGCACCTCGGGGTCGACCGTCGTGCGACGAAGGAACTCGTCGGGCGTCACCAGTCCGTGCTGCGCGACGCGCGCCAGCGTCAGGCCGTCATCCTCGAGGAGGTGGACCGTGGCGAAGTCGCAGCCCACGGCCTCGGCGATGCGCGCCGCGGTGGTGCGCAGCAGCTCGTCGGGATCGTGGATGCTGCCGAGCAGGATCGCCGTCTGCGAGAGGGTGTCCGACAGCCGGAGCGCGTCGTCGGTGCGCGCGAGGAAGTCCAGCGCCAAGCTCGCGTGGAGGCGGATCGACTCGACGACTTCGGGTGCGGGCAGGAGGGCACCGGCGCGCCTGCACCAGGAGAGCTGCAGGGCCCCGATCGGTCGGTCGACGCGCTCGAGCAGCATCAGGGCGGCCGTCTCGATGCCGAAGTCGGTGAAGGCGACGCGGGCGAAGGGGTCGTCGATGGCCGACGTCTCGGGGACGAAGACGACCTTCTCGCGCAGGAAATCGTAGTGGACGAACGTCATGGTGGGCATCGGCGCCACCAGAGCGGCGAGCCGGCGCGCCTCCCCTTCGGGATAGCCCGAGGCGACCACCGCTCTCATGCCGCTCTGGGCGACGTCGCCTCGCCAGACCTGAACGCGATCGCACGGCAGGTGCTCGCGGATGGCGTCGCACAGCGCGACCAGCGCCGCTCGAGCGTCGGCACCGCCGTGCAGAGCCTCGATCAGCCGGTGGCTCCACTCCGCGAGCTCGTCGTCGCGTGGCCGCTGGCGCTTCTGCGCGCTCCGCCCGACGCCCGAGCGCAGGCCGCGCTCGCCGCCCGACGCCGCTGCGTCTGCTCGAGCCATTCCCAGATATCATCGGCCGTCCGACACGAATTCATCAAGGCCACGACCGAGGAAGGGCGTTTGGGTTCCGGAATCTGCGCGGCGGGCGAGTCGAGCGTACCACTCGGCACATGGCATGGAGGCTGCCCTGGCGTCTGGCGAGCGGCCGAAGGGGCGGGCCGGCCGACTTGTCGGCGCGACCGCATCCGACTAAGGCTGCACGGGTGAAGCTGCGCGGCCCGGCAGAAGATCCACCTGCCGACGCGGCAGCGAACGCCTTGGCGGTCGGGCACCCTTGGCTCGAAGCCGCGCTGGTCGTGCTGATCGCGGCGGTGCTGCTGCTGCCTGGGCTCGGCGCCTACCCCTTGTGGGATCCGGACGAGGGGCGCCACGCCGAGGTTGCCCGGCAGATGGCCGAGCACGGGCGATGGCTGGTGCCGACCATCTACGGCGAGCCCTATTACGACAAGCCCGCCCCGTTCTACTGGGTGCTCCGCGCCGCGGCCGCGCTGGTCGAGCCGGCCGAGCTTGCGGCGCGCCTGCCCTCGGCGCTGGCCACGCTGGTCGTGGCCCCGCTGCTGTACGCATTCGCACTGCGCCGGCTCGGCCGCCGGGCCGCCCTGCTCGGGACGGTGATCTATCTCACCTCGCCGGGCGTGGTCGCGCTCGGGCGCTTTTGCAACTTGGATGCCCTGCTCACCTCGCTGGTGACCATCGCGAGCCTGGCCTGGCTGGTCTGGCTCGACGCTCCCGGACGCACGCCGTGGGTGGCCTACGCTGCGATGGGCCTGGGGTCGCTGGTCAAGGGGCCGGTGGCGATCCTCCTGCCCATGCTGATCGCCACCGGCGGGGCGGCGCTGCGCGGTTCGCTGCTCGTCTCGCTCCGCCGTGCCCGGCCGCTGTGGGGCATCGCGCTCACCGGCGCGATCTTCCTGCCCTGGCTCCTCGGCGCGGCGATCGCCGACCCGGACTACGCCTGGACCTTCCTCGTAAAGCATAATCTCATGCGCTATACGTCGGGGAGCTTCGACCACGCTCGCGGGCCGCTCTACTTCGGCCCCGCGCTGCTGGCGCTGCTCTTTCCCTGGTCGCTCCTGGTCCCCGCGGCGCTGCTGGCCGGGCGTC
>CAZGUU010000241.1:0-8243 GCA_964529315.1 uncultured Enterobacteriaceae bacterium
GACCTCGACCGGGACTGCGCGCTCGACTTCGGGGCCAAGACGGTGACGGTCACGGGGACGCTCAAGTCGCGTGCCTCCGGCGGATCGTTCTCGATCGCCGCCGGTGCGCTCACGCTCGACGGGGGCAAGCTGCGCGCCGGCGGATCCGAGGATGGCGATTCGGGAGGTGGCATCGAGATCGAGGTGCCGGGCGCCTTCCGCATGATCCGCACCGGACCGGCGATCGACGCCGACGGATTCGGAGGCGGCGGCACGGTGTCGATCGTGGCCGGGTCGATCGACATTCGCAGCGGGCTGCCGGCGATCTCCGCCTCCGGGACCGGCATCGAGGCCGATGGCGGTCTGATCATGCTCGAGGCGACGGGGCCGGTCACTCTCGGCGGGTCCATCCGGGCGACCGGCGGCAGCGGCTCCTCCGACGGCGGCACGATCGAGGTGTCGGGATCGCGCATGGACGTGAAGCGGACGGTGAGCGTGGTCGGCGCGGGATTCCTCGCCTCGATCACGCTCCAGGCGAGCCCCGGAGGGATCACGCTCCTCTCCGGGGCCACGATCGACGCACACGCGCTCTCGTACTCGGAGTTCGGCGAGACCTTTGCCGGCTCGGGGGGGACGATCACGCTCGAGGCGGATGGCCCGGTCGTGCTCGACGGCGACATCTCGGCCAGCGGGGCCGAGCCCGATGGCGACGGCGGGTCGGTCGACGTCACCTCGTGGACTGCGGAGGTGCGGACCTCGGGGACGATCGACGTCGCGGGCAACGGCGCGGACTCGACGGCGGGAACGGTCGCGCTGGACGCTGGCGGCGAGATGATCGTCGGCGGCCACGTGCTGGCGAGCGCGACCGGCGCGGAGGGAGTCGGCGGCGACATCGACCTGTACGGCGAGCAGGGGGTGAGAGTCGCGGCGGGCAAGGCGCTGCGCGCTACGGGCGGGCTTGCGGCCGGTCGCGTGAGCACGGGCGGCCTGGGCCGGCTGGTCATGGACGGCAAGATCGACGTCGCGGGTCTCTCGGGTGCCGAGGGCGGAACCGTCGTGCTCGGAAGGCACTGCACCGCCTGGCTCGACGGCACGGTGCTCGCGGGTACGACCCAGGGGGGCGCCGCCGGCCGCATCTCGGTCGAGGCGTACTCGATCGCACTCGGCGAGCACGCTCGAATCGAGGCGACGCCCTGCACGCAGCTCCCCGCGGGATCGAGCTCGTGCACGCAGCTCACCGTGCGCCAGGGATGGCCGTCGATCGCGCCGGGCGCGGCGGTTCTGCCGGTCGCCGAGACCGTCACCGACCTCGCGATGAGCGGCTGCTGCGGCAACGCGACGGTCGAGGCGGGAGAGGGGTGCGACGACGGCAACCTCCTGCACTGCGACGGCTGCAGCCCGACCTGCGCGGCCGAAGCGGACCCGGCCTGTCCCTCCGACGGCGACGAGTGCACCAGCGACTGCGATGCCACGCTCGGCTGTACCCATGCGCCGCTCTCCGGTGTGGCCTGCGCGGACGACGGCAGCCGCTGCACCGAGGACCGCTGCACCGACGGGGTCTGCACACACCCGGCGATCGCCTGCACCGACGGAGTGGACTGCACCACGGACGGCGTATGCGACCCAGCGGCCGGCTGCGTCTTCGCCCCCGACGACGAAAGCTGCGACGACGCCGACGCCTGCACCGAGGACCGCTGCGATCCCGCTCTCGGGTGTCGCTACGCCGCGGCGCCCGACGCAACGCCTTGCGACGACGGCGACGCCTGCACGACGCACGACGCCTGCCGGGACGGCACCTGCTCCCTGTTCGGCCCGCCGCTCGCCTGCGACGACGGCGACGCCTGCACGCGTGATGCGTGCGATCCCTCGCTCGCCTGCACCCACCGCGAGTCGGCCCGCGCCTGCGGCTGCAGCGCGGGCGGAAGCCCCTTGCCCGCCGGGACACCCTGCGCCGACGGCAAGACCTGCACCCAGGGCGACCGCTGCGACGGCGCCGGCACCTGCGTGCCCGGGCCCTCCTGCGACGACGGCGATCCGTGCACGCGCGACACCTGCTTCGGCTCGCTCTGCGTGCACGACGATACCCTGTGCGCGACGAGCTGTGCGGGCCGAGCGGACGGCGCCCCGTGCAGCGATGGCCTCGAGTGCACGACGCAGAGCTGCCAGGGCGGCGCCTGCGTGGCCGCCGCGCTCGACTGCGGCGACGCCGACGTCTGCGACGGGGCGGGCTTCTGCATCGAGGGCATGGGTTGCCGGTCGAGCGAGCCGCCCGCCGCCGACCCGTTCTGCCCGAGCCTGCTCGATCCCCCGGTGCTCTGCCGGCGCGCGATCCTCCCGCGCGGCGCGACCGGCCTGCCCCAGCCGAGCGGTGTCTCGCTGGTCGACGCATTCGGCGCGACGACGATCGACGTGAAGAAGGTGCTGGAGGTGTGCGCGCCGGCCGACGACGATGGCCGGCACCCCGAAGCACCGGCTCTCGAGGATCACCTGGCGATGCCGAAGACGGCGATGCCCGCCGAGGTCGTGCCGTTTGCGCCACGCACGGGCCTGGCGGTCAGCGATGCCTTCGGCGAGCATGTGCTCGACGTCCTGGGCGGCGGGCGCATTCTGCTCCCTGCCGTGGTGAGCGCGAGCGGCACCCCTCCCGCCTCGAGCCCGCCCGACCCCGACTCCCGGGCCTGCTACCGCGTGGCGACGTCGGCCAGCGTGGCGCCGTTCGTGGCTCGCACCGCGGTGCCGATCCGCGACCGCTACGGTGCGATCACGGCCGACATCCTGCGCCCGCTGCGGCTCTGTCGCCCAGCGAATCTCGCCGGCCAGGACCCGGCGGCACCTGCCCACGCGACGGACCTGCTCTGCTACAAGGCCGCGGTCACCGCCGACACCACCAACCCGCCCCGCCAGGCGGTCGTCGTGGCTGCGAGCGGCGGCCAGGCGCAGCTCGACCTGGGGCGGGTCGAAGAGGTGTGCTTCCCGGCGATCGTGGCGGGAGCTCCGTGAAGCCGGGTCTCGAGAGGAGTCTTGCGATGAGAGGGTTCGGCGGAATCGGACGGTTCGCCCTTGCCGCCGCGATGGGCGCGGCGTCGCTCGTTCCGCCACAGCCGGCGTGCGCCGCACCGATCCGCGTCGTCGAGCAGTTCAACGGCTCGGCGACGGACATCGGCATCCAGCGCGAGCCGGGCGGCACGGGCGGGGTCGAGTACCGCATCCGCGGCGAGCTGTCGTTCGACGGCTCGATCGACCTGTCGCGGGCGACGGTGACCTGGCTCAGCATCCTCGAGGAGGTGGGCGAGGGCGCGGCGGGCGAGCTGATGAAGACGATCGACGACGCGCCGGTCGTGCCGCTCGTGATCCCGGCACGGTACGGATCGGAGCCCGACGACGCGGTGTTCGAGACCCGGCGCTACCGGCCGCAGACGCGCTTTCGCGTGCGGCGGGGCCCGGGCGGGAGCGTCGTGTTCCGCCTCAAGATGGATCGCGGCCTCGTGCGGGCGGTGCCGGCCCTGTGCACTGGCACTCCACCCGGCCAGACGTCCCACTTCCGGCACCGCTTCGTCCTCGACGACGGCGAGAACCCACCGCTCGAGGTCGACTACGTGCAGGCGTGGAGCTGCTCGAACCTCCGGGGCTTCCAGCTCAAGGCGCGCGCCGACACCCCGCCTCCGGGGACCGTGCCGCGCCCACAGCCGAGCGTCGCCCCGACGCCGGCACCCGCCGGGGCGAGCGACGACGACCCGCCGAAGGTGAACCTCGTGGTGGGGGCCGTGACCCGCACCGATCGGCAGACGGACATCTACGAGCTCGACGCCCGGGGATCGAGCGATCGTGCTGGCGGCGCCCTGGTCCGCTTCCGCTTCGAGTCGGGCGACGGGCGGGAGCACGACGGTCCGGATCCGGTCGCGCGCTTCACCTATGGGCCGGGCGAGTACACGGCTCGGGTCACGGTCTGGGACGACCGCGGCGCCTGGGCATCGACCACGCGTCGCTTCAGCGATCGGTAGGGCGAGGCGGGAACGCCGGGCGGCGCTCGACGCGCTGCTCGCTCGGCGCCGCGCCGCTCATCTCTGCTCTCTGAGTGCGCGGACCACGCGTGCGCGCTCGGCGGGGTCCGCGATGCCGGGAAACGGCATCTTGGTGCCGGGCACGTAGGCCGCGGGGTCGGCGAGGAAGGCGTCGAGCTCGCGCTCGGTCCACGTGACGTGCCGGTCGCGCAGCGCCTGCGAGTACGCAAACGCGGGGTCGCTCGCGGCGGGGCGGCCCACCACGCCGTGCAGGTTCGGACCCAGGCCAAAGCGGCCGGACTCGTCGTTGGGGTGGCAGACGGCGCAGGGCTGCAGGGCGGGGTCCGCGGCCGAAACCTGCACCGCCGCCGAGGCCGGCGCGCGCGCGCCGGAGGAAGCCGCGGCATCGCGGCCCGCGCCGCCGAGCTCGGCCACGACCTGGCGCGCGACCCGGTTGCCGCTCTCGATCGCCCCGTCGATGAAGCCGCGGCAGCCGAGCGCGGAGTCGCCGCTGGCGAAGTAGACCGACCCCTGCGGCTCGCGCAGCTTGGCCAGGTACTTGGTCATCTGACCCGGCCGCAGGATGCACCACGTGCCCAGCGAGTAGGGGTCGAGGTGCCAGTCGTAGGCGAAGGTCTCGACCACCTCGAGGTCGGGCAGGAAGCGCGCCACCGCCTTCTGCACCGCGGCGACGTCGTGCGCGTCGATCGCCGCGGGGCGGGTGCCGAAGGCGATCAGAACGCCGCCGTCCGCGGTGATCTCGCTGGTGAAGAGCATCGACAGGGGCTCGGATTCCGGTGCGAACGCGGCGAAGCTCGGCACCTGGCCACGCACCCGAGCGTAGAGCTTGACGCCGCATCCAGCGTGCCGCTCCTTGGACGCCGCGAGCTTCGCCGGATCGAGCGCGGGCGAGAAGGCGACGTTGGCGAGCACGTTCATCGGCAGCGTGACGACCGCCGCGCGCGCGGTGAGCACTTGCCCGCGCTCGGTGGTGATCTCGACCCGGCCACCGTCCTGCGCGATCTGGGTCACCGGCGTGGCCAGGCGGACCTCGGGTGCGCCGTCGGCGATCATCGCGTCGATCAGGGCCGAAGTGCCGGCACGCAGCTTGTAGCGTGCGACGGTGTCGTTGTAGCGCTGGAAGTCGTTGCCCGAGAGGGCCCACCAGCGCAGCATCTCGACGAAGCCGCACTCCGCCAGGGCGCCGCAGCAGCTCGCGCCGAGCATGCCCTCGAGCAGCACACGGCGGTCGCCCGAGACGCCCATCTGGTCGAGCCGATCCTTCACGGAAAGGCCGTCGGCCGCCTTCCAGGCGTCGCCGAAGAAAGGGTCGAAGGGCCTGGGAAAGGCCGCGGCCGCCCCCTGGTGGAAGTCGCTCATCGAGTCGAGCATCAGGGCCGAGGCCTCGAGCGTCGCCAGCGGCGTGCCCGGGGGAGCCTCGCCGCTCGCGCACAGCGCCGCTTTGACCAAGGGCAGGACTTCGCGGAGCCCGGCCTCCCGAGCACTCCCCCCGCTCAGCCAGAAGACGCGCTCGGGCACGGCGCCCGGCGTCTCGACGATCTCGAGGCCGTAGCGGCTCACCTCGGCGAAGACGTGCGGCTGGGTGTGGTGGATCCACGTGCCGCCGAGCTCGAGGATCTCGTCACCGACTCGGGCGGCGAAGGTCCGCCCGCCGAGGCGATTGCGCGCCTCGAGGATCACCGTGCGCAGGCCTGCGTGGGCGAGCTCGCGCGCCGCCGTGACACCGGCGAAGCCGCCACCGACCACCACGACGTCGTACTCGCTCGCCGATCCCGCGCCCGGGGCGCCGCTCTGCGCCCGGCCAGCGCCCAGGGGGAGCGCGGCGGCACCCACGGCGCCGCCGATCGTCTTGAGCAATGCGCGCCGGCTCGTGGGCCGGGGCTCTCTGTCGGTCACGGGAGGTCTCCTCTGCCGGGTCCGCAGGGCGATGGCCAGGCGGGCGCCTGCGCGGTGGGTCGAGCGATCTTCAATCGCACGACGCCGCTCCGCTCGTCCAGCCCGCTCCCCACGCGATCGCCCGAGGCGCCGGTCGCGAGCCGCTGGGCTTTGCACCGCCTCGGCAAATGAGCTGGCATGCAGCGATGAGCGATCGAGAGGCCGTCCATGAGGGAGACACGCGGGTGGGGCGGGCTTCGCTCCACTGGCGCAAGCAGGGCAGCGGGCCGGTGCTCGTTCTGCTGCACGGGTTCCCGCTCTGCGGGCAGACCTGGGACGGCGTCGCCGCGCACCTGCGGGATCGCTTCACCTGCGTGGCGCCGGACCTGATCGGCCTCGGGGGATCCTCCAGCGAGGACGACCGGGACTACGCATCGCCGGGGCAGGCGCGAGCCGTGCAGGCCACGCTGTCCGCGCTCGGCGTCGATTCCTACGCTCTGGTCGGCAACGACACGGGCGGCTGGATCGCGCGCGAGCTGGCGCTGATCGACGCGCCCAGGGTGTCGCATCTCGTCCTGACCAACACCGAGATCCCCTTCCATCGTCCGCCTTGGATTCCGACGTACCAGGCGCTGACGCCGCTGCCGGGCTACGGAGCGTTTCTCGGCTGGCTGCTGCGCTCGGCTGCGTTTCGCCGGTCGCCGATGGGCTTCGGTGGCTGCTTTCACGACCCCACCCGGCTCGACGGCGAGTTCCACGAGCGCTACGTCCTGCCCCTGCTGCGCTCGGCGGCACGGCGCGCCGGTGTGGTGCGCTTCCTGCGGCAGATGAAATTCTCGCGTCTCGACCAGCTCGAGGCCCTGCACCGGCAGCTCGCGATGCCGACCCTCTTCCTCTGGGGGGCCGACGATCCGACCTTCCCCGTCGAGCGTGCGCGCCGCATGGCCCGGGGTTTTCCCAACGTCGCCGGATTCGATGCGCTCGCGGACGCGAAGCTCTTCTTCTACGAGGAGCAGCCGCTCGAGGTCGCGACTCGAATCGCACGCTTCGTGTCGCAGACCCCCCAAGCAGAGCTCCCGCGCTAGCGCGCTCGACGGTGCGGCGGGCGGGTTGCCCGACGTCCCCATCGACGAGCTTGCGGGTGACGCGCATCGGACCTATGAGGCCCGATCCACGGGGGCTCGGGCTTCGCGGGCTCGAGCTTCATCGTGTGCGGAGGGTGAATGCTCGACAGGGTTCGCGCGCTTCGCGCGGCGCTCCGACGCAACCGGCACGCTCGAGGCCCCGAGCCTCGTAGCCCAGCACTCGACGGGCGGCTCGTCGCAGAGGAGCAGGCCACTCTGGCGGACGTCGAGTCGTGCTACCGCCTGCTGCTGCTCCGCAACCCCGATCCCGTCGGCCATGGAGCCTACGCCGACCAGGTCTCCAAGGGCATCTCGGTGCGGAATCTCGTCAGCTACTTCGTCGGCTGCCCCGAGTGGATCGAGCGACGCCTCTACCGGGCGGATGCGAATACGGACCTGAAGCTGGTGCAGACCCAGGACTTCCCGCTCTACGTCATCGAGTCCGATCCAGTGGTCGCCAGAGAGCTGCTCGCGACGGGTGCTTACGAGCCGCACGTTCACTCCCGCCTGCGGGCGCGGCTGCGGGAAGGGGCGACCTTCGTCGACATCGGGGCGAACGTCGGGTTCTACTCGGTATCGGCCGCGAAGGTCGTCGGGCCGTCGGGGCGCGTGATCGCGATCGAGCCCAATCCGGACAACCTGAGAGCCCTGGTGTTGAACAAGATGCTCAACGAGTGCCCGCAGGTCCGGATTCTGCCGTTTGCGGCATCGGACGAGGAGGGCCTGGTCTCCTTGATGAAGATCGTGTCGATCGCGTCCACCAAGCGGATCGAGCCGGACGATCTGAAGTACCTGAGCGGCAGCTCGGTGGTCTACTCGGTGCGGTTGGACGACGTGCTCTCCCGTGAGCCGCGCGTCGACGTGATCAAGTGCGACGTCGACGGCCACGACCATCTCGCCATGAGAGGCGCCCAGGGGGTGGTCGAGCGCTTTCATCCGACGGTGGTCGCGGAGCTCAATCCCGGAACCCTGAGGACGTTCAGCAGGGTCGAGCCCGAGGACTACCTGGGGCTCTTCCTGCGCGAGGGCTACGCGCTCACCGTGCTGACGCGATCGGGAGATGCGATCGACTGCGGGCGATCGCCGGAGCGAGTCTTCGAGGTGATCGACCGGACGCGTGCGGACCAGGTGGATCTGTGGCTGGATCGGCCGTCCGCGCAGTGACGCGCTCGACGGCCACGAGCCGAGACGTTGGAGCGGCACGAACCCGGCCCTGGCCTCCGGCGCCGCACCCTGGGCACGG
>CAZGUU010000242.1:0-8235 GCA_964529315.1 uncultured Enterobacteriaceae bacterium
CAGGTGTTCGCCGTGCCGGGCCGCGCGGCGCTGCCAGGGCGCAGGGGCCCGACCGCGAGCCGGTACAGGCTCCTCCGGCGAGCGGGCCGCCGAGCGTGCCGTCGACGGGTGCCGCCGGGCGAGCGATCGGCTAGGATAGGTCGTGCGATGGCGAAGCCGGTCGATGCGCTCGCAGGCCGCACGGTCCGCTCGGTCACGGTTTACGCCGGCTCGGCGACGCGGGCGCCCGAGCCGCTGCTCCACCTGGCCCGCGCGCTCGGCGCGGGCATCGCCGGCCGCGGCTGGGTGCTGGTCTACGGCGGGGCGCGCATCGGCCTGATGGGTGCGCTCGCCGACGCGGCGCTCGAGGCTGGAGGCCGGGTGGAGGGGGTGATCCTAGACACCTTCGCCCGCGTCGCGCACGCCAGCCTGCACGAGCTCACCACCGTCGGCGACATGCGCTCGCGCAAGGCCGGGCTGGCGCACCGCGGTGACGCTTACGTCGTCCTGCCGGGCGGCTTCGGCACGCTCGAGGAGCTCTCCGAGATCCTCGTCGAGCGCCAGCTCGGGATGCACGCCAAGCCGCTCGTGCTGGTGAACCACGAGGGCTTCTGGAGCCCGCTCCTGGCACAGATCGACCGCCAGGTGGCCGATGCGCTGGTCAAGCCCGATTACCGCGCGCTGATCACCGTCGTGCCCGACTCCGATGCCGCGCTCGAGGCGATCGATCGCGCCGAGCGCGAGCCTCGGCCGGACGCGGCGGCGGACCTCGGCAAGCTCGCCTGAGGCGCGTCCCGCTGGGGCGGGCGCGGCGCCCTGGGTGAGCTCTCGGCCGTCCCCGGCTCTCGCGCATCCGCCATCGAGCCCGCTCTGGCATCGGAAGGACGCGCCATGCAGAGGGCGCAGGCGAGCCTGGGCCGCCCTGGTCGGTCCGGCTTCGCCTGGACTGGCCAGCTCGGCCTGCCTGGCTCGGCCGGTCTGGCTCGCCGGGCCCGCCGAGTGCCGGGATCCTGCGGCGGCGAGCCTCAAGTTGGGCGGTGCGCGGCCCGAATGGAAGGAGAGAGATCTTCGCAGTGCTCGCTCGGCACGGGGCCAGGCTTGCTGCGAGGCGAGGTGAAAATGCGGCTCGCGGGATCGCTGGGTGCGGTGATGGTGGTGGGCCTGTGCGCGAGCGCGGCGTGGGCCGAGCGCACCATGCAGGTGACCCCGGACGGACGGCACACGCTGGTCACCAAGGTGATCGGCGGGGCGCAGTGGGCGATCGCTCTGGACTCGGCCGACGACGGCGTGATCGGCAGCGTGGTCGGAGAGAGCGGCACCGACTTCCTCTATTGCACGCCCAAGCCGACCCGCAGGCGCACCGACGTCGAGCTGTCCTGCGAGACGGCCCCGCCGTGCAACAGCTCGCCGTGCGACGCTGCGCAGTGGGGCTTCGCCTACGTCTCGCACCTGCCGCTGTCCTTCTTCCAGCCGCCGGTCGGCCCACAGCCGACCCCCGTGCCCGTTTCGGGTCTCCAGGCTCTGCGCGGCTCCTGGCGCTTCGCCTATGCGGCGCAGACGCCGGTGGTGCTTACCTACGACCTGCAGGACATCTACTGGCAGCTCGGCCGGCCCCTGCTCCTCGGGCTCGACGAGACGGTGGCCGCCGTGACGCTGACCTACTATGCCGGTCTCGGGCCGGCCGGCGCGCCCCCGTACGAGTTCGGCATGCTCGACCCCGGGCCGACGAGCTGCCTGCTGCACCTGTTCGATCGAAGTGCGACGGGCGGCATCGCCGGCGTGACCTATGTGGTCGAGGTCGGGCTGGCGGGCGAGTGCCTGGCGGTCGCGGCCGGCCAGGAGTCGTTCGCTCTGGCCGGGCAGCGCACGACCTCGGAGGAGCAGGCCTCCGCGGGAGGAGCCGCCCAGCCGGCGGAAGCCGCGGCCGCCAGCCGGATCGTCGAGCTGCTCCAGGCGCGGCGCTGAGCGCTCGGCTGGCGCGACCTCAACCACCGCCGCCGGTCTGTCGATAGAGAGTGCAGGCGGGGCGCCTGCCCGAGGGCCGAGGTGCGCACGCGCCGGGTCTTCGAGCGGCGGCCCTCGCACGCGGGTGGATCGGGGCCTTTGCCCCTTGCGATCATCATGGATGCAGCCGAGCCGACCTGGCAGGGAGCGCGGAGCAGCGAGGCGTCGCAGACCTCCACGCTCGCCCTGGTCGCTGGCGCACTCGCCGTCGCACTGGCCATCGGGCCACTCGCCTTCGGTGAGGTGCGCGCCGTGCTGCTCGCGCTGGGGGGCCTGGCGGCCGTCGTCGGGCTGGCCTGCCTGCTGGCGCTGGCGGCACACCGCACCGGGGCGGTGCTCTTCGTGCTGCTCTTCCTGCTGGTCACGATTCCGGTCGACAAGTACTTCGGCTACCGGCCGCACGTCGGCGGCTGGCCGGGAGTGCGGCTGGCAGTCGTGGATCTGGCGGCGCTGCCCCTGGCGGCGCTGGCTGCCGTGGCGTGGTGGCTCGGGCGCGGCCGCCGTGCGCTGCCCGCTGCGTTGGTCGCCTGCCTCTCCCTGATCGCGCTGCAGTACGCCGTCTCGGCCGCCGGCTCCTCGCGTCGCGACCTCGCGCTGCTCGAGCTGTGCGCGATCCTGCACGGCCTGGCGATCGCCTGGTTGATCGCCGCGACCTTCCAGCGCCGCTTCCTCGAGCCCGTCTTGGCGGTGCTTGCCGTGCAGGTCGTGCTGCACAGCGCATTCGCCCTGCTGCAGGTGGTCACCGGCCGGCCGATCGGTGCCGGGGTCTTCGGCGGACCGGAGAAGGTGATGAGCGAAGCGCTCGCCACCGGGGTCGACCGGCTGCGGCCCTCTGGCCTCTTCGTTCACCCGATCGTCTACGCCGACTTCCTGTTCTTGTCGCTGCCGCTGCTCGGCGGGGGGCTTCTCGCGGGCCGATCGCGCTGGCTGCGCTGCCTGCTCGGCCTGGCTCTGGCCTCGGGGCTGGTCGGCCTGGCGCTCACCCTTTCGCGTGGCGCGTGGCTCGCATCGCTGGTCGCCGGCGGGGTCTTGCTGGGGCTCGCCGTGCGCCGAGGCCTGCTCGACCGTCGCGCTCTGCGGCGGGTGCTCCAGGCGGCCGGCGTCGCGCTGCTGCTGGCCACGGCGGCTTTCGGGCCGCGGGTCTACGAGCGCCTCACCGCCAGCGAAGCCGGCAACCTCGACGTGCGCCTCGACTTGAACCGCATCGCCCTGCGCATGGTCGTGGCCCGGCCTCTGCTGGGCCACGGTGTGAACGCCTTCGTCGAGAGCATGGAGCCCTACGACCCGAAGAACGTCATGGCGTACTTCCCCGCGCCAGTGCATAATCTCTACCTGCTCGAAGCGGCCGAGGCGGGCTTGCCCGCGCTGGCTCTGCTGGTCGCACTGTTCGCGATCGTGCTCTCGGCCGCGGTGCGCGGTCTGGCGCGCACCGCGGAGCCGGCGCTCGCCTGGACGGTTGCCGCGATCGCGGCCGGCCTGTGCGGCCTGCTGGTCTCGCAGCTCGCCGACTTCAGCTTGCGCCTCGAGCCACTGCGCACCTTCGTCTGGGCGCTGATCGGCCTGCTGTTCGGCGTGCTGCGCGCAGGAGTCCCCGGCGCCGTCGCTGCGGGCGCGCTCGCTCGCGCGCCCCGCGGGGCTGGGCCGGTCATGGCCGCGGCTCCACCGGGCGCGATGTCGGCGCCTGCCGGGACGGGGGTGGGCGGATGACGGTCGCCGAGATCGCCGTCGCTCGAGCCGACGCGCCCGCGTTGCGATCTGCGGGGAGCTCCGAGGCTGGCGAGCCGTGCGCGCACCGCAGCTCAACGCCGCTCTACGGTGGGCTCCTGCTGCGCTGCCCCGCCTGCGGCCTGGTGCGCACCGGCAGCGACCCGCGCTTCCTCTACGACGAGTCGTACTTCGTCGATCACCGGTCGAGCGGCTACGACTTCGACTCGGTCTTCGCTCGCGCCTCGGACCAGGCGCGCTTCGGTCGCGAGCTCGAGCGGCTGGAGGCCGAGGGATTGCGCGGCCGGGTGCTCGACGTCGGCTGCGCCACGGGCAGCTTCCTGGCGGTCGCCCAGGCGCGGGGCTGGCAGGTGTGCGGTGTGGAGATCGCCGAGTTCGCCCGACGGCACGCCGAGCAGCGGCTGGGCGTGCCGGTCCACGCCTCGCTCGACGATCTGGCGTCCGGCGAGCGCTTCGACCTGGTGACGCTGCACCACGTCCTCGAGCACGTCCACGAGCCGGTCGCCTTCCTACGCGACGCCCTGCGGCCGCGCGTCGGCCGCCGTCTCCTGGTCGAGGTGCCGAACTTCGCCTCGCTCGCCTCGCGTGCCGAGGGGGCGCGCTGGCACGACTTGCGCCCCGAGCAGCACGTCCACCACTTCGAGCCGCAGACCCTGTGCGCGTGCCTGCGCGCCGCCGGCTTCCGCGTGCTGCGCATCCAGACGCTCTGGGAGCCGCTGTGGTGCCTGCGCGCCGCCCTGCGCACGCTGCGCTGGCTGCCGCACCTGGCGTTGCCCGACCGAGCGCACGGGGCGCCGGCCGGTCCGGTCCCGCCCGAGGACCCCAGCGGCTGGCGTCCGCCCAAAGGTGTGAGGCGCTGGGCGACCGAGGCGTCGCGCGTGGCGCTGCTGCCGCTGGTGCGCGGGCTCGAGCGGGCCGGGCTCGCCGAGCGACTGGCGATCGAGGCGGAGGTCGCCGCGCCTGAAGCGGCGAGGAGCTCCTGATGGGTGCGCTGCTCGGCAACGCGCTGGCGATGCTCGCCGCCCGCTTGGCGCCGCCGGTGTTCTCCTTCGCGATCAACGTCGCCGTCGCGCGCCTGCTCGGTGCCGACTCGCTGGGCGCGTACGTGTACCTGCTCTCGCTGCTGATGATCTTCCAGGCGGTGGCGGGCGCAGGAATGCCCCTGCTGGTCACTCGCGAGATCGCGGCCCGCCCCGGCGACTCGCTCGCCCTGGTGCGTGACGCGCGCAACGTCGGGCTCGCCACCGGCCTGCTGGCGACGCTCGGGTTCGTCGCCTGGGCGCGTGGCGCTGCCGATCCGAGGGCCGCGCAGGCGGCCCTGCTGCTCGCGCCTTCGCTCCTGCCCTCGGCGTGGATCGCCGTGCAGGAGGCGTACTTCGTCGCGCGCCACGAGCACCACGCCGTGACCGTGATCGCGCTGGTCGAAAACGCCGTCAAGCTGTCGCTCGCGGCGGCGGCTTTCGCCTGGGACGGAGGCCTGGTCGCGCTGTGCGCCGGGATTTCGGCCGCGCGCCTGGCGGGCCTGGCCACCGGACAGGTCTTGATGGCGCGGCGCGGCTGCCGCGGTACGTGGCGGCCCGACCTGCGCGGGGCCTGGCCGATGGCGCGGGCCCTGCCGCCGTTTGGCGCGCTGATGGTCACCGCGATGGTGTTCTTCCGCGTCGACGTCCTGGTGATCGGAGCGCTGCGCGACGAGCACGACACCGGGCTCTACGGTGCGGCGCTCACGCTCTACACGGTCGCGCTGCTGCTCCCGGACAGCGCGATGTCGGCCGTGTACCCGCGGCTTGCGGCTTCCTTCCAGCGGGAGTCCGACGGATTCGCCCGGGCCACGGTGCTCACCGCGAAGCTCCTGGCGAGCGCGCTGGTTCCGGTCTCCCTGGTGCTGATCGTCGCGGCGCGCCCGCTGATCGGGCTGATCTACGGGGCGGGCTACCTGGGCGCCGCGCCTGCGCTCGCGCTGCTCGCGGCATCGCTGCCGGTCCACGCGGTGAACGCGGCGCTCGGCCAGGCCCTGCAGGCGGGCGGGCAGCAGGCGGCGGTGCTCGGCGTGGCCCTGGTCGGCACCGCGGTGCACGTCGGCCTGACGCTCGCGCTGGTATCGGCGATCGGCGTGCCCGGCGCGCCGATCGCGGTGCTGATCTCCTCGACCCTGGTCGCGCTCGCCTCGGGGTGGCTCTTCCATCGGCGGATCGCTCGGCTCGAGGTCGCACCCGCGCGCCTGGTCGGGGCGAGCGCCGTGGCCGGCCCCGTCGGGTTGGTGTTGCTCGCCCCGCAGGGCTGGGCGCTCGCGGCCGCGGCCGCTGGGCTCGCGTGGCTGGCTGCCGCGTTGCTCGCCGAGCGTCTGTTCGCACGCACCGAGCTCGACGACGTGGCGCGGGTGCTGCTCGCGCCGCGCGTCGAGGCCGGCGCGATGGGGGAGGTCAACGCATGAGGATCGCCATCGTCCATCCCTACCCGGTGTCGAGCCGCGCCGTGGGCGGCACGACGCGCATCTGGCTCCTGGTGGAGCACCTCGCGGGGCGACACGAGCTGCGCGTCCTGACGCACGCATCGGGGGACCAGCGCGCCGACCGCGAGGCGATCGCCGAGCTGGCCCGATTGGGGGTCGAGCAGCGGGTGCTCGAGCGCCCGCGCGCCAGCACGACCCGCAAGCTCTCCTGGGCGCTCGGCGCGCACCCCTACTTCGTCGGCTACAACCGCAACCCCGCGCTCGAGGCGGCGCTGTGCGAGCTCGACGCGCAGGGCGGGCTCGACGTGGTGCACGTCGAGTTCGCCTACCTCGCTCCTCTGCTCGAGGGCCTCGGCCCGCGCCCGGCGCGCGTGCTCGCCGAGCAGGAGACGATGTCGGTGATGATCGACCGGCTGCGCGCCGTGCCCGCGCACAGCCGGTCGATCTATCAGCGCTACCTCGCCCGCCAGCTCGCCGGCGTGCGACGCTTCGAGGGAGAGGCTCTGCGCGGCTTCGATCGCGCCTTTGCCATCAACCCGGGCGAGGCGGCGGCGCTCGCGCGCCTGGCCGGACGGCCGGTCGACGTTCTGCCGCACGTCGTCCGGGCCGCGAGCTTCTCCCCGCCGCAGCAGGAGCCCGCCGACGCTTCGTTGCTGTTCGTCGGCAACTACGCGCACGATCCCAATCGCCACGCCATCCACTGGCTGGCCGAGCACGTGTGGCCGGCGGTGCGTTCGGCGCTGCCCGGCGTGCGACTCGACGTCGTCGGGCCGCACCTGCCCGACGACGAGCGCGCGGCACTGGTCGCGCAGGGAGCCCAGGTGCTCGGCCGCGTCGAGGACCTGGCCGGGGCGTACCGGCGCGCTGCCGTGGTCGTGAACCCGATCCGCTCGGGCGGCGGGATGCGCGGCAAGGTGCTCGAGGCCTTCGCCAGCGGCCGTCCGGTGGTCTCCACCTGGCTCGGCATGGAGGGCATCGCCGCGGAGGATGGAGTGCACTTCGATCTCGCCGACGAGCCGGAGCGGTTCGCCGCGGCGGTGGTCGCCCTGCTGCGCGATCCCGAGCGCCGCCGGGCGCTCGGCCAGCGCGCGCGCGATCTGGTGCTGCGGCTCTACGACGCGCCGGTGGTGCTCGGCCGCCTGGAGCAAGCATTCGCCGAGGCCGTGGACGAGCGGCGCACGCGGCTGGCCGGGAGGGTCGCGTGAAGGTCGAGGCGGCGCCTCTGCTCTCGGTGCAGGTCGTCCTGTGGAACAGCGCCGCCTCGGTCGACGCCTGCCTGGAGAGCGTCGTCGCGCAGGGGGCCGGGGTCGAGGCGATCGTCGTCGACAACGCCTCGAGCGACGATTCGGCCGAGCGCGCGCAGGCCTGGCTCGCGCGTGGCCTGCGCGGCCGGGTGATTCGCGCCGCGAGCAACCTGGGCTTCTGTGGCGGGCAGAACCTGGCGCTGGCGCACTCGCGCGCCCCGCTCGTGCTGTTTCTCAATCCCGACGCCTGCCTGCCGGCGGGCTTCGCGTCGCGGGCGATCGAGCTCGCGGCGTCGCGCTCGCCGAGGATCGGCATCTTCGCGCCGCGCATCCTGCTCCCCGACGGCAGGCTCGATGCGGCTGGCCTGGTCCTCGACCGCTTGCGACGCGCATGGGACCGCGGCGTCGGCGAGCCGTCTGCGGGTCGCTACCTCGAGGAGGAGGAGGTCTTCGGCTGCACGGGCGCCGTGGCGCTCTTGCGCCGCGCGATGCTCGAGGACGTGGCGCAGGACGGCCAGGTGCTCGACGAGAAGCTGTTCGCCTACTGCGACGACGTGGACCTCGCCTGGCGCGCGCATCTGCGCGGCTGGCGCTGTCTGTACGTCCCCTCGCTGGTCGCGGTGCACGGCCGCGCCGGGCGGAACGCGCTGCGCGCCGACGCGGCGCAGCCGCGCCGGGTGCTCGAGCAGACGCTGATGGTGCGCAACCGGCTGCTCGTGCTGCTCAAGTGCGCCTCGCTGCGCGAGCTGCTCCTCGCCGCGCCGATGCTCGCCGCCTTCGAGGCGGCGCGCATCGCGTTTCTCGCCCTGCGTGCGCCGCGCGTGCTGCGCG
>CAZGUU010000243.1:0-2689 GCA_964529315.1 uncultured Enterobacteriaceae bacterium
ATGACGCCGATCCAGGCCGCCAGCCTGCCGCTGATCCTCCAGGGTCGCGACCCGCGCGACGCCTGCGCCCCACGACGGGCCTGCGGCGCCGGCAACGCGCGCAAGCCTGGTGCGGCGAGCCGCCGCGCTCGCGCCGCGGCTCGCCCTGGCGCTGGGGATCTTCCTGGTCCTCGGAGAGATCGCCGCACGCTCGACCGGGGTGGTCGACCGGATCAATCCCTTCCCTCGCCGGCTCTACGTCGGCACGGGCGTGGCCGACCTGCCCTACCGGCTGCGCCCCGGCGTGACCGTCGAGGTGCGCGGCTCGCGCGTCGTGGTGAACGAGCTCGGCATGCGCGATCGCCCGGGCGTCGAGCCGCGTCCGGCTCCGGGCACGGAGCGCGTTCTGGTGGTCGGCGACTCGGTCGCCTTCGGCTGGCTGCAGGACGTCGAGAATACTTTTCCCCGCCGGCTCCAGGGCCGCCTGGATGCCGCCGCACCAGGCCGCTTCGAGGTGCTCAACGGCGGCGTGCCCGGCTACAACGCGGTCAGCGAGGCTGCATGGCTGCGCGAGCACGGCCTGGCGCTCGCCCCCCGCACCGTGGTCGTCGCCGTCAATCTCAACGATTTCGACGCCACCCCGCACGTGAACGGCCTGGGTGTCCTGTCGACCGCCGACGACCGCGTCTCGCCGCTCTCGCCGGCACACTGGTCCGAGCTCTACCTGGCCCTGCGCTGGGCGGCTCTCGCCCTGGGCGGCGACCCGCGCGTGCAGCTCGGGGGAGCCACCGGACAGGGACAGGGAGAGGGGCAGAAGCGGGAGGCAGTCCCGGGACCGGCCCAGGGCCGCGCGCCTGCCGCAGAGGCTCCCCCGGGTCCGGGCATGTGGGACCGCTTCGACACCTACGTCTCGAACCTGCGCAAGCGCTTCTACCGGGAGCCGACCGAGCCGCTCTGGGGCGAGATGCGCGCCGCC
This sequence comes from uncultured Enterobacteriaceae bacterium, assembly GCA_964529315.1. Classification (GTDB taxonomy): domain Bacteria; phylum Desulfobacterota; class Binatia; order UBA12015; family UBA12015; genus CAZGUU01. Next base: position 956 of record CAZGUU010000243.1, read on the forward strand.
TGGGCGGATCTCGCGCGCCGCACCCGCGAGCACGGCATCCGCCTGGTGTTCGCGCTATTCCCCGACGGCGACCAGATCGGGGCCGCCGCACCCGACTGGACGCCGCAGCGCCGCCTGCTCGAGCTTTGCGCCGAGCAGGGCCTCGAGTGCATCGACCTGGCACCCGCCTTCGCCGCCTCCCCCGCCGGCACCCGGCTGTTCGCCGACATCATGCACCCCAGCGACGCGGGCCACGCGATCGCCGCCGACGCGATCGCACCGCGGCTCCTCGGCCAGCCGCCGGCCGTCAGCGGCGCGCCGGGATGACCTCGACGTCGCGCTCGGCGACCGCCAGCGGCTCGGCCTCTCCCTGCTGACGCAGAGTCACGCGCAAGCGGTGCACGCCCGGACCCAGCGGCGTCAAGACGAAGAGCGGCTCGTCGACCGTGGCCCCCGGCGCCACGTCGCGGGTGAGCCGGCCCGGGGAGCCGGTGACCACCACCTGATCGCCCGCCAGCCACTCGTACTCGAGCATCACCAGGCCGTCGTTTCCCACGCCGAGCCCCGGCCAGCGGCAGCTCCCGAGGTTGGTGATGCGCGTCTCGAGCCGGGCCTTGCGGTAGCGGTGGTGCAGCTCGCGCGGCGCGTCGATCTCGAGTGCGGCGCGCCGGCATTCGGCGGGCAGGGGAGCGCGCGGGTTGCCCTCGAGCGAGGTCGGCCCAGGCGGCTCGAGCAGGCGGCGGCGCCAGTCGAAGCTGCGTGGCGTCACGACCTCGTAGAGCACGTCGTCGTCCCAGCGCGCGACCTCTACCAGGCCGGGAGTCTCGCGGTCGAAGGCGGCGCGCTGCACCGGGTCGAGCAGCTTGCGGTGCACGACGATCCAGCGCAGGTCGACCAGCGCGACCAGCCGATCGAGGGCGCCCCGGGCCGGCAGCCGGTTGGCCAGCGCCGAGAGCACATAGCGCGACGGCGGCTCGTAGGCCGTGTATCCGTTGAGCAATGGCTGCCAGTGGACGGTGCTGCCGAGCATGTACTTCGAGTCGGTCAGCAAGCCCCAGAGATCGTCCTCGCCCGCCTTGGCCGGCAGTTCGAGAACCGGCTCGCGGGGTGGTCGCTGGGCCAGCCAGCGATAGGCGGGTGGCGCGTCGGCACCGACGCCGCCCGGCTCTGCTCGAACCGGCTCCCAAGACGCCCACGCGACGGCGGCGAGGAGCACGCCGACCGCCACGGGCCACCGCGCCCGCCCGAGCCATCCCCGGGCCGCGGCCAGGGCATAGCCCGTTGCGAGCGAGAAGCCGAGCGACAGGATGACCACAAACCGCCCCGCGCCACGCATCGCCGAAAAACCCGGAACCAGCTTCCACAGCAGGTAGAAGGGCAGCGGCAGACGCCAGCCGCCGGGGATCTCCTGGTACGGCCCCCAGCCCAGGACGAAGCCCGCACCGAGCAGCGCCCAGGCGGCGCGCTCGCCGGCGCCGAGCGGCCTGCCCCGTCCCGTTGCCCAGCCGCCCAGGCGCCAGAGCGCAAAGGCGCTGCCGGGCACGGCCGCCAGCGGCCCGAGCAGGGCGAGCCCCGAAGGGGTGAAGAACGTCCACGGCGCCGCCGACAGCGTGGCGACCACCTCCAGGCCGTACGAGGGCACCACGCCGGTGCGGCGCAGGCGCAGGTAGGGCAGCGCCGTCGGCAAGACCAGCAGCGCCGCCACGCCGAGCGCCGCGACCAGCGCTACGCCGCGGCCCCAGTCGATCTCGCGCG
>CAZGUU010000243.1:2699-8228 GCA_964529315.1 uncultured Enterobacteriaceae bacterium
CGGCGTACACGGGCACCGTCGCAAAGCTCAGGTAGCCCAGGTAGAAGCTCGCCAACGCCTGCAGCGCCATGGCCACGGCGAAGCCCAGCCAGGCCGCCACACGGCCGCGCTCGACGAACAGGGCGAGCCCCAGCAGGGCCAGGGGCAGGAACTGGAAGCCCAGGTACTGCGGCTCCGCGGCGACGCCGCCGATCATGCCGCGCGGCTCGTAGCGCCAGGGGCTCAGGGTGAGCAGCGCGCCCGCTGCCAGACCGGCGGCGCCGTCACCGGTGTGGTGACGGATCAGGAGATAGGCGGCGAACGCCGTGAGCACGACGCTCTCGAGCATCATCGCCTTGAGCACGTAGGCCGAGCTGCCCGACAGCAGGTACATCGGGACCGTGAAGGGCACGTGCGCGAGCATGTGCTCCGATCCGGCCAGCGTGTCCGGCGCCGGGAAGAGGATGTTGCCGTCGAACAGCCGGGCCGGGTCCGTCACCAGCGCATGCGCCACCCAGGCGATGATCCACACGTTCAGGTTGCGGTCGGCCAGGGCCATCGCCGGGGTGCTGCCCTGCGCGTAGGTGGGCAGCGCCCCCCAGCGGAAGAACAGCGGACGGAAGGCGACCAGCGCCAGCACGATGAAGGCCCCGAGCACCAGACCGGCCTCGAGCCAGAAGCGTCCTCGTTTGCTCACCCCACACCTTCCGGTTAGCGTCGCAGGCCATGCCGGTCCCCCGGCGTGCCGCGGGCACGCTGTCCCTCTTCTTGCTGCTCCTGATCCTCGCCGTCGCCGCCGGGCTGCGGTTCTGGGCGCTGGACTTCGGCCTGCCCCACCCGCTCGCCCGCCCCGACGAGAAGGAGATCCTCGAGCCCACCTTCCGCTTCGCCCGCGGCGACCTGAACCCCAAGTACCACGTCTACCCCGGCCTCTACCTCTACCTCGTTTGGCTGTGGGGCGCGGCCGGCCTGGCGATCCGTCGCTGGCTCGTTCCGACTCCGCCATATCAGACCGTCCTGCTCAAGGACCTCCAGGCTCTTCCCGGCGGCACGGGCGGCGGCCTGCTGTGGATCGGACGCACGCTCTCGGCTCTGGCCGGCTGCGCGACCGTGCTCCTCGTCTGGGCGATCGGCCGGCGCCGCCGGGGCGAGGCCGTGGGCCTGGTTGCCGCGGCGCTGCTCGCCACGAGCTACCTGCACGTGCGCGACAGCCATGCGTTGAAGGCCGAGGCGCTGCTCACCCTGGCCATCCTCCCGGCCCTGGCCGCCTGCGCACGCTTCGCCGAGCAGCCCACGGCCCGGCGCGCCGCGATCGCCGGCGCCTGGATCGGCGTGGCCACGGGGATGAAGCAGCCGGGCATCCTGCTGCTCGTCCCGCTCTACGCGGCGGGCGTCATGGGCTCGGCGGCACGCGGGGTGCGCCGGCTGGTGCCGGGCTCGGCCGTGGTCCTGGGCGGACTGGTGGCCGTCGCGGTCTTCCTCGCCACGGGTCCCTACATGGTCCTCGACTGGAGCTTCGTCTGGAATCAGATGAGCCCGGCGATCGACACGGTCTTCGCACCGAGCGGTGGCGCCAAGCAGGAGCGCGCCCTGGCCTACCACGTGACCATGTCGCTGCGACACGGCACCGGCCTGCTCTTCACCCTGCTCGCCGCACCGGCGGTGGTCTTCGGCCTGCGCTCGCGCGATGCGCTGCTGGCTCTGGCCTCGCTCTTCGCGCTGCTCTGGTTCGCGGTCAACGGCGCCTCGCCGGTGCACCACGTCCGCTACTTGACGCCGATCCTGCCGCTCCTCTGCCTCCTCGTGGCGAGCCTGCTCGACCGCGCCACCGCGCGCCTGGCCGCGCCGCGGGCCCACCTCGTGCTGGCGCTGCTCACTCTCGCCGTGATCGCCGAGCCGCTGGCCTCGTCGATCGCCCACGACCGGATCCTCTCCCGCACCGACACGCGCGTGCTGGCCTCCCAGTGGCTCGCCCAGCACGCCCGCCCCGGCGACGAGGTGGCCGTGCTGGGCAGCGCCATCCTGCGCTACGGGCAGCCGATCATGCCGCCCGGGGTGAAGCCGCGCGACCAGCGCGGCGAGCAGGAGCTGGGCCAGGCGCGCTTCGTCCTGACCCACGAGCACCAGCTCCCCTTCTCGCGCTTCCCGGCAGCGGACCTCGAGCGCCTGCGTCCCCGGCTGCACCTCGAGGCGGAGTTCTCCCCTTACGCCGGAGCCACGCCCGGCGGTTGGTTCGAAGCCGCCGACGCCTACTACGCGCCGTTCACGGACCTCGCCGCGGTGCTGCGGCCCGGCCCGCTGATCCGCATCTACACGGTTCGCGACCCGGCACCGGCTGCCGGTGGATGAGGCCCCCCTCGACCGCGCGCCGCGTGCGAGGTACCGCGGGATGGCCGAGGTGTGCCGCGGAGGCGGCCTACGTCGCCGGTAGGACCTCGACCGCAACCCCGCCCGACGCCTCGAGGCCTCGCTCGAAGCGGGCCCCGCCGCGCTGTCGCATGCGGATCTCGATCGTGTAGCTGCCGGGCTCGTCCGGCGTGACGAGCAGGACGTCCTGTCGCAGGAGATCGCCGGACGATACGTCGCGGCGCAGCCCGACCTCGAGCGGCTCCGGCAGCGCTGGCGCGCTCGACGCAGCCACGGCGCCACCGCGAGCCCACCTCACGTCGAGCAACACCTCGCCCGCAGCGGCTCCGGGCCGCGTCAGGCCACCCGGCCAGGTGGCTGATCCGAGGTTGCGCAGCAGCACCGGCAGCCACAGACCCCTTCGTCCCGCCAGGGCTGCGCCAGGTGGCTCCACGGTGATCTCGGCGAGCAGCGCGCTCTGCGGTATCTGCGCCAGAGCCGCACCGAGCGGGCTTCGGCCGGGCCGTGGCCCGGCGCGAAGCGCCTCGAGCCACCCTGGCCGCGCAGGAGACAGCTCCACTTCTTGCAAAACGAAGCCATCCAGCTCGCGGGCCGGAGCTCCCGCCGCGGCGGCGAGCTCGGCCGCGAAGCGTTCGCGCTCGCCGGGGCTCTGCCAGTCGGCGATCGGTCGCAGCAGGATCCAGCGCACGCCCGTGAGATCGACGAGCTCCGCCAGGGCGTCGCGCGCCGGAAGCCTGCGCAGCAGCGGCTCGACGAGCAGCGCGTGAAAGGGCGGGAAGGCCGAGTACCCGGTGATCAGCGGCAGGCCATGGATAGTGTTGCCGATCATCGCGTCCGGAACCAGCGACGACTTGGGCCGCCGAGTCTCGGGCAGCTCGAGCAGCGCCCCCCCTCCCTCGGCCGCAGCGATCTGCCCGACCATCCGGTACACGGCGAGATGCTCCCCCATGGCGGCCACGCGATCGAGTCGCTGCGCCACGAGCCCTCGCCCTTGGGCCGCGACGACCGCAACGCCGACCGCGACGCAGACGGCCCCTTGCAATCGCCATCCGAGGACCGAGCGTACGGCATCGAGCGCCGCCGCCACGAGCAGAGCGACGCCGAAGCCCGTGATCACCTGGAGTCGCCAGAAGAAGCGGAAGAATGCCAGCACGGCGGCGACTGGGGCAGGCAGGCCAAAGCGAACGATACCCAGGGTCGCGCCCGCACCGATGGCGACGAAGCACAGCCCGGCGGTGGCCGTGCGACGCACGGGCGGTGAAGCGCGCAGCAGCGCGACGCTGCCGGCGACGGCGACGGCGACCAGCCAGCGAGGGTCTCCGTCCCAGAACAGCGCCCACTGGCTTCCCGGCGTGATGCTCGCCCAGGGCTTCTCCTGGCGCGGCTCGGCCCCAGCGGGCGGCGAAGCCGTCTCGAGCGCGCCCGCGCGCCGCTCTCCGGGAGCGCCGGCGGCCTGCACCTCCGGCCGCGCACTGTGCGCGCGGATCTCGCGGCGCAGCGCATCGATCCCCGCCCGTCTCGCCGCGTACGGCCGCGAGAACCCCCACAGAGCCACCAGCACCAGGCAAGCCGGCACGCCCAGAGCCAGGACACAGGCCAGCCTCCCCGCGCCCCGGCGAAGGAGCACGAGGCACGTCCACCCGGCGCCGACGATCGCGATCAGCAGGGCGGTGTAGAAGGAGCTGAACGCGGCCATCGCCAGCACGGCTGCGAAGGCCACGGCACGGCGCAGGTCGGGGGTCCGTCGCGCCGCCTCGATCGCCAGCGCCACGAGCGGCAGGTACAGATTCAGGTATTGCAGGACCTGGACGGATGCCGGCACGCGCAGCGGGCCCAGGGCGAAGGCCAGGCCCGCCACCCATGCCGCCGCCGCACCGATGCCGAGAGCGGCCAGCAGGCGCTCCATGGCGAACGCCGCCAGCGGGTAAGAGAGCATCGCGACCAGGCTGGTCGCCAGGACCGCGTTCCCCGAAATCCAGTAGAGAGGTGCGAAGACGACCTGGCTCGAAAGGAAGCTCTCGGCCCCGGTGAGCTGGTCGGGCGCAGGGTAGTGGATCGGTGCATCGAAGATCCGCCCCGGCGCGACCGGCAGGGTTCGCGCGAGCCAAGCCTGGACCCAGGCGATGATGCGCGAGTCAAGCGGGTGGTTGCCGGTCGCGAACGACGAATCGGCGGCTCGCAGCCAACTCCAGAAGACGGCGACGAAGACCGCTACGTAGCCAGCCGCAGCCAACCAGCAGCGCCATCGAGCGGCGGCCCGCCGCTCGCCCGAGCTGCGGCCCCCTGCCCCACCCGCGCTCACCGGTCTGCTCCGACGACTCGGACCGACCCCTGCGCCACGTCGATCGGCGCCGACGAGCCCTCCTGGGCGAGCGTGAGTCGTAGCAGATAGTCCCCCGGGCCGGGTGGAGAGAGGACCAGCACGCCGACGTCCACGCTCGTCCCCGCCTCGAGGTCGCGCGGCAAACGGGTGCGGATCGGCGGGGGCAGTCGGCGCTCCGCCGAGCCCCGCGCACCAGGCACGGCCAGCCACTGCGCGCTCAGCACGACCAGCCCTGCCGGGTGCACCGCGAGCGCTGGCCAGCGGCAATCCCCCTGATTCTCGACCCGCGCCGGGATGGCCGTCACCCCGAGGCCCAGCCGCAGCTCGGCGGGGATCGCCACCTCGAGGCGGCCGCGCCGGCACCCCGCACCGAGCAGCCGCGTGGGCGTCCCCTCGAGCGTCACGTCGGCCGGCCCCGCATTCACCGCGGCCCGCCAGTCCCGGCTCGGCTCGAGCGCCACGGCGTAGACCACGTCACCGCCCCAGCGCCGGGTCTCGCGCAGCCCGGCCGCAGCCGCGCTCGCCTCCCACTCCGCCCGCTGCTCGGGCAGCAGCGCGTCGCCGTGCACGATCACCCAGCGCAGCGGCACGAGGTCGACCAGCGTCTGCAGCGCGTCGCGCTCGGGCAGGCGGCGGGCCAGCGACTTGGCGAGCTCACCCCATGCCGGGGGATAGGCGGTGTAGCCGTTCACCAACGACTGCCAGTGGGTCGTCGAGGCGATCATGTAGCGCGACTCGCGGACTAGGCCGGCCAGATCCTCCTCCGCCGCGGCGCCCGGCACCTCGAGCACGCCGCCCTCGCGCGGCTGCTCGCGCAGCCAGCGGTAGACCGGCGCCAGGTCCGCCCCGAGCGGCGCGCG
>CAZGUU010000244.1:0-8226 GCA_964529315.1 uncultured Enterobacteriaceae bacterium
CAGCTCGCCGCCGCGGCGGCTCGCCTCTTCGGCGAGGGCCACGACGAGCTGGGCGGCCTGTGCGAGCCGATCGCCTATCCGGCGCACGCATTGCTCGACGACGAGGACTTCGAGCGCACCATCCACAGCATGGGGACGAGCCTGGTGACCTGGACGCGCGCCCTGCTCGAGCGCGGCCTGCTGGCCGACGACGCGCGGGCGCTGGGCCTGACCAGCGAGGGCAACACCGTCGCCTGGAAGGGGTACGCAGCGGTCGCCGCGGCCAAGGCGGCGCTCGAGTCGGTCGCGCGCGCCATGGCCGTCGAGCTGGCGCCGTACGGTGTGCGCACGAACGTCGTCCAGGCGGGCGTGACCGACACGCCGGCGCTGCGCGCCATCCCCGGCCACGATCGCCTGGCGGCGCAGGCTCGGCTGCGCAATCCGCTGCGCCGACTGACCACGCCGCGCGACGTCGCCAACGTGATCTTCCTGCTCGCGACCGACGAGGCCGCATGGGTCAATGGTGCGCTCCTGCGCGTCGACGGAGGGGAGCACGTGGCAGGAGCCGTGGCGTGACGCTCTTCCTCCACGGTCTGGGCCACTTCCACCCGGAGCACGAGATCAGCAACGCCTTTCTCGAGGAGCTCGAGATCGGCACGACGGATGCGTGGATCCTCGAGCGGGTGGGCATCCGCTCGCGGCGCACCGCGCTGCCCCTCGACTACATCCGCACGACGCGCAACCGCGACCCGCGTGCCGCGCAGGAGGCGACGCTCTACACGCACGCCGAGGCTGGCCGGCGCGCCGCCGAAATGGCCCTGGCGCGGGCGGGCCTCACGGTCGCGGACGTCGGCATGGTGATCGCCGGGTCGTCGGTCATGGACACCACCACGCCGGCAGAGGCGTGCAACATCGCCCGTGCCCTGGGCATCGAGGCCCCAGCGCTCGACGTGAACTCGGCCTGCACGAGCTTCTTCGCCCAGATCCACCTGCTCTCGTTGATGCGTTGCGACGCCCTTCCCGACTTCGTCCTGCTGGTGGTCTCCGAGGCCGTCACCCGGGCGGTCGACTACGACGACCGCGCCTCGGCCGTGCTGTGGGGCGACGCGAGCGTCGCGGCGGTGGTCTCGACGCGGCTTCCCGGCCGGGCGCGCATCCTCGACAGCACGCTCGCCTCGAGCCCGGAGGGGGCCGATCGCGTGGTCGTGCCGCGCACCGGGCACTTCCGCCAGGACGGGCGTGTCGTGCAGAAATTCGCCATCCGCAAGACCGCCCAGCTGCTCGACCAGCTGCGCGAGGCGCACGCCCAGCCCGAGCGCCGCCTGCACTTCGTCGGACACCAGGCCAACCTGCGCGTGCTGGAGGCGGTGTGCCGGCAGTGCGACCTCGCCGAGCCGGACCACCACAGCAACGTGGAGTGGTACGGCAACACGGCCGGCGCGGGCGCGCCCTCGGTGCTGTCGATGCGCTGGGAGGAGTGGGCGCCGAACGACGACGTCGCGGTAGTCGGCGTCGGTGCCGGGCTCACCTGGTCGAGCCACCTGCTGCGCTTCGAGGCGGGCGCATGAACCACGCCGAGTTCCGGGCGCGCAGCCGGTTCGGCAAGGCGGAGCTGCTCGCCTTCGCCTACGGGCGACTGGTCGAGGACGCCCCGCCTGGCTTCGAGGCTCGGCTGCCCTTGCCGCCGCTGCTCATGGTCGACCGGATCGTCGACATCCGCAGCGACGGCGCGCGTGGGCGGATCGTCGCCGAGCGCGACGTCCGCCTCGACGACTGGTTCTTCCAGTGCCACTTCCAGGGCGATCCGGTACAGCCGGGCTGCCTGGGCGTGGACGCGGTCTGGCAGCTGATCGGGTTCTTCTGTGCTTGGCGCGGGGGCCTCGGCGCGGGCCGAGCCCTGGGCTGCGGCGAGATCTCCTTCGAGGGGCAGATCCGCCCGCACGACCGGACCGTGCGCTACGAGATCGACGTGCGGCGCTGCGTGAGCTTCGCCGACAGCCAAGCGATGCTGGCCGTCGCCGACGCGCGCGTGCTGGTCGACGAGGTGCCGATCTACACGCTGACCAAGGCGCGCGTGGGGCTGTTTCGCGACCTGGCCTATGCCGACTATCCCGCGCCGTCGGCCCGCGGGCACGGGGGGCGGCACGATGGCTGAGTCGACATCCGGCAGATCGCCGAGTCCCGCCGAGGTGCTGGCCGCCGTGCCGCATCGCGCGCCCTTTCGCTTCATCGACGAGATCCTCGAGGTGGACGACGCGCACATCGTCGCGGCCTACCGCTTCGCGGCCGATGCCGACTTCTACCGCGGCCACTTCCCCGGCCACCCGATCACGCCCGGCGTGCTGCTCCTCGAGGCGATGGCGCAGGCCGGGGTCGTGGCGCACGGCATCTACCTCCTGGCGCGCGCCGGGGTGGCTGGACTGCCGCTGCTGCCGCTCTTCACCGACGCCGCCGTCGAGTTCAGCAGCGCGGTGCGGCCCGGCCAGCGGGTGGTCTCGCACGGCCGCAAGGTCTTCTTCCGCCGGCGCGTGCTGCGCTCCGAGGTGGAGATGCGCTTGGACGACGGCACGGTGGTGTGCCGCGGCACGCTCTCGGGGATGGGGGTGGAGCGGTGAGGCGGCGGGTGGTCGTGACCGGCATCGGCGTGGTCGCACCCAACGGCGTCGGCGTGGCGGCCTTCGAGCGGGCGCTGCGCGAGGGCCGCTCCGGGGTGCGCTTCGTGCCCAAGCTGCAAGAGGTAGGCTTCGCCTGCCAGGTTGCCGGCATCCCCGAGGGGGTGGACGAGCGGTCCGCCGAGGTGTTCGCCGCCGACGAGCTGCTGGCGATGAACTCGAGCCACCGCTTCGCCAGCCTGGCCGCCGTCGAGGCCTGGCAGGACGCGGGGCTGCGCCGGCCGGAGCGCGAAGACGACGCCGTCGACTGGGAGAGCGGCGCCATTCTGGGGACCGGCATCGGCGGCATGGACACGATCGGCGAGCGGGTGGTCCCGTTCACCGACGCTGGCCGCCTGCGCCGGCTGGGCAGCACCGCCGTCGAGCAGGTGATGGCCAGCGGCATCTCGGCGCGCGTCGCCGGCCTGCTGGCTCTCGGCAATCAGGTGACGACCAACTCGAGTGCGTGCAGCACGGGCACCGAGGCGATCGTCATGGGCCTCGAGCGCATCCGCAGCGGCCGCGCCGAGCGCATGCTGTGCGGCGGCGCCGAGGGGGCGAGCCACTACATCTGGGCGGGGTTCGACGCGATGCGGGTCCTCACCCGCGCATCGAACGACGCACCGGAGCGGGCCTCGCGACCGATGAGCGCCACGGCCGCAGGCTTCGTGCCCGCGGCGGGGGCTGGCGTGCTCTTGCTCGAGAGCCTGGAGAGCGCGCTCGAGCGGGGTGCACCGATCCGTGCCGAGGTGCTCGGCGGGGCGGTGACCTGCGGCGGACACCGCGGCGGCGGCAGCATGACGGCGCCGAACCCCGAAGGCGTGCGCCGCTGCATCGGCGACGCGCTGGACGACGCCGGAGTCGACGCGCACGAGGTGGATGCGATCAACGGGCATCTGACCGCGACCGGCGCGGACCCGCGCGAGGTCGGATCCTGGGCCGCGGCGCTCGAGCGCTCGCCCGGGAGCCTGCCGCCGATCACGGCGACCAAGTCCCTGATCGGCCACGCGCTGGGCGCCGCGGGGGCGATCGAGAGCATCGCCTGCGTGCTCATGGTGCAGGGCGGATACGTGCACCCCTCGATCAACTGCGAGGACCCGCACCCCGAGATCGCGCCGTTTGCGCCCGCGATCGCGCACGCCCTGCGGCCGCTGCCGGAGATGCGCGTGCTGGTCAAGGCCGGATTCGGATTCGGAGACGTGAACGGCTGCGTCTTGCTCGGCAAGTGGCAGCCGCGGAACGAAAGGAGACCACGATGAGCGAGACCGACGTGATGGCCAAGGTGGTGACCATCCTGACCCCTTACGCGAAGAACGGCGAGGCGCTCGCCCACATCGGCCCGAGCACGCACATCCTCGAGGACTTGAAGGTGAACTCCGCCCGGCTGGTGGACGTGGTCCTGGCCTTCGAGGACGAGTTCGGCATCGAGATCGCGGACGACGACGTCGACGCGGTCAACACGGTGGGCGACGCGGTCCGGCTGATCTCGTCGAAGATCGCCTGACACGGGCCGGGCGGTCGGTGGAAGGGGGGCGGCTCGACCGCCGGGAGCGCTTCGGGCTTGCGTTGCAGCGCACGATCGGCTGGCTGCTGGCACCGCTCTGGCTTCCGGCGACGGTGGCATTGATGCGCTTCGGCCTGGGCTGGCGCGTCGCGGGCGCGGCCGCGGCGCGCCGGGAGTACCGCGCGCTGTGCCACTCCGGCGAAGGCCCGCTGCTGGTGTGCGCGAACCACCTGACGCTGATCGACTCGGCGCTCGTCGCCTGGGCGCTCGGCTCCCCGGCGTGGTTCCTCGTGCGCTACCGTACGCTGCCCTGGAACGTGCCCGAGCGGCGCAACTTCGCCGGCTCGGTGGCCTCGAGCATCCTGGTCTATCTCATGAAGTGCGTGCCGATCACCCGTGGCGGCGACCGGGGCGACGTCGGTCGCGTCCTGGGCAGCCTGGTCCACCTGCTCGGCCGAGGCGAGACGGTGCTGCTCTTCCCCGAGGGTGGGCGAAGCCGCAGCGGCGTGGTCGAGATCGAGAGCGCCGCGTGGGGTGTGGGGCGGGTGATCGCGGCGCTGCCGGGCTGCCGCGTGCTCTGCGTGTACCTGCGCGGGGAGCATCAGGAGGGGTACGGCGACCTGCCGCGGCGCGGCGAGCGCTTCCGGGTGCAGCTCGCCCTGCTGCGACCCAGCTCGCAGCACAAGGGTTTGCGCCGCGCGCGCGATCTCGCGCGACAGACGGTCGAGGAGCTCGCCAAGCTCGAGCAGAGGCACTTCGGTGATCGGTAACGACGTGATTGACCTGCAGGATCCGGAATGCCGCGCCGAGGGCCGCCACGCGCGCTTCGACGAGCGGGTCTTCGGCGCCGGCGAGCGTGCCCGCATCGCCGCCGCTGGCGCCGGCGATGCGGAGCGGCTGCGCTGGACGCTGTGGTCCGCCAAGGAGAGCGCCTACAAGGCCGCGCGCAAGGAGCTGCCGGGGATGGCCTTCGTGCCGGCGCGCCTCGTTGCCCGGCTCGACGGCGAGCCCGGCCAGGCGACGCGCGCAACCGTGTGTCTGGGGCGGCGGCGCTACTGCGTGCACTTGGTCGCAGGTGCGCAGTACGTCCATGCGGTGGCGCATGGGATGGACGAGCCCTGCGAGTGGCCGTGCGTGGCGCTGCAGGGCGAGCCCGCGGAGCCCGCGGCGCCGAGCGAGGCGGTGCGGCGCCTGGCGATCGCCGAGCTCGCGCCACGGCTCGGTGTCGAGCCCGCGGAGCTGTCGATCCGTCGCCGGGGCCGCGTGCCGATCCTCTGCTTGCGCGGGCGGCCGGTGCCGGCGGATCTCTCGCTGTCGCACCACGGGCGCTTCGTAGCCTTCGCCTGCAGGCTTGCCTCGCTGGGTGGCGAGCCGTGAGCGCGACGCACCCGATCGGTTGCCTCGGGGTCGTCAACCGAGGCGAGGCGGCGATGCGCTGCGTGCGTGCCGTCAAGTCCCTGCGTGCCCAGGAGGGCTCGGGCCTGCGCGTCGTCGTCCTCTACACCGACGCCGACCGCGACGCACCGTTCGTACGCCACGCCGACGCCGCGGTGTGCCTCGCAGCCCCGCAGGGCGAGGCGCGTGCCTACCTCGACCATGACGCGGTGATCGAGGCCCTGCGCCGCGGTGGCGCCGATGCGGTCTGGCCCGGCTGGGGATTCGTCGCCGAGGATCCGCGCTTCGCCGAGCGCGTGGTCGCCGAGGGCATGCGCTTTCTCGGCCCGGACGGCGGCGCGATGCGCGCGCTGGGCGACAAGATCGAGGCCAAGCGGGTGGCGGAGCGCACGGGGGTGCCGGTCACGCCGTGGAGCGGCGGCGCCGTCACGGATGAAGTCGAGGCGGCGCGCTGGGCGGATCGGCTCGGCTACCCCGCGATGGTCAAGGCGGCCGCCGGAGGCGGGGGACGTGGAATCCGTCTGGTCGAGGACGCGCCCGCGATGCCGGCGGCGTTTCGCGCGGCGGCCGCGGAGGCTCGGGTCCTCTGCGGCGACCCCCGGCTCTTCGTCGAGCGCAAGATCACCGGTGGCCGCCACGTCGAGGTGCAGATCGCCGCGGACCTGCACGGCCACGTGCTGGCGCTCGGTGCGCGCGACTGCTCGGTGCAGCGCCGGCACCAGAAGCTGATCGAGGAGGCGCCCCCGCCCGGCCTCGGGCGGGGCCTGCTCGACCGCCTGTCGGGCGCCGCGGTGCGCCTGGCGCGCGCCGTGGGCTACACGGGCCTCGGCACTGTGGAGTTTCTGCTCGACGGAGATCTGGCCCACTTCCTCGAGATGAACCCTCGCCTGCAGGTCGAGCACGGCATCACCGAGGCCGTGACCGGGCTCGACCTGATCCACCTGCAGATCCGCATCGCACGCGGCGAGAGCCTGGCGGGCCTCGAGGTGTGCGAGCGCGGTGTGGCGATCGAGGCACGCGTGTGTGCGGAGGATCCGGAAGCGGGCTTCGTGCCTGCGCCGGGCCGTGTCGCGCGCTTCGACCCGGCGCTGGGGCCCGGCATCCGGGTGGACGCTGGCGTGGTCGCAGGCAGCATCGTGCCCCCGGCCTTCGATTCGCTGATCGCCAAGGTGATCGGCTCGGGAGCGACCCGAGAGGAGGCGCGCAGCCGGCTGGTGTGCGCCTTGCGCGACCTGGACTTGGTGATCGAGGGCGGAGCCAGCAACGCCGGCTATCTGGCCGAGGTTCTCGACGCGGCCGAGCTGCGCGACGGCGCCGTCGACACCGGGTGGCTCGACCGCCGCGCGGCTGGCCCCGCCCGGCACGACCGTGGCGGCGCTTCGCAAGGGCCGCAGGCGAAGCGGCCGCGGGCCGCGGACGAGGCGCTGCTCGCCGCCGCCGTACTCGCCTACCAGCGGCGGCGCCGCGAGGCGCGGCTCAACTTCTTCGCCGATCCGACGGGCTTCTCGCCAGCCCGCGTGCCCGCGTCCACCGGCCAGGAGGTGGATCTGTCGTTCGATGGTCTGGCCTACCGGCTCCACGTCTTCGCGCTCGGCGCCTGGCGCTACCGGGTGAAGCTCGATGGACGGGCCGTCAGCGTGACGCTGCGCGAGGGAGAGGCGCATCTGGCGCGCCTGGAGATCGACGGCCGCGCCCGGCGAGTCGCCTACGACGCAACCGACGGCGGGGTTCGCCTCGAGGTCGAGGGACGCTCCTACCGCTTCGGCTGGGAGCGGGCAGGGCAGGTGCGGGCGCCGACGCCGGCGATGGTGGTCGCCCTGCAGGTCGAGCGCGGGCACCGGGTCGAGGTGGGACAGATCCTGGGCTTCCTCGAGGCGATGAAGATGGAGGTCGGCATCTCGGCGCCGGTGGCGGGCGTCGTGGTCGACGTTCCGGCCCGCAAGGGGCAGCGGGTCGCGGCCGGCGAGGTGCTGGTGGTGATCGATTCCGGCGCGGCGAGCTCCGCGGCGGGCCCGAGAGAGAGTCGCAGCGAGACCGAGCGGCTGGCCTTGTGGGAGCAGGCCGATCCGCTCTGGGCGCCGCTCGCGGCGGCGGATCGGGTCGGCCGGGGCGGGCGCGGTCTGGCTGCGCTGGACCGCTGCGGCGCCGAGGAGCGCCGCGCGGCGGTCGGCGCGCTGCGCGAGGAGGTCCGCGGCATCCTGCTGGGATACGATGCCGAGCCCGAGCGCGTGCAGGCTCTGGTCGCGCTGCTCGAGTCGGGGGAGGATGGCCGGCTCGGCGACGGGCTGGGCCGCGAGCTCGGGGCGCTGCGCGCCGAGATCGTGCTGCTCGCCGATCTCGAGCAGCTCTTCGTCACGGACCCACGGCCGACCGCCGATGGACAGGTCGGCCCGTCGCACGCGGCGATGCTCCGTGCGTGGGTGCGGCGCATCCGGACGGGCGAGGCGGGCGCGGCTGCGGAGCTCATCGGCTTGCTGCGCGCGGCAGGGGCCCACTATGGCCTCGGCGCGCTCGAGTACGGCGACGCGCTCGAGCGCGCCGTGCTGCGGCTGTTCGCCACCCAGCACGCGCCCGAGGCGCGCCGCCAGCTCGCGCTTGCCGCGCTGCGCTGCCTGACCGCTCTGGCGAGCGCCGGCGCACGCCTGGACGACGACCCGGCGCTCGGCGAGGCGCTGGAGCGCCTGGCCGCCATGCGCT
>CAZGUU010000245.1:0-3236 GCA_964529315.1 uncultured Enterobacteriaceae bacterium
AGCCTAGCCGCGGATCGAGGCTAGCCAGCGCCGCCGGCGCACACTGGCGACACCACACAGTGGGCTCAGTGTGCGCCGGTGGCGCGCTGGCGACCCAGTCGAGCCAAGGCTCGATGTCCGCGGCAGTCGCAAAGGGGACGCCGCATAGCTCGCAGGCCGTCCCTGCGATCCGCTCGCCGTCCCGAGCTCGCGCAATCGCCTTAGCCGCGATGCTCCGCAGGCTGGCCAGCATCGCGCGCTTGCGGTCCGCGCAGTCCTGGCCAGGGGGCACGTCGTCGCGCAGCCGCAGGTAGGTGGCTTCCAGCCTCGCGCGCTCCCGCGGGCTGCTCTGCGCGCAGCCGGTCAGGGGTAGCGGCAAGGGGGCGATTCCCTGCGATTCTGTGCGCCTCCCCGGCCGCAGGTCCTCGATCTGCTCGCGCCCGGCCACAGGTGCGCCCTGCACGGCGGCGATCAGGGCCGCTGGGGTGATCCGGCTCGGGTCCACCTGTCCGAGCAGCACGCGCAGCCTAGCCGCCACGTGCGAGACAGGCACCGCCGCGAGGTGTTCAGCCAGCACGTCCGAGTAAATCGCCAGGCGCCGCGCATCCCACGAAAACCCGGCCGCGTCTCGCACCGTTGCCGCCACCTCTCTCGCCTCAATCGCATTCATGAGCAGGTCTCCCAGGCGCTAGCTGCCAGGGGCTTGCCAGCCGCCAATTCCGACAAGCGCGAAATCGGAATTTCCTCCGGGGCAATCGGCTCCCGGCGCATCTCGCGCGGCGATGGCGCCGCAGTGCCCGCCCAGTGCCCGAAGGTCGAGGCGAAACGCGCCGGGGAGAGCCATTCCACCTCGACCTCGGCCAGGTAGCGGCACCACGCGCGGGCCACGGCCTCGCCGCCGTGCCTCGAGATCAGGGGCCGCAGGTAGCGCGCGAGCTGGCCGTAGGGTGGCAGGCCGCCGGCTGTTCGGGCCTGCCACGCGAGCCCGTAGGGCGTGAGCCAGGTCTCGCGTCCGGAGGGAGGGCTCTGGGCTCCCCCCTCTCTCTCAGACTCTCTCTCCCCCCTCTTCTCGTTCCCTTCGGGAACGAGATTAGAGAGAGTAGGATTGAAGTCTTTCTTCCTGGAGATATCTCTTGATCTAGAAGATATCTTAAGAGCAAGGGTTGTGCCGTCCGCGATAGAGTCCCACTGTGGGACTGGGAGTCCCACCATGGGACTGTCCGGAGTCCCACTGTGGGACTGTGAGGGCTCCGACAGTCCCACTGTGGGACTGGGAGTCTCACTGTGGGACTGTCCGCGCAGCTCGCCGAGCGCGCGAAACACACTCGAACGGCCAAGTCCGGTCGCCCTCACGATCGCCGCCGGAGTCGCGAATCCTGACGCCATAGCCAGCGCCACGAGCTTCGCCGTCGGGCTCACTTTAAGCGCCCAGACATCCTCAGCGCACCCAACATCAACCGCCATCCCCACCTCCGCTAAGTGTCCGATTTTCCGAGCGAATCACCGCCGGCCGGTGATTGTTCTCTGCGAGAAAGACTGTGCTAGCGTGCGCCGCGATGAGCCCGTCGTTTTGCCCTCGGCATCGGGAATGATGCTGCGGCACGCGCAGCGGATTGCGGTAGCCCTTGGGCAGGTAGGGCTGCAGATCGTGCTTGAAGTAGTGCGCCACTCCCAGGCGCTGCACCAGCTCCAACATGTCGTGCGTGTAAGCCTGCCAGTCCGTGGTCTTCGTCATCGGCAGGTAGTTCGCCCGGCCGATCTTGTAGAGATCGACGAAGCCGGCGGTGGCCTCGATGATGGCGCGGCTGGCCGCCGTGTCGAGCGTCGGCTCCAGGCTCACCCAGGTGAAAATGCCCGCCTCGTGAAAGGCGCGCAGGGCCGCCAGCCGGTCGGCCGGCATGGCCGCGCCGCGCTCCCACTTCCGCGAGAACCCCTCGTCCAGCGTGGTGAGCGTGCTGGCGAAGGCATCTCGCTCCGGTCGGAAGAGATCCAGGTCGCGCAGTGCTCGCGTGCCGCCCTTGGTGAGCGTGCAGAAGCCCAGGCCGTACTCGCCCAGCACCTTGAGTGTCTCTCGGGTCAGCGAGGTGTCGCCCGGGTGGTACGGGTCGGTTGTGAACGACAACAGCACCTGCCCATCACGACCGGTGGCGCGGTACTTCGTCGCGTCCTTGCGCAGCGCGGCGAGGAAGCCCGCGCGCGGCGTGGCGCCGGCGTCGAACGCGGCGCGTTCCATGCGCAGCACCTTCGGCACGTAGCAGTAGGCACATGCGTGGCCGCAGCCACGATAGGGGTTTGTGGCCAATGGCGCGTACTCCCCCGCTTGGCCGCGGGGCGCGTAAATCATCGAGCAGCCAGGGACCGCGGCATCACTCATCTCGGCGTACTCCGCGACGGTCGGCGCCGAGGCCGGTCGAGAGAAAAGTTCGAGCTGCATGTCGTGGCTGGTTTCGGCGCCCGAGGAGACACCTCGGCCAGGACGCCCAGCCACTTGAGCCCGCATCGCCACGCACCGCGCAGTGTTATCCTATTGCCTTGCCCTGGGCAAGGTGTTACTGGGGAGGTTATGGCTATGCCGAGCAAATGGTCCAAAGAGCCGGACGCCCTGGGTCAGCCCAGGTTCGTCCAGTTGAGCAATCGCGTCGATCAGTGGGTCCGCCACAAGGCGGACGTCGAGCGCCGCTCCATGGCGTGGGTGATCCGCGAAATCGTCACCGAGGCCTTCGTCCTCGCGGAGGCCGACCTAGTCGCCGCCGACGACAAGCCCCCCGCCCCGCCGCTCCGCGCGGCGAAGTAATCGGGCAGCGCCGGCTAGGGCTCACCCTCCGGCCGCGCACCGCCCGGGCTGCCAGCCGATCACGCCGAACGGCAGGCAGCGAGAGGCCCCACTGGAATCCGCCAGAGGGGCCTCTCTTTTTTTTGCGCCCACCCCCTTGATCCGGGCAAGGTGGTCATGTACTATGCTACCCATAAGGCGGCATGGTGCTGTCGGGAAAGGGAGGGTGAGATGCTGATTTCGACGGTGTTGGGGGCCATCAGGAGCCTGACTGAGGCCAGGTCTCTGATGAGGCAGATCGTGGACGCGCCAATCTACGAGATGAGGGCGCCCCACTGGAAGGCCGCGCTCGACGCGAGCGGGCGGCTGGACTGGGTGATCGCCGCCCTCGATGCGCAGGTCGAGCACCTGCTGCACAAGGTGCGCGACGAGGTCGAGAGGGCCGAGCTGGCGTACGCCTACGAGTACGCCAAGGACGAGTGTG
>CAZGUU010000245.1:3336-8216 GCA_964529315.1 uncultured Enterobacteriaceae bacterium
CCGGACCGCGGTCGAGGCGGAGGGGCTGTGAGGTCGGATGCGGCCGTGAGGGCCGCCGACCTCTGGGCCGAGCATCCTCCCCAGGACTTCGTGCCGGGCGATGGCGATTGCGCCCAGTGCGGGCGCAGCCTGTCGTGGCTGCGCCAGACCTGGACGCTGGACGATCGCCAGGTCTGCCGCGACTGCCTGCTGGGGGAGGCGCGCTACCTTCCCCAGCGCCCCCCGGTGTCTAGCCCCGCCGTTGCCGACTGGAGGGATGCGATCCTCGAGGCAGGACTCGACGGAATGGACCGCGATGAGTTGCTCGACCTCATCGCGGACTGCACCGCGGCCGAACTCGATCAGGACGACGACATCGCCTGCTGCCTGCGGCTCGCCGCGCAGCGAGCGCTCGCCGAGTTGGAGGATGACCGATGAACGAGATCATCAACTTGACGCCGCACGCGATCCACGTGCGGCCGGACGCGAACCTCGACCTCGAGGTGATCTACGAGCCGTACGGCTCGGTGGTCCGCCTCGCGGTCGAGTACCGCGAGACCGGGAAGATCGACCGAGTCCCGGTGGTCGCCGCCATGTACGGCGAGCCCGAGGGGCTGCCCGCGCCCAAGGCGGGCCGCACCCTGATTGTCTCGGGGTTTGTCCGGCAGGCACTGAAGGGCCGGCCTGACGTCGTCGCCCCGGACACTGGCCCCACAGCCATCCGCGACAACGGCCAGGTGGTGGCCGTGACGCGGTTCGTGGGGGCGCCGTGGTGACCCCCGGCCGCCGCTACGTGCGCCACAGGCTCGGCGACGAGGTGGTTCTCGTCGCCGTCGAGGGGGGGCGCAAGCCCCCCCACACCTACGACTTCTACGCGCTCGCCCTGTCTTTCCTCGCGGGCGCCTTCCTCGCGGTGGCCTGCATGGTCGCCGCGGTTGTGGGGGTGTGAGCATGGACACCGGTCTCGCAGCGAGAGCGGACGCCGGCCGTGGCGCGATCACGCCGGAGCAGGTCGACCTACTCAAACGCACGGTTGCGCGGGACTGCGACAGCGACGAGCTGTCGCTGTTCCTCCATGTCTGCCAGAGGACGGGACTGGACCCGTTTGCGAAGCAGATCTATGCGATCAAGCGTCTCGATCGCGCGCTCGGGCGCGAGGTCATGACCATCCAGACCGGCATCGACGGATATCGCCTGGTGGCGGACCGCACCGGGCGGTACGCGCCCGGCCGCGAGCCCACGTTCGAGCTGGACAAGGCCGGCCGCCTGGTCTCGGCGACGGCCTACGGCAAGAAGTTTGCCGGCGGCGTCTGGCACGACGTATCCGCCACGGCTCGCTGGAGTGAGTACCTCCAGACCGGCCGCGACGGGAAGCCGACAAAGTTCTGGGCCAGGATGCCCTATGCGCAGCTCGCGAAGTGCGCAGAGTCGCTCCTGATCCGCAAGTGCTGCCCCGCCGATCTGTCTGGGCTCTACACACATGACGAGATGGGCCAGGCGGACACCGCGGCAATCGAAGTTGGCAATCCTGTCCAGGCCTCTGCCGTGGCACCGCGCTCGCTACCCGCACCGCCGGCCGCCGCTGCGCCACAGCGCCCGACGCCTGCGGCACCGAAGGCCGCGCCTTCGGCGCCAGCCGCAGAGGATGATGAGGAGGGAGTCTCCGAGCACGTCGGAGTGGTGCGCAAGGTCTTCGCGAACCACTCGAAGAAGTCCGGAAAGCCCTACTGGACGGTGTGCCTGGACACCGCCAACGGGGAGCTCCGCGCGAACGTGTTCGATGACGCGATCGCAACGGACGCGATCGCCTTCGAGCGCGGCGGGGAGCCGTGTGTCGCTCGCCTCCGGGCGAGCGGAAAGTGGCTCAACCTGGAGTCGCTCATGCCGGCCGAGGCCGGCGAGGACGACTCCGAGCCCGACGATGACGCGCCCGACGCCGGGTGGGGGGACGTCGGGTGATCGTCGAGAAGATCGAGGCAGCCTTGGCCCAGTCAGCCCGAGAGCGGGAGGACTGGGCCAAGATCGGGGCATCAAACGCTGGCCAGTGCGCCCGTAAGCTCTGGTACACGGTGCATGGATACAAGCCCGAGCCGCTACAGGGCCGGGCGCTGGCCGTGTTTGCCCTCGGCGACGCAGTCGAGGGCGAGGTGATCGCCCTGCTCGAGAAGTCTGGCGTGGCGCACATCCGGGCCACCCGGGAGCAGGACGCGATCCTGCTGCCGGAGATCGGCGGGCGGGTAGTGCCGGACTTCCTCGCCGAGGTGGACGGAGAGCTGCTCATCGGCGAGGTGAAGTCGATGTCTAACTTCGCCTTCGCCCGGGCCGAGCGCGGGGAGATCGATGAAACATACCTCGCGCAGGTCGAATGCTACATGCGGGCATTCGACTGCCGCCGCTCGGTGGTCATCTGCTACCGCAAGGAGACTAGCCACCTATGTGAAGTGGTGGTCGAGCGCGACGACCAGCGGTGGGCGGCGATCCAGGCGAACGTCGCGCTAGCGCGCGGGCCGGTCTGCCCGGAGCGCCCCTACCAGCTCCAGGTCGCGTGCGAGAGCTGCGGAGGGACGGGCCGCACGCCGGCAAAGGGGCTGCCGCACAAAGCTTGCGGCGGCACGGGTCGCGAGCCGGGCGGGCCGTTCATCCCCAACTTCCCCTGTGGCTACTGCGGCCACAAGGCGAGTTGCTGGGGGCTGCTGGAGATGGTGGTTGACGACGACCGGCCGCGCTGGGGGCGGGTGAGGGAGGCGGCATGAAGTCGGGGTTGATGAGGCGGGGCTGGGAGGCTGACGCGGGTCCGCTCTTCGCGGACAAAGGGGGCACGGTGCAGCCGTCGGCGCGCATGGCGAAGTGCGTCGCCGAAACCGTCGCCCTGGTGAAGCGCTGGCCGGGGAGGGACGTCGTCCAGCTCTCGAAGATCGCTGGTTTCCGCGATCCGCGGCGCACACAGGAGCGCCTCAAGGAGGCCGAGCGCGCCGGGCTTGTGGTGCGTAGAGGTACGCACCGCAACCCGTTCTCGGGCAAGGTCGCAGCGCTCTGGTTCCCGGCGTGAAGGCCGCCGGCAAGCGGCGTAAGGGCTCCCGCGTCGAGCGCGAGCTAGTGGACATGTTCGGCGAGCACGGGCTGCGCGCGAAGCGCGTGCCGCTGTCGGGAGTAATGCAGCACTACAAGCACGACGTCATCGTCGAGGGGTTGAACGTCGAAGTGAAGTCCCGAGCGGCCTCGCGCTGGAAGGTGTTGGAGGAGTGGTTAGGGGATGCACATATCCTCGCGGTGAAGGAGGATCGCAGGCGGTTCTACTTCTTCGTCGGCGAGGTCGCCATGGCGCGCCTGCTGTGTGCATGGCGGGACATGATCGAGCATGGCGACTGCGAGTGACGCTGCGCCGCGCGTCGCTGCGCCGCGCGACGCGGCGCAACTCAACTCGACGGTTCTTTCTGTCTTCGCGCCGCCGCGCTGCGCCACGCCGCGCGCCGCAGCGCTACGCAACTCGACTCGACGGTTCTGTTTGTCCGCGCACCGCCGCGCGACGCAACGCGCCGCCGCGCCGCGCGACGCAGCGCAACTCAGCTCAACGGTTGATCAAAGAGGAGGAAGGATGAAGACGGCAACGGCCACGCTACAGAGTATCTCGCCGTACTCGCAGAGCCGATACCACGGGGCTCCGAAGCTAGAGAAGGAGTCGGCGGACGACTACGAGCGCCGCACGTGGAGGATGAAGGCGCACGCCACCGACGACGGGCGGATCTTCATCCCGCCCATGGCATTCAAGAACAGTCTCGCCGAGGCTGCGGCGTACCTCGGTGAGAAGATCCCCGGCCGGCGTAACGCCACCTGGACGAAACACTTCCTGGCGGGAATCCTCGTGGTCGAGGGGCCGGTGCTCGACGTGAAGGTCGACGAGTGCCGCGGCGATTGGATCTACTGCAACGCGGACGGCAAGAAGAACTCGGGCACCCGCGTCATGCGATGCTTCCCGGTCGTGCCCGAGTGGCGTGCCGATGTCGCCTATCACGTGCTCGACGACACGATCACGGAGGCTGCCTTTCTCAAACACCTGAAGGAGGCGGGAAACTTCATCGGCATCGGCAGGTTCCGCCCGCGCTCCGGGGGATTCCTCGGGCGGTATCGGGTCGAGTCCGTGCGCTGGGGTGCTGCGGCGAATGACTAGCGCGTCGCCGCAACGCGTCGCTGCGCCGCGCATCGCTCCGCTGCGCAACGCCGCGCAACTCAACTCGACTCAACGGTTCTGTTTGTCTGCGCCACGCCTCGCGGCGCGTCGCTCCGCGCACCGCACCGCAACGCCACGCCACGCGACGCCCCGCAGCGCAACTCGACGGTTCATTAGGAGGAGGAGGAAGGGGATGAAGTTCAGGCCATCAGTAACCACCGCAACTGACCGCAGGCTCCTAATCGATAGGCTCCTGGAGGTCCCCGTCGGCGAGGTGCTCACCTACGACGCAATCACCGACCTGCTCGGCCGCGACGTGAGAACCACGTCCGCGTGCCGCAGCGCGCTCCACTCGGCGCTGAACCACCTTCGGCGGCACAGGTCCGCGATCTACGCCGCCGTCCCGAAGGTCGGCTACAAGCGGCTGGACGACTGCGGCAAGGTGACGGCCGCAGAGTCGACCATGCGCCGCGCACACCGAGCCGCGCACCGCTCGGCAGCGATCCTCGCCGCCGTCGAGAAGTTCGATGCCATGCCCGAGGACAGCCGCACGCGACACAACGCCCTCATGTCGATTGCCGGGGCCATCGCCCTCGGCACGTCCAAGAAATCCCTCGACAAGGTGCAGGAGCGCGTGCGCGAGGTGGGCCGCGTCCTGCCGCTCCAGCGCACGCTCGATGCGTTCGCATCGTAGGAGGAGACGGGAGATGCAGTATTTTCTGACGGCGCAGGA
>CAZGUU010000246.1:0-8168 GCA_964529315.1 uncultured Enterobacteriaceae bacterium
GCTGGCGAAGCTCCAGGACGCCGCGCGCGTGCGCGCCGAGGTGTCCGTGCTGATCCTGGAGATCGACGCCGCCAGGCGGCGCATCTCGCTCGCGCTGGCGCCCGAGGGGTCGGAGAGCGGGGCCGTCCTCGACGCGGAGCGGGTCGTGGTCGGCGACCTGGTGACCGGCAGGGTGGAGGAGGTGAAGCCCTTCGGCGTGGTGGTGCGCCTGGGCCCGGGGAGGACGGGGGTGATCCCGAACCCAGAGACCGGTGTGCCGCGAGGCGGCGACGTGGCTCGCGAGCTTCCCCCTGGTGCCGAGGTCACGGCGGAGGTGCTCGCGGTCGAGCAGGCGGGCCGCCGCTTGCGGCTGTCGCGCGCGCGAGCCCAGCGGCGCGACGAGCGCGCGGAGGTCGAGCGCCACGGGCACGCACAGGAGAAGGCCAGCCTCTCGACCTTCGGCGATCTGCTGCGCAAGGCCCAGGAGAAGCGCCGTTAGCCTGTGCGACTGACGGCGTCGCTGCGAGACGAGTACGGCGCGCGATGCGTGCCGGAGAAGTCGGGCGCGCGACGCGCAGCGGAAGCGGCGTGACCCACAGCGGAGGCACGCACTCCAGCTCGCCGTCGCAGGGGGGCAGCCCGCTGGCCGCGCCCGAGCGTGGGCCCCTCCGGGCCGAGGTGGCCGCGGCGGATGGGGCGCTGCGCCGTACGGTTTGACATGGCACGCGTCGAGCGGTAGCGACCGAGCAGACCTTTTAATCGAATCCCGAGAGGTTCGGAAAGGTGGAGCATGAAGTCACAGCCGCGGGGTGAGTCCGATCGCGTCCTGATGGACGCTGCGGCGATCCATCGGGCGCTCGCCCGGATCGCCCACGAGATCGTCGAGCGCAACAAGGGCGTGGCGGGGCTCGGGCTGGTGGGAATCCGCTCGCGCGGCGACCTGCTCGCCCATCGCCTGCAGGGCGAGATCGCCAAGCTCGAGGGCGAAGCCATCCCGGTCGGTGCGATGGACGTCACGCTCTACCGCGACGACATCACGCGCGGCGCGGATCACCATCTGGTGCAGATCACCGAGATCCCCTGGGAGGTCGACGGCAAGACCATTCTCCTGGTCGACGACGTGCTCTTCACCGGCCGCACGGTGCGCGCCGCGCTCGACGCGCTCATGGACTTCGGTCGCCCGCGCGCCATCCACCTCGCCGTGCTGGTCGACCGAGGGCACCGCGAACTCCCGATCCGCGCCGACTACGTCGGCAAGAACATTCCCACCCAGCGCTCGGAGAAGATACGGGTGCGGCTGGTGGAGTCGGACGAGATCGACGAGGTGGCGATCCTCCCGGGCGTGCGCGGGCTGGCGACGCCGGGCCCGGCCGGGGGAGCGACACCGAGCGCGGAGGCGCGCACCGGACGCGCTGGGAGGGCCTGAGCCATGCTGTTCGCTCGTCCGCACCTTCTCGGACTCGAAGGGCTGCGCGCCGAGGAAATCGGCTTCCTGCTCGATACCGCGGAATCGTTCAAGGAGGTCTCGGAGCGAGAGATCAAGAAGGTGCCCGCGCTGCGCGGCCGCACCGTGGTGAACCTGTTCTTCGAGGCGAGCACTCGAACCCGCACATCCTTCGAGATCGCCGCCAAGCGGCTTTCGGCCGACACGATCAGCCTCTCTGCGTCGGCGTCCTCGGCGAGCAAGGGAGAGACGCTGACCGACACCGCGCGCAACCTGGCGGCGATGCGCCCGGATGCGATCGTCGTGCGCCACCCGGCGTCCGGGGCTCCCGACCTGCTCGCCCGCCACGTCGACTGTCCGATCATCAACGCCGGCGACGGCGCTCACGAGCACCCCACCCAAGCGCTGCTGGATCTGCTGACGATCCGCGAGCACAAGGGGCAGATCGCCGGCCTGACCGTCGCGATCGTCGGCGACCTGCTGCACAGCCGCGTGGCGCGCTCGAACCTCTTCGCGCTCAAGACGCTCGGCGCGCGGGTGCGCTTCGTCGGACCACCGACCCTGGTGCCGCGCGAGTTCGAGCAGCTCGGCGCCGAGCTGGTCTACGACCTGCACGAGGGCTTGAAGGACGCCGACGTGATCATGATGCTGCGCATCCAACGCGAACGCATGAACGGCCGCTATTTTTCCTCGCTCGACGAGTACTCGCGCCTCTACTGCCTCTCTGCGGAGGCGGTGGGCCGGGCCCGCGAGGACGTGATCATCCTGCACCCGGGGCCGATGAATCGCGGCGTCGAGATCTCGAGCACGGTGGCCGACGGACCGTACTCGGTGATCATGGACCAGGTGACCAACGGCGTCGCCGTGCGCATGGCCGTGCTCTACGTGCTGGTCGGCCGGCGGCGGGCGAGCCAGGACGAGGCGGGAGAGGCAGTGGGGGCCGAGGTCTCCGCAGCCGATGCGCCGCGCTCGCTCGCCCTGGCCGAGGCACCGCTCAAGAGGGCCGCAACCGGTGAGTGAGGGATCGCGCCTCTCGGCGGGCCGCTCGGAGCCGCCGCTGCTGATCGCCGGCGGAACGCTGATCGATCCGGTGGCGCGCACTCAGAGCAAGGCGGACGTGCTGGTGCGCGACGGGGTGATCGCTGCGATCGATGCGGGCATCTCCGCCCAGCTTCCGCGCAGGGGCACGGCGTCGATCCAACGGATCGACGCAACCGGGCTGCTGGTCACGCCGGGACTGGTCGACATGCACGTGCACCTGCGCGAGCCGGGTTACGAGTACAAGGAGACCATCGCCACGGGTGCTCGGGCCGCCGTCTCCGGTGGGGTGACCAGCCTGGCATGCATGGCGAACACCCGGCCGGTGAACGATTCGCCCGCCGTGACGCGCTTCATCCTCGAGCGCGCCCACGCAGCGGCGCTGGCCAAGGTCTTCCCGATCGGTGCCGTGTCGATCGGGCTCGGCGGCGAGCAGCTCGCGCCGTTCGCCGGCATGTACGAGGCGGGGATCGTCGCGGTGTCCGACGACGGGCACCCGGTCTCCGACACCGAGCTCATGCGTCGCGCGCTGGAGTGCGCCGAGATGCTGGGCATCCCGGTGATCGACCACGCCGAGGACCGCTCGCTCGTGGCGGGGGGCGTGATGCACGAAGGAGCGGTGTCGTTGCGGCTGGGGCTGCGGGGGATCCCGGCGGCAGCCGAGGACGTGATGGTGGCGCGCGACGTCGCGCTGGCCGGCTTGACCGGCGGGCACCTGCACGTGGCGCACATCTCCAGCGCCGGCGCCGTGGGGATGGTGCGCATGGCGCGTCGCGCCGGTGTGCGCATCACGGCCGAGGTTTCGCCGCACCACCTGTGGCTGACCGACGAGGCGGTGGTCTCGTACAACACCAACGCCAAGATGGCACCGCCGCTGCGCACCGAGCACGACCGCCAGGCGCTGCGCGAGGCGCTGGCCGACGGCACGATCGACGTGGTCGCCACCGACCACGCACCTCACCACCGGGACGAGAAGGACGTCGAGTTCGACTGCGCGGCCAACGGCGTGGTCGGGCTCGAGACGCTTCTGCCGCTCACCCTGCGGACCGTCGCCGAGGGGCTGCTCGACCTGCCCACGGCGATCGCCAAGATCACCAGCGAGCCGGCGGCGATCCTCGGCCTGCCGGTCGGCACGCTCGAGGTGGGCCGCGCGGCGGACCTGACACTGATCGACCCGGAGCTCGAGTGGGTCGTGAGCGCTGCCGAGCTGCACAGCAAGAGCAAGAACACACCCTTCGAGGGCTGGTCGATGCGCGGCCGTGCCGTCCTGACGATGGTCGACGGCCGGGTGGTGCACGACCTGCGCGAGGAGATCGCGGCGCCGCGCAAGGAGCGGACGGAGGCGCGAGCATGACCGGGGCCGGCGGCTCGACGCGGCGGGAGCCCGAGCGCTCGCACGAGCGCCACGGAGGTGTGCCGGAAGCCGCGCAGCGGCCGGCGCTGCTCGCCTTGGCCGACGGGACGACCTTCTCCGGCGTCGCCTTCGGCGCAAGCGGCGAGGTGACCGGTGAGGTCGTCTTCAACACGGCGATGTCCGGCTACCAGGAGATCCTCACCGACCCCTCCTACGAGGGCCAGCTGGTCGCGATGACCTGCCCGGAGATCGGCAACGTCGGCGTGAACGGCGAGGACGTCGAGTCGCGACGGCCGTACGTCCGCGGCTTCATCGTCCGCGAGTACTGGCACGAGCCGTCGAGCTGGCGCGCCGAGGCCCCGCTCGGCGGCTACATGGCGCGCCACGGCATCGTCGGCATCCACGGCATCGACACGCGGGCCCTCGTGCGGCGGCTGCGCACCGCGGGAGCGCAGCAGGCGGTCGTGTCCACCGAGGAGCTCGATGCGGCGCGCCTCGTCGCCCGGGCCCGCTCGCTGCCTGGCCTCGAGGGGCAGGATCTGGCCAGTGTCGTCACCTGCAAGGAGCCCTACGACTGGGACGAGGGCCGCTGGGAGCTGGGCGCCGGCTACCGGTCCCGCGGCGACGCCCGGCATCGAGTGGTGGCCTACGATTTCGGCCTCAAGCGCAATATCCTGCGCAACCTGGTGGACGTCGGCTGTCGAGTGCGGGTCGTGCCGGCGCAGACGTCGGCGCGCGAGGTTCTGGCGATGCGCCCCGACGGCGTCTTCCTCTCCAACGGTCCGGGCGATCCCGACGCGGTCGACTACGCGCGGCGGGAGGTCGCCGAGCTCATCGGTGCGGTGCCGATCTTCGGGATCTGCCTGGGCCACCAGATCCTCGGCCTGGCGCTCGGCGGACGGACCTACAAGCTCAAGTTCGGCCACCACGGCGCGAATCAACCGGTCAAGGATCTCTCGACCGGCAAGGTGGAGATCACCTCGCAGAACCACGGCTTCGCGGTCGACGCGGAGTCGCTGCGCGGCACCGCCGTGCTGACCCACGTCAATTTGAACGACGGCACCGTCGAGGGGCTGCGCCACGAGCGCCTGCCCCTATTCTCCGTGCAATACCACCCCGAGGCGTCGCCCGGGCCGCGCGAATCGGCCTATCTATTCCGACGCTTCGTCGAGATGATCGAGAGGAATGCCCGCTAGGCCATGCCACGCCGCAACGACATCCGCTCCGTCCTGCTGATCGGCTCCGGGCCGATCGTCATCGGCCAGGCGTGCGAGTTCGACTACTCCGGGGCGCAGGCCTGCAAGGCCCTGCGCGAGGAGGGGTATCGCGTCGTCCTGGTGAACTCGAATCCGGCGACCATCATGACGGACCCGGAGTTCGCCGACGCGACCTACGTCGAGCCGATGACCCGCGAGATCCTCGAGCTGGTGATCGAGCGGGAGCGGCCCGACGCTCTGCTGCCGACGATCGGCGGGCAGACCGGCCTGAACCTGGCGCTCGAGCTCGCCGAGGCCGGTGTCCTCGACCGCTTCGGCGTGGAGATGATCGGCGCGAGCGTCGCCGCGATCAAGAAGGCCGAGGACCGCGACCTGTTCAAGGAGGCGATGCAGCGCATCGGCCTCGAGGTGCCGCGCTCGGGCTATGCGCGCAGCGTCGAGGAGGCGTGCCGCATCCGTGACGAGCTGGGGTACCCGCTGATCATCCGGCCGTCTCGCACCTTGGGCGGTATGGGTGGCGGCTTCGCTTACGGGGACGGGGACTTCGAGCAGGCGGTGCGCTGGGGCCTGGAGGCCTCGCCGCACCACGAGATCCTGCTCGAGCAGTCGGTCGAGGGTTGGAAGGAGTTCGAGCTCGAGGTGATGCGCGACGGCGCCGACAACTGCGTCGTCGTCTGCACGATCGAGAACCTCGACCCGATGGGCGTCCACACCGGCGACTCGATCACCGTGGCGCCGATCCAGACGCTGACCGACAAGGAGTACCAGGTCATGCGCGACGCCGCCTTCGCGATCATGCGCGAGATCGGCGTCGCCACGGGCGGCTCGAACGTCCAGTTCGCCGTCGACCCGGAGACCGGCCGCATGGTGGTCGTCGAGATGAACCCGCGCGTCTCGCGCAGCTCGGCACTCGCATCGAAGGCGACGGGCTTCCCGATCGCCAAGATCGCCGCCAAGCTGGCGATCGGCTACACGCTCGACGAGATCCGCAACGACATCACCCGCGAGACGCCGGCCTGCTTCGAGCCGACGATCGACTACGTGGTGACGAAGATCCCACGCTTCACCTTCGAGAAGTTTCCCCAGGCCGAGGACCGGCTCTCCTCGCAGATGAAGTCGGTCGGCGAGGCGATGGCGATCGGCCGCACCTTCAAGGAGAGCCTGCAGAAGGCGCTGCGATCCCTGGAGATCGGCATCTCTGGGCTCGAGCCCGCCGCCCAGGACATGACCGACGAGCGGCTGCGCGAGCGTATCCGGGTGCCCAACGCAGAGCGCCTGCTTCTGGTCGGTGACGCCCTACGCCGCGGCTGGAGCGTCGAGGAGCTCCACGCGCTGTCGCGCATCGACCGGTGGTTCCTGCGCAACATCGAGGAGATCGTCCGCGCCGAGGATGCGATCCGCGCCGTCGCGGCGAGCGTGCCTGCGGGCGACCCGAGCCCGGCCGTGAGTCGCGAGGACCTGCGCGCCTGGAAGCGGCTGGGCTTCTCCGATCGCCGCCTGGGTCAGCTGCTGGACATCGACGAGGGCCGGGTGCGGGCGCTGCGCTGGCGCCACCGCCTGGCGCCGGTGTTCAAGACCGTGGACACCTGCGCGGCGGAATTCGCCGCCCACACGCCGTACCTCTATTCGACCTACGAGGACCAGGACTGCGAGGCGGGACCCACCGAGCGGCGCAAGATCGTCATCCTGGGCGGCGGCCCGAACCGGATCGGCCAGGGGATCGAGTTCGACTACTGCTGCGTCCACGCCGCCTTCGCTCTGCGCGAGGACGGCTTCGAGACGATCATGGTCAACTGCAACCCGGAGACCGTCTCGACCGACTACGACACCTCGGACAAGCTGTACTTCGAGCCGCTCACGCTCGAGGACGTGCTGGCGATCGTCGAGCGCGAGCACCCGGCGGGCGTGATCGTCCAGCTCGGCGGCCAGACGCCGCTGCGCCTGGCCGTTGCCCTCGAGGCGGCGGGCGTGCCCATCATCGGCACGCCACCGGACGCGATCGACCGGGCGGAAGACCGCGAGCGGTTTCGCCTTCTGCTCGAGGAGCTGCGCCTGCGCCAGCCGCGCAGCGCCACGGCACGCTCGGTCGACGAGGCCGCGGCGATCGCCCAGCGCATCGGCTTTCCCGTGCTCTTGCGGCCGAGCTACGTGCTGGGTGGGCGCGCGATGGAGATCGTGCACGACGAGGCGGCGTTGCGCTCGTACATGGAGCGAGCCGTCCGCGCCTCGCCCGACCACCCGATCTTGATCGACGAGTTCCTCGACGAGGCGATCGAGATCGACGTGGACTGCGTGGCCGACGGCGAGCGAGTGGTGATCGGCGGGGTGATGGAGCACGTCGAGCTGGCCGGCATCCATTCGGGGGACTCGGCCTGCTCGCTGCCGCCGCGCTTGCTGTCGCGCGAGGTGCAGGACGAGATCCGCCGGCAGGCGATCGCCCTGGCGCGCGGCCTGGCGGTGGTCGGCTTGATGAACGTGCAGTTCGCCGTCAAGGATGGGCAGGTCTACGTGCTCGAGGTGAACCCACGGGCCTCGCGGACGGTGCCCTTCGTTTCGAAGGCGACCGGCCGCCCGTTGGCCAAGATCGCGGCCTGCGCAATGGCTGGCCGCACGCTGGACGACCTCGGCGTGACCGAGGAGATCGTGCCTCGCCACCAGAGCGTGAAGGAGTCGGTCTTCCCGTTCATCAAGTTCCCCGGCGTCGACATCCTGCTCGGCCCCGAGATGAAGTCGACCGGCGAGGTGATGGGCATCGACGTCGACTTCCCTCGTGCCTTCCTGAAGGCGGAGGACGGCGCGAGCTGTGTGCTGCCGTCCTCTGGCACGGTGTTCCTCTCGGTGTGCGAGGAGGACAAGCCGGCGCTGGTGCCCCTGGCCCGGACGCTCCGTGGGGCGGGCTTCGACCTGCTGGCGACCCGTGGTACCGCCGCGATGCTCGAGGGGGAAGGAATCGCCTGCCGAGGGATCAACAAGGTCCGCCAGGGGTCGCCGCACGTGGTCGATGCGCTCAAGGCCGGCGGGGTGGGCCTCGTCGTGAACACGACCTCGAGCCCCGAGTCCATCGTGGACTCGTTCTCGCTGCGCCGGCGAACAGGGCGCGGGCGCGCCGGTTGTAGAGCAGCACGCGACCATCCAT
>CAZGUU010000247.1:0-7224 GCA_964529315.1 uncultured Enterobacteriaceae bacterium
CTCGATGCGCACCTCGAGCTCGAGCCGGCCGGCGCTGCGCATCACCCAGGTGCGCGGCGCGAGCTCCGCCGGCGCGACGGCCACCCGCTCGCGGTAGGAGGAGAACGTATAGCCGGACCACTCGCCGGAGGGCGCGAGGTCGAGCTCGTGGTAGCCCGCGCCGCCGCCGCGCGCGAGGAACACCTCGCAGCAGGTGTGCTCCCAGAGGCCGTGCGCGATACGCGGCTCGGCCCGGCCGGGGATGCGCAGGCGCTCGAGCCGGCCCTCGACGACGAAGGCGCACTCGAGCGCCTCCCTCCCGACCCGGCGCACCCGCACGCTGACCCGGCGGACCGCCGGGCTCGGTGTCCCGGAATGACAGCTCAGCTCTCGAGCCTCGGTTTCCGACATGACGCTCCCGCCCGGCGCGCCACCTCACACGCCGCGCCGGCGCTCGCAAGCTCCCCGCGAGCCGAGCGACGGCGGGCCTCGGTCCACGGGAGCGGATCGGCGGCATCGAGCGTCGCTCGCGCTCGATGCCGCCGGCCGGATCGGGACCGCCAGCGCGCATGACGTCCTCCACCCCGGGAGATGACGAGGGCCATGGAACCGACCCGTCTTTCGAGCCAAGGTGTAACGGATTGGACGGCCCCAGGCGGCATGGCGGAGGAGACCCATGAGCGACGGCAAGTACGACGTGATCGTCATCGGCGGCGGCCCGGGCGGCCTGGCCTGCACGGCCCGGCTCGCGCACTGGGGCGTTCGCGTCCTGCTCCTCGAGCGCTCCGGCCGCACCGGCGGCAAGGCGGTCACCGAGGAGCGCGACGGGTTCCGCTACGAGCTCGGCCCCAAGCTGAACGTGCCGATGCGCGGGCCGGCCTTCGTCGAGCTGTTCGAGGAGCTCGGCATCGCCGAGCGGCTGCGCCAGATCCTCCTGCCCAGCGCGGCGATCTGCTACCGCAAGCCGGGCGCGAAGGACTACACCGTTCAGGTCAACAAGACCTCGGCGGACCAGGGCTCGGACGCCTACAACATGTTCCGGCTCTGGGGGCTCTCCGAGGGCGAGTGCGCGCGCGCCGTGCAGATCATGACCGACATGGTCATGCTCACCCGCGAGCAGCTCGACCAGCTCGACGACGTCTCGATGGACGACTACCTGGCGCGCATCCCCGACGTCCCGCCGGCGCTCTACAACTACATGGGCATGCACGCCAACGCCTCGCTCGCCGAGCCGATCGATCGCGTCGCGGCCTCCGAGCAGATCAAGATCCTGCAGCAGATCGCCCTGCAAGGCGGCGGCGGCTACTGGGAGGGCGGCTTCGGGCGCATGCTCGACGACATCGCCCAGGCGATCCGCGAGCGCGGCGGCGAGATCCGCACCGGCGTGCGGGTCGATCGGATCGACGTCGTCGATGGCCGGGTGAAGGGGGTCACCACCAGCGCCGGGACCTTCGAGGCGCCGATCGTGGTGAGCGACGCCGGCATCCAGCCGACCGTGCTCAAGCTGGTCGGCGAGCGCCACTTCCCTGCAGAGTACGTCGACCGCATCCGCAAGCTCGAGCCGGGCTGGGGCTGGGCGAGCATTCGCTACTTCCTCAATCGCCGGGTGCTGACCGAGCCGATGTACATGATCTACTCGGACGACACGTGGTACACGACCGAGCGCTACGAGAGGCTCAAGACCGGCAAGTGGAGCGACGACGTCATCGTGTTCATCACCGTGCCGTCCAACCTCGACCCGACCATGGCGCCGCCGGGCAAGCAGTGCCTGATCACCGGCTCGGTGTGCTCTCCCGACCCCGAGGCCAAGGAGATCGAGCTCATCTACCGAAAGATCGACGAGACCCTGGCCAAGGTCTTCCCCGACCTGATGGCCGCGGTCGAGCGGCGGGTCACCGAGGGGCCGCGCGAGGTCTCCCAGCACACCCGCGACAGCGTCGTGCCCGGAGCCGGCGGCGAGTGCGTCGGCATCGGCCAGATCGCCGGGCAGTGCGGCACGCGGAAGCCCGACCCGAAGTCGCCGATCGCCGGCCTCTACTTCTGCGGCTGCGACGCCGGCTACGAGGGCATGGGCACGCACCAGGCGGCGGGCTCGGGCATGCGCGTCGCGGCGCTGGTGCGCGACACGCTCGGGGCACGAGGCAAGCGGTAGGATCAGCTCCGGTAGTCGGCGTTCTCGCTGATGTACTCGTGCGTGCGGTCCGTGCCGAGGATCGTCGCAGCGGCCTCGCCTCGGCCCAGGTCGACGGCGATCTCGACGCACCGCTCGTGCGGCGGGTAGTCGATCGGGGGCCGGAAGGTGAGGCGGTCGGGCGGCGGCGCGCTCGAGTACATCTCTGCGGCGCGCAGGTGCGCGACCAGCTCCCGCTCGGCCTCGGGGTCGAGGCGGAAGGTGCCGCCGGCGAACACCGGCCGGCCACCCATATCGATGCGCAGCGCGGCGAGATCGAGCTCCGGTGCGTGCTCGCCGACGTGCTTGCCCACGGCCATCACCAGACGCCCCACGTTGGGGTCGTTGCCGGCGACGGCGCACTGCACGAGCGGCGAGCCGACGATCGCCTTGCCCAGGCCGCGCGCAAGCCGCGCGTCGGGTGCGCCGCCGACGCGCACGCGAATCACGTGGTGCACGCCCTCGCCGTTGCGCGCGACGTCGTGCGCCAGGTCGGCGCACACCCGGCGCAGGGCTGCGTCGAAGGCGTCTGCATCGGTGCACTCGACGCGCCCCGAGGAGAGCACGAGCACCGTGTCCGAAGTGCTGGTGTCGGAGTCGATGGTCATGCAGTTGAACGAGGCATCGGCTGCGTCGCGCAGCGACGCACGCAGGCGCTCGCGCGGCACGGCGAGATCGGTGAGCAGGTAGACCAGCATCGTGGCCAGGCTCGGCTCGATCATGCCGGCACCCTTGGCAATGCCGACCACGCTGCCCGCGCCGACCGCCACGCGCCGCACCTTGGGGTAGAGGTCGGTCGTCACGATGCTCTCGGCGGCAGGCAGCGCGCTGTCGGCCTGCAGGGCCCGGTACGCGCTCGGCAGCGCCGCGAGCAGCTCGTCGACCGGCAGGCGCCAGCCGATCACGCCGGTCGACGAGGCGAGGACCTCCTCCGGCGCGAATCCGAGCAGCGCGGCCGCGGCGGCGCAGGTGCGCTCGACCGCCTCGATGCCGCCCGGGGCGCAGACGTTGGAGATCTTGTTGTTCACCACCACCGCGCCCAGGCGCGGTGCATCGAGACGCTTTCGGCCGACCAGGATCGGCGCCCCCGGCAGCGCGTTGCGCGTGAAGAGCCCGGCGAAGTCGGGCGTCGGCTGGTCGGCGGCGAGCAGCGTGAGGGTCATCTGCGCCGGCGCGCCGGTCTCGGCCACGACGAAGTCGAACCCGGCCACGCCCACGCGAAAGCCCTGCGGCAAGCGCGCCTGGGTCTCCAGCCAGCGCCGGTGCTCGGCGCGCGATGCAAACGTCAGCACGGCGCGGCCCTAGCACCACGGCGTGGCCCCGACAACGGCCGAGCGGCCGCGGCCGGACGGCCGAGCCCTCGAGTGCGCGGCGCAGCGCCGGCCCGCCACGAAGCGCCTGCCGGCACCCGATCGATCGCTCGGCTCACCGGCGAGCGCGCCGGCGCCGCGCTCGCTGCCATCACCAGCGCACGCCCCAGCGATCGCGGAACGCCTTGTCGCGAAACGAGATGCGCCGCGGCGGGCCGAGCCGCCGCGCCGGCCAGCCGATCGGCACGGCGGCCATCGGCCGGACGTGCTCCGGAATCTCGAGCAGCTCCGCCATCTGCGGGCCGACCATCACCGGCAGCGTGCTGAGCAGCGCGCCCAGGCCCAGCGCGTGCGCGGCGAGGAGCAGGTTCTGCACCGCGGGAAAGATCGACGACGGCAGGGCCACCTCGTGGGTCAGCGTCGTGTCGGCGCACACGACGACGATCACCGGCGCCTCGGCCAGGCCGACCGTCGCCCAGCGGTCGACGGCGACGAAGAAGCGCTCGCTCAGCCCCGGGCGGGCGATCTCGCGCGCAAAGCCCTCCCAGGCCTGGCGTACGAAGGCGCCGATGCGCGCGCGAAGCGCGGCGTCGCGCACCACGACGAACGCCCACGGCTGCGTGTTCTCGGCGCTGGGTGCGAACGTGGCCGCCTCGAGGATTCGCTCGAGGAGTTCCTCGGGCACTGGGTCGGGCAGGAGCGCGCGGTGGGCGCGCTGGCTGCGCACGACCTCGAAGAAGTCGGCCATGGTTTCCTCCTGTGTTCGCGATCCCGGTCCGCTCGCGCGGGCACGACGCTGCGCGACGGCATCGGACACCTCGCCGTGCCGGGCACAGGGCTCACTGGGCGGCGCAGTCCTCCTCCGCGCGCTCGGGCGGGAACGACGGCGGCGCATCCTCGGCCGCCGCGGCCCGGGCCTCCTCGACGCGGCCCGTGAGCTCGAAGTCGAGCTCGGCGCCACCGGCGAGCTCGGCGAAGCGGACCCAGCTTCGCCTCTGCTCTCGGCCGTCGAGCCGGACGCGGCTCACGTAGGGGCGGTCGCGTGCCGCGCCACGACCGCGAATGCGGAGGGCTCCGCCGGGAAGCGCGAGTGTCGCTTCCTCGAAGAGCGGGCTGCCCAGGACCAGAACATCGGTGCCAGGGATGGCCGGATAGAGGCCGAGCGCGCCGAAGATCCACCAGGCCGACATCTGGCCGACGTCGTCGTTGCCCGGATAGCCGCCCGGCGAGTCGTCGAACAGCGCCAGCATCGCCCGGCGCACGACCTCCTGGGTCCGCTCGGGCCGGCCGAGCCAGGCGTAGATCCAGGGCGTCAGGGCGCACGGCTCGTTGCCGAGGTAGGCAAACGGCGCGTCGTCGCCGGCGTTCAGGTAGGCGAAGAACGCGTCGAGCCGGGCGGTGGTCGCTTCGAGGCCGCCGAAGGCGTCGACCAGCCCGGCGACGTCGTGCGGTACCATCCAGCTGTACTGCGCGGCGTTGCCCTCGACGTAGCCGTCCAGGCTCGCCGGATCGAACGGCTCGAGGAAGCGCCCGTCGGCGTAGCGCGGCTGGAGGTAGCCGGTTGCCGGATTGAAGAGATTCCTCCAGCCCGCGGCGCGCCGGGCGAATTCCTCGCACGTGGCGCGCTCGCCGAGCGCCGCGGCAAGGCGCGCGATCGCGAAGTCGGCGGTCGTGTACTCGAGCGTGGTCGCGGCGGAGCCCCACACCGCCTCGGGCTGGCCGAACATCGAGGACGAGCCGCCGTGGCTTCCCTCGGTCCCGTCGTGCGGCACGTATCCGTGCTCGAGGTAGCCGGTGAGCCCTTGGCGCTCGACGTAGTCGGCGTTCGGGCTTCGGCCAGACTCGTTTGCACCCTTGCGCATCGCGGCGAGCGCCGCCTCGCGGTCGAAGGCCGTCGCTCCGAAGGCATTGGCCTCGGCGAGGATCGCCGCCGCCGGATCGCCGACCATGACGTCGGTGTGCCCCGCGGCGACCGACCAGCGCGGCAGCCAGCCGCTCTCACGGGCGTTGGCGACCAGGGACTGCATCATGTCGCTGGCCCGCTCGGGTACGATCATCGCCAGCAGCGGCATCTGGCTGCGGTAGACGTCCCAGCCGGAGAAGCTCGTGTAGGCGGTGAATCCCTCGGCGCGGTGGATCGCTCCATCCATGCCCATGTAGTCGCCGTTTGCGTCGCTGAAGACGTTGGGGCCGAGCAGGGCGTGGTAGAGCATCGTGTAGAAGGTGCGCAGGTCCGGCTCGGTGCCGCCGCTCACCCGAATGCGCCCGAGCAGCTCGTTCCACGCCGCCCGGGTCGCCGTGCGAACCCGCTCGAGGTCGAACCCATCGCCCTCGGCGGCCAGGTTGGCGCGCGCGTTCTCCACGCTGACGAAGGACAACCCGACCCTTGCGCGGACGACGCGCTCGCTGCGCGCGTCGAACGTCACCCAGGCGCCGGCCTGGGCGCCATTGCTCGTCGTCGGCGGGCTCGGAACCGAGGAGAACGGCCGGAAGTGCAGCGGCTGCTCGGCGTGATCCGACGCCGCGGTCCCGCCCGGGTGCAGCGCCTGCCGGGTCCAGGTTCCGAAGGCGGAGAACGGCCGGTCGAACTCGGCAGCGAAGAACACCCGGTAGCGATTGCGGTGGTAGCAGAACTGCCCGCTCTCGACCCAGCCGCTGACCTCGCGTCGCGCGGGATCGACCTCGAGGACGGCATCTCCGTTGGCCATGGCGCTGCCGCCGGCGTTGATCAGCAGGCTTGCGTCGGCCGTCGCCGGGAAGGTGAAGCGGCCCAGGCCGGTGCGCGTCGTCGCCGTCAGCTCGACGTCGATCTCGCGCTCGCTCCCGGGCTGCAAGAGAACCCTGTAGTAGCCCGGCTCGGCCGCCTCGGCCCCGTGGTCGTAGGAGGAGAGGTGCTCGGGGACGACCTCGTACGAGCCGGCGATCACCGGCGATCGCGTCACCGGCGCGGTCGTCGGCAGGAATGGGAAGTCCTGGAAGACGGGGCAGCCCACACCGCTCAGGTGCGTCAAGCTGAAGCCGCGCACCACGCTGTCGCCCCAGCCGTAGCCGCCGGGCGAGTTCTCCCCACCGGGTGTGTCCGGGCTCCACTGCACCATTGCGAACGGCGCCGAGGCTCCGGGGAAGGTGTTGCCGGCGCCGCCGCCGGTGCCGAAGTCCGGGGCGCCGGCCCGGGTGCCGGTGAACGGGTTCACCAGGCGCGCCAGGTCGTCGTCGGGGCCGCCCGCCTGGCGATCGGCGGTGCAGGCGGCGACGCCGAGCGCAAGGGCGACCAGCGCGATCGCACGAAGCGGCCCCCTGTGCGTGCGCGATCGCCCGCTGCGTCTGCGATGGCGCGCATCCCTACCGGCAGCCTCCTCGGCGGTCATGGCACCCTCGACGCAGATCCGCCGAGTCTCGGGGCATCGCACCGTACGGGCCGCTCGACACGCATGGCGGCAGACTCGCCGGATCCTCGGCGGTGGTCAAGGCAGTCCGTCGCGCCGTCCGTCGGGCCTCGCGGGC
The DNA here is from genome assembly GCA_964529315.1 of uncultured Enterobacteriaceae bacterium. GTDB lineage: Bacteria > Desulfobacterota > Binatia > UBA12015 > UBA12015 > CAZGUU01. Next base: position 6,964 of record CAZGUU010000247.1, read on the forward strand.
GGCCCTGGCCGGTCGTGGGCCGGTCTGCGACACTGCCCGCCAGCCATGCAAAACGCGATCGAGGTCCACCGCAGCAGCGTCCAGACGTGGGAATGCGACCACATGGGCCACATGAACGTCCAGCTCTACGTGGACAAGGCCACCCAGGGGCTCGCCTGTCTGGCGCTCGCGCTCGGCCGGATCTCGACGAGGAGATCGGAAGAGCGTCGTGGAGGGGAAGAGGGGGGGGGGGGGGGGGGGGGGTGGCGGGTGGGGGGGGGG
>CAZGUU010000247.1:7234-8096 GCA_964529315.1 uncultured Enterobacteriaceae bacterium
GCCGCGCGCGCTGGGCGAGCGCGGGCTGGCTCTGGCCACCGACGAGGTGCACATCCGCTTCTGGCGCGAACAGCGCGCCGGCGCCCCGTTCCACATCCTGGCCGGCGTGCTGGGCATCGAAGGCGACCGGCTGCGCGTCTACCAGGAGATGCGCGCCACGGTCGGCGACGAGGTGGCAGCGACCTTCGTCGGCCAGCACCGCCTGATCGACGCGAGCACGCGCGAGCCGGCGAGCCTCCCGGAGGCGGTGGTCGCGCGCAGCCGGGATCTGCTGGTCGCGCTCCCCGAGCACGGCGCACCGCGCGGCCTCGCACCGCACCCGCCGCGCCCTCGGCCGGATCTCGACGAGGCCCGGCGCCTGGGAATGCCGGCCACCTACCGGGCACCGGTCGGCGACGCGCAGTGCGATGCGCACGGCTTCATGACGGCGCGCCACTACATGGGCGCCGTCTCGGACTCGATCCCGCACCTCATGCTGCGCCTGGCGGGCATCGACCGCTCGGCGGCCAGCACGGTCGGCGGGGCGGCGGTCGAGTACCGCTTCGTCTACCACGCAGCGCCGCGCGCCGGCGACCTGCTCGAGCTGCACAGCGGGCTCGCCGCGGTGGGCGCCAAGACCTACACCTTCTGCCACTGGCTCTTCGACCTGGAGAGCGGCCGGGCGGTGGCCACGGCCGAGGCCATCGCGGTGGTCTTCGACCTCGAAGCGCGCCGCGCCATCGCGATCCCCGACGACTTGCGCCGCCACCTCGAGGGCCTGGTGATCCCGGGGCTGTCGCTCTGAGCGCGGCGCCTCGGCGAGGCCGGGCCCGACACGGCGCGTGCCGCCCGGGTTCGGCCGCGTCGCCGCCCCTGGCCCGAT
>CAZGUU010000248.1:0-8040 GCA_964529315.1 uncultured Enterobacteriaceae bacterium
GGCCGGGGCCTCGAGCTCCTGGAGCGCCTTGGCGGTCTCGATCTCGGCCAGCGGCTCCCCCTCGGCCACCGCCTCGCCCTCGGCCTTGAGCCAGCGCACCACGCGGCCCTCCTTGATCCCCATGCCCCACTGGGGAACGTGTACCGTCGTCGCCATCGCCCGGCTGCCCTCCTCCTGTTACTCGTCGCGGCTCTACGCCTGCGGCGCTCTTCTCCGAGCGCCCTGCGCCGCGCCCTGCATCTGGCTACACGAGGCGCCGGATCGCCGCGGCGATGCTCTCCCGGCTCGGGTAGAGCGGCTCCTCGAGCGCGGGGCTGAACGGGATCACCACGTCGGGCGTGGTGACGCGCAGGATCGGCCGGCGCAGGCTGTCGAACGCCTGCTCGGCGACCAGCGCCGCGATCTCCGCCGCCGCGCCCGCGGTGCGGTTGGCCGGGTCGACGATCACCAGCCGGCCGGTCTTGCCCACCGAGGAGAGGATCGCCTCCGCGTCGAGTGGCACCAGGGTGCGCGGATCGATCACCTCGACCGAGACGCCCTGGCCGGCCAGATCCTCGGCCGCGGCCAGCGCGGCCGTGAGCGTGCTGCCGATGCACACCAGCGTCACGTCGCCGCCCGTGCGGCGCAACGCGGCCTTGCCGATCGGCACCAGGCGGTCGCCCTCGCCGACCACCCCGCTCTGGAACCACAGCGAGTTGTCCTCGAAGACCACCACCGGGTCGTCGTCACGAATTGCGCTCTTGAGCAGGCCCTTCACGTCGCCGGCGGTGGCCGGCACGACGACCTTCAGCCCCGGCACGCCCATCAGCATGGGATAGGGCCGGTCCGAGTGGTGCCCGGCATTGGAGCCGGCGTGCCACATCGAGGCGCGCACCACCATGGGCACGCGCGCCTGCCCGCCGGTCATGTAGCGCAGCTTGGCCGCCTGGTTCACGATCTGGTCCATGGCCAGGTAGACGAAGCTCGCGATCGTCAGGTCGACCACCGGGCGCAGGCCGGTCAGCGCCGCGCCCACCCCCATGCCGGTGAAGCCGTTCTCCGAGATCGGCGCGCTGAACACACGGCCGGCCAGGCTTGCGTCGAGCAGGCCGACGCGCGTGTAGAGCGAGGTGTCCTCGCCGATCAGCACGACGCGCGGGTCGCGCTGCATCTCCTCCTGGTGCGCCTCGAAGATCGCCTGGAAGTAGGAGATCTCGCGCTGCGCGGCGCCCGCCGGCCCGGTCGTCTCCGCAGTCGTGCTCATGCTCTGGCGCTCCCGTGCCGTGCGGCCGGCTCCCCGGTGGCCGCGCCCGGTCGCCCCTCCACCGGGCCCAGCGCCCCGGCGTAGATGTCCGTGAATGCCTCCGCCGGGTCGGGCAGCTCGGCTTCGCGAGCGAAGCGGACCGCCTCGTCCACCAGCGCCGTCACCCCGGTCTCGAGCCGCTCGAGCCCGCCCTCGTCGAGCAACGCGCCATCGCGCAGCTGCGCTCGGCAGATCGCCACCGGGTCTCTCTCCTTCCAGCGCTCGACCTCGTCGGCCGAGCGATAGGCGATCGGGATGATCAGGTTCTCGGCATGCTCGCCGTAGCGGTAGGTCTTGGCCTCGAGCAGCGAGGGCCCTTCTCCCACCCGCGCGCGGGCGACCGCCGCGGCGGCCGCCGCGTACACCGCCACGCCGTCCTGCCCGTCGATCACCACGCCGGGGATGCCGTATCCGGCCGCGCGCTGGGCGATGTCGGTCACCGCGGTCACCGACGAGGCGGGGGTGGTCGCGCCGTAGAGGTTGTTCTCGCACAGGTAGACCACGGGCAGCTTCCAGATCGCGGCGAGATTGAGCGACTCGTGGAAGGTGCCCTCGTTGCTCGCACCGTCGCCGAAGAAGCACAGCGTCACCTGGTCGGTGCCGCGCACCTTGGCCGAGAGCCCGGCACCCGCCGCGAGCGGCAGCGCGCCACCGACGATGCCCGACTCTCCCATCACGCCCACGGCGTGGTCGGCCAGGTGCATCGAGCCGCCCTTGCCCCGGCACACGCCGGATCGCTTGCCCATGATCTCGGCCATGAGCGGGCCCAGCGCCGCACCCTTGGCGATCGGGTGGCCGTGCGAGCGGTGCGTGCCGAAGACGAAGTCGTCGTCGCGCAGCGCGAGGCAGGCCCCGGCGATCGCCGCCTCGTGGCCGATGCTCAGGTGCGTCGCCCCGGGAATGCGCCCGGCGCGCATCTCCTTCTGCACGGCCTCCTCGAAGCGGCGAATCGTCACGATGCGCCGGTACAGATCGACGTGTTGCTCGCGGCTCAGGCTCACGCGCTCTCCCCCTCGACCCGCGGGCGGCGCCCGTGGCCGCCCGACGATGCCGCACGGCCCCGAGGCCGCGCCGCCAGGAATGGAAACACGTTATCGTATTGACGAGCGGCGAATCAAGCCCGCGGCGTGCCCCGCTCGGCTCCCCCGGCCCGCCACGCCCGCAGCCGCTCGGCCGACGTCTGCACGGCCACGTAGAGCACCGGGACGAAGAGCACGCCGAGCAGCGTGCCCCCCAGCATGCCGCCGCACACCGCCGTACCCAGCGCCCGGCGCGCCGCGGCGCCAGCTCCCGAGGCGACCACCAGCGGCAGCACGCCCAGCACGAAGGCGAACGAGGTCATCAGGATCGGTCGCAAGCGGATCCTCGCCGCCTCGACCGCCGCTTCCTCGATCGTGTGGCCGCGGCGGCGGAACTCGCTGGCGAACTCGACGATCAGGATCGCGTTCTTCGCCGCCAGGGCGATCAGCAGCACCAGCCCGATCTGCGCGAAGACGTCGTTCTCGATGCCCCGCGCCATCAGGGCGAGCATCGCACTCAGCACCGCCAACGGCACCGAGAGAACCACGCAGAGCGGGATCGACCAGCTCTCGTACTGCGCCGCGAGGATCAGGTAGACGACGATCAGCCCGAGCAGGAAGGCGACCAGCCCCTGCCCGCCGGCCTTCTTCTCCTCGTACGACGTGCCCGTCCACTCGGCGCTCATCCCTGGCGGCAGCTCCGCCGCCGCGAGCCGCTCGACGATCGACAGCGCCTGGCCCGTGCTCGTGCCCGGCGCCGGCTCGCCGTTCACCGCCGATGCGGGGAACAGATTGTAGCGCGAGATGCGCGCCGGCCCGATGGTCTCTTCGATCGAGAGCAACGCGCCCAGGGGAACCATCTTGCCCCCCGGGCCGCGCACGCCGAGCCGCCCGACGTCCTCGACGCGGGCGCGAAACGGGGCATCGGCCTGCACGTTGACCTGAAAGGTCCGCCCGAAGCGGTTGAAGTCGTTCACGTAAGCCGATCCGAGGTAGGCTTGCAGGGTGTCGAACACCTCGCGCAGCGGGATGCCGAGCATCTTCACCTTCTCCCGGTCGACGTCGGCGAACAGCTGCGGCACGCCGGCCCGGTAGCCCGAGTGCACGCTGGCCAGCCCCGGCTGCTGGCCGGCCGCCATGACCAGAGCATCGGTCGCCTGCTGCAGCGCCTGCGGGCCGAGGCCCAGGCGGTCCTGGATGCGCAGCTCGAAGCCGCCCGTCTGCCCCAGACCGCTGATCGCCGGCGGCGGGAAGGCCAGCACCTGCGCTTCCTGGATCGAGCCGAGCCCGGCGCGCAGCTCGCCGAGGATGCGGAACAGATGGCGGCCGCGCCGCGTCCGCTCCTCCCAGGGGGAGAAGCTCGACACCCCGAAGGCGTGATTCGAGCCGTTGCCATTGAGCAGCGAGGTGCCCGGCAGCAGCGTCAGGCGCCCCATGCCCTCGACCGACGTGGCGATCTGGTTCACCCGCTCGACCACCGCCGTGGTGCGCTGCTGCGAGGCCCCGTCGGGCAGCTGGATGTCGAACAGCACGTAGCCCTGGTCGTCGAGCGGCAGGAAGCCGGCCGGGACGGCGAGCACGCTCGCCCAGGTCGCGAAGAGCAACCCGACGAAGGCTCCCAGCGCCAGCCCCGTGCGGCGCACCGATACCGCGACCAGGTGCGCGTAGAGCGCCGTCGTCCGGGCGAATGCCGCGTCGAAGGCGCACCCGAAGCGGCGCAGGAGGCCGCCGCCGGCCGCCTCGTTCCGCCGGTGCGCGCGCAGGAAGACGGCGCACAGGGCCGGGCTCAGGGTGAGCGCGTTCAGCGCGGAGAGGAACGTGCTCACCGCGATCGTCAGCGCGAACTGCCGGTAGAGCTGCCCGGTCAGCCCGCCGAGCGCAGCCGTGGGCAGGAAGACCGCCATCAGCACCAGGGCGATGGCGATCACCGGACCGAAGACCTCGCCCATCGAGCGAAGCGTCGCCTCCCGGGCACCCAGGCCGTGCTCGCGAATGTTGCGCTCTACGTTCTCGACGACGACGATCGCGTCGTCGACCACGATGCCGATCGCCAGCACCAGCCCGAAGAGCGTCAGCGTGTTGATCGAGAAGCCGAAGGCGAGCAGGAAGGCGAGCGTGCCGATCAGGGCGACCGGGATGGTGAGCGCCGGGATGATCGTCGCCCGGGCGCTCTGCAGGAAGACCAGCACGACGAGGAACACCAGGACGAAGGCGGCGCCGAGCGTCTTCTGCACCTCGCCGATCGACGCCTCGACGAACTCCGAGGCGTCGTAGACGTGCACCAGATCGAGCCCGGCGGGAAGAGCCGCCCGGGTGCGGGCCAGCGTGTCGCGCAGGCGGTGGGCGACCTCGACCGCGTTGGCCCCGGGAGAGAGGTAGACCAGCAGCGTGGAGCTCGGCACGCCGTTCTGGAACGACAGCGTATCGTAGCGCCGCGCGCCCAGCTCGACGCGGGCGATGTCGCGCACGCGCGTCAGCCGCCCCCCCTCGCCCGTCTTGACGACGATGCCCTCGAACTGCTCCTCGTCCACCAGTCGGCCGAGCGTCGTCACCGTGTACTCGAAGTCTTGACCCGAAGGCGCCGGGGGCTGGCCCAGGGCGCCCGCGGCCACCTGGACGTTCTGCTCGCGAATCGCCTCGAGCACCTCGGTGATCGTCAGGTTGCGCGCCTCGAGCTTGCCCGGGTCCAGCCACAGGCGCATCCCGTACTCCTTGGCCGGGAACGTCTGGACGCCGCCGACGCCGCGGATCCGGGCAAGCTCGTCGCGCACGTTCAGGGTGGCGTAGTTCGCCAGGAAGAGGTCGTCCCAGCGGCGGTCGGGCGAGACCAGGCCGATCACCGCAATCAGGCTGGTCGACTGCTTGCGCGTCGTGACGCCCTGGCGCTTGACCTCCTCGGGCACCTTGGCCAGCGCGGCGTCGACCCGGTTCTGCACCAGCACCGAGGCCATGTCCGGGTCCGTCCCCACCTCGAAGGTCACCTCGAGGCCGTACGATCCGTCGCTCGAGCTGGTGCTCGACATGTAGAGCATGCCCTCGACGCCGTTCACCTCCTGCTCGATCGGCGAGGCCACCGTATCGGCGACCACCTGCGCGCTCGCCCCCGGGTAGCCCGCATCGACGCGGATCACCGGTGGAGTGATGTCGGGGTACTCCTCGACGGGCAGCTGGCCGTAGGCGATCAGGCCGGCGATCACGATCAGCAGGGAGAGGACCGATGCGAACACCGGCCGGTCGACGAAGAAGCGGCTGAACACGGCGCCCGCTCCGCGTCAGCCGGCCGCACCGGGCGTCGCCTGCCCCTGCGCATCGACCGTCGAGCGCAGCGGCGTCACCTTGGCCCCGGGGCGCGCTCGCTGCAGGCCGTTCACCACCACCCACTGCTCGGGCTCCACGCCCGAGAGCACGCGACGCAGCCGCTCGCTGGCCGGCCCAACCCGCACCGCGCGCCGCTCGACGATGCCCTGCTCGTCGACCACCAGCACGTAGCGCCCCGCCTGGTCCGACCCGACCGCGACGTCGGGCACCAGCAGCCCGGTCTCGCGCGCCACCGGGACGCGTACGCGCACGAAGGTGCCGGGCACGATGGCGCGATCCGGGTTGGCCACGACCGCTCGGATGCGCAGCGTGCCGGTCTGCGCGTCGACCTGGTTGTCGGCCGAGTCGATCCAGCCCGGGTGCACGAAGCCGTCCTCGTCGGCACGAGCGACCAGCACCGGCTGGCGCGGCGCGGCGCCTCGAGACCCCGCGGCGGGACCGCCGTCGGAGCCCTGGCGCGCCTGCGGATTGGCGCGCAGGTAGTCGAGCAGCTGGCGCTCGCTCACGTCGAAGTAGACGTAGACCTCGACGTCGTTGACGATCGTCGCCAGCAGGGTTGCGTCGTTGGCGCCGACCAGGGCGCCCTGGTCGACCCGGGTGCGCCCGATGCGCCCGGCGATAGGCGCGTGCACCTCGGTGTAGGAGAGCTCCAGCCGTGCCGCCTCGCCGTTGGCCCGCGCCCCCGCCACGCCGGCCGCCTCCTGGTCGCGCTCCGCGATGCGCGTGTCGAGGTCCTGCACCGCCAGCACCTGGCTCTTCGAGAGCGCCCGCGCCTTGGCGAGGTTGCTCTCGGCGAGCCCGAGACTCGCCACCCGCCCCGCCAGGTCGGCATCCGCTTGTGCCAGGCGGGCCCGGAAGGGGCGCGGGTCTATGGTGAACAGCAGGTCGCCCTCGCGCACCGTCGAGCCGGCCTGAAAGTGCACCCGCTCGACGAATCCCTTGACCCGCGCGCGCACTTCGACGGTCTTGCGCCCGGTCACCCTGCCGGTCGCCTCCATGTCGACCGCCACCTCCCGCTCGATGGGCCGCGCCACCGTGACCTCGGGCGGGGGCGGTGCGACGAAGCCGTCCTGCCCGCGCGAGCACGCCCCGAGGAGGAGGCTTTGGACCAGCGCTGCGCCCGCCGCGAGCCGGACCGCCGGGCGCCGCTGCCAACTCCAAACCGTACCGCGCCGCCTCATGCTCGACTCACCCCCGATCCGACGGCCTTGCCCGCCGGGCTGCGCCCTCGACGACCCGTGACCTCGGACCTGCCCTTTACGGTCGCGCCCGCCCAGCCGCAGGTCGCGCCCGCCCAGCCGCACGAGCGCTCGCGGGGCCGCACGGTCGGCCACCGGCTCACCTCGCCGGCTCCACGGTGCCGTGCGGGCCGCCGGATCACCGGTACGCCCCGCGCAGCGTCACCTCGCCCGCCACCACGCGCTCGACGCCACCCGGGCCCTCGACGAGCAGCGCGCCTTGGGCGTCGATGCCGCGCACCACGCCGGAGAGCCGCGCGCTGCCCTCGACCGTCACGCGACGGCCGGGCAGGCAGTGGTACGCCTCGTAGCGGCTGCGCAGCCCGGCGAACCCGTGGTCCAGGAGCTCGGCGTAGTCGCGATCCAGGTGCGTGAGCAGGCGCCCGGTGAAGGCAGCCCGATCGATCGACTGCTCGGCGGCGAGCGCCAGGCTGCTCGCCTTGCCGCGCAGCTCGGGCGGGAAATCGTGCACCGTCGCGTTCAGGTTGACTCCGATCCCCAGGATCACGTGGCGCACGCGCTCGGCCTCGGCATCGAGCTCGGTCAGGATGCCAGCCACCTTTCGGCCGCCCAGCAGGACGTCGTTGGGCCACTTGATCGCGGGGCGCAGCGCGACCGTCTCGCCGATCGCCTCGGCCACCGCCACCGCCGCGACCAACGTCAAGCACGACACCTCGAGCGGCGAGAGCGGTGGGCGCAGCACGACCGACAGGTAGAGGTTTCGGTGTGCCGGCGACACCCAGGTGCGCCCCAGCCGTCCCCGCCCGGCGGTCTGCTGCTCGGCGACCACCGCGGTCCCCTCCGGGCTGCCCGAGCGCGCCAGCTCCCCGGCCAGGCGGCTGGTCGAATCGATCGTCTCGCGGTGCACGATCTCGCCGCAGAGCCGGCGCGGTCGGTACGCGCGCAGGATCTCGGCGGGCAGCAGGCGATCGCTCACCCGGACGAGGCGATAGCCACGGCCCGCCGCCGCCTCGATCTCGTAGCCGCTCCGGCGCAGGCGCTCGATCGCCTTCCAGACGGCGGCACGCGACACGCCCAGGGAGCGGGCGACCTCGGCGCCCGAGCGCCAGGCCCCGCCCTCGAGCGCGCCGAGCAAGCCCTGGTCGCCCACGTCAGCCGCGTCGGCCTCGGGGCCGCGCCCGCCTCGCCGCTACGCCCGCCGCACCGGGCGACGACGCCGCAC
>CAZGUU010000249.1:0-8017 GCA_964529315.1 uncultured Enterobacteriaceae bacterium
GCCGACACGGCGCGGCCTCTCGGTGCTGCCATGCGCGCCCGCGTCGTGCCCCGTCGTGCCCGAGCTGCGCGGCTCGCGGCCGCGGCGCCATCGGCGGGTCCGGGCACGGCGATCGAGCCCGGTGTGCTCAGAGGCTCTGCTCGCTCGGCTTCGCGGCCCGCTCGACGGCGCGCAGCTTCTCCTCGAGCCGCGTGCGCTGCTCGGGGTCGTCGCTGCGCTGCAGCGCCTCGCGGTAGACGCGAAGTGCCTCGGTCTCGCGCCCCAGCTTGCGGTAGGCGTCGGCCAGGTGCTCGCTCACCGTCGGGTCGTCGCCCGAGAGCTCGGCCGCCCGCTCGAGCTGCTCGACCGCGCGAGCGTAGTCGCCCTGCTGGTAATGGACCCAGCCCAGGCTGTCGACGTAGAAGCCGTCGTTGGGCTCCTCGACCAGCGCGCGCCGGATCAGCGTCTCCGCCTCGTCGAGGCTCTGCCCGGATTCGGCGAGCGAGTAGCCGAGGTAGTTCAGCGCCGCGGCGTTGCGCGGGTTCAGCTCGATGGCGCGGCGCATCGCGGCGAGCGAGCTGTCACGCTGCCCGGCTTCGCCCTGCAGCGCGCCCAGCGTGAAGTGGTAGCGGTCGTTGCTCGGCTCGGCGGTCACCAGCTGTCGTGCCAGGTCGATCGCCTCTGGGAGCCGCTTGCGCTCGCGCTCGAGCGTCACGAGCAGCTCGAGGATCGAAGTCGAGCCCGGCCGCTCGCCGAGCGCCGCGTTGGCGTGGCGCACGGCGGCCTCGGGGTCGCGCCGCTTCTGCGCCAGCAGCGCGAGCTGGATCTGCGCCTCGGGGTAGAAGGGCGTCCCGCGGGGCGTGGCCTCGAAGTGCTCGCGCGCCTTCTCCAGCTCGCCGGTCTGCGTGTAGACTGCGCCGAGGTAGTAGCGCACTCGCGGATGGCTCGGATCGGCGCCGAGCACCAGATTCAGCTCGGTCACGGCTCGGTCGTACTCGGCCTTCTCGAAGTAGATCAGGCCGATCTTGACGCGCGTCTCGGCAGGGTTCGCTTCGATGCGCTCGAGCTCGCGGAACTCGGTGAGCGCTTCGTCGAGCCGCTTCTGGCCCAGGAGCAGCGCGGCCAGGCGCTGCCGCGCGACCGGGCTTTCCTCGTCGAGGCTCAGAACCTTGCGGTAGAGGACGGCGGCCCGGTCGGGATGGCCTTGCATCTCCTCGACCAGCCCCAGATCGGAGAGCACCAGGGCCGAGCGTGGGTTGCGCTTCATCGCCTCGTTGAGCTGCTTGGCGGCGTCGGAGAGCCGGCCCATTCCGGCGTACATGCGCCCCAGGTAGTAGTAGCCCATCACCGAGCCGGGGTTCTCGCGCGTCAGGCGCTCGAGTAGCTCGAGGGCCTCCGCGGTCTGCCCCGACTTGGCGAGCAAGGCGGCGAGAAAGAGGTACGCCTCCTGATTGTGAGGGTCGCGGGCCAGGATGCCGCGGTAGGTCCGTGCCGCCTCGTCGTCCCGGCCCAGCCCGGCCAGCGTTCCCGCGAGCAGCACTTGCGCGTCGATGTCTTCCGGGGCCGCGAGCGTCGCCTGCTCCGCTTGCTCGTACGCTGCCTGGAGATCGCCCTGCCGAACGTAGAGATTGGCCAGGCGGATGCGCAGGCGCGGCTCGCCCGGGTCCATCTGCACGGCGGCCTCGTACTCGATGCGAGCGACGTCGTAGTCCGCTCCCTGGAGCGCTACCTCTGCCTTGAGGAAATGCGCGAGCGCTCGATCGTCCGCGCTCAGGCCCAGGTCCACGGCGTGCCCGGCCGCGGCAGGCTCGACCGCAGAGGGCCGCGGGCGCAGCGGGGCGCAGGCCGAGCTCCCCAACACCACCGCGGCCAGCAACAGCGCGCGCTTTCTCATGGCTGGTTCACCTCACGACTACCACGCGCCCCGAGGGCAGCAAAGCGTCGCGCCCGGCGCACGTCGCGCGAGGCGGCGTCGCTTCAGCTCCGCTCCTCCTCCAGCGCCGCCGCGGCACGGCGTGCCACGTCGTAGACCCGGGCCAGCGACGTGCCGTGCTCCCGAGCGACGCGGCGGCAGTCCTCGTACTCCGGCGTGGCGCGCCGCGTGCCGTCGGGCAGGGTGACCAGCTTGACGTCGATCGCGCCCAGGGAAGTGGCCACGGTGCGCCGCTCGCGCGGTAGGGTGAGGCGCGTGACCGGGTGGCTGCGCACTCCGATCGTCGAGGTCTCGCGCAGCATCACGGCGCAGAGGTGCTCTCGGTCGTCGGGCAATGCGATCACCTGGAGGAGCGTCGCCGGTCGTCCCTTCTTCATGGTGATCGGCGCGAGCGTGGCGTCGCGCGCCCCGGCCGCGAAGAGCGCCTCCAGCGCGGCCTCGTAGAGCTCGGGATTCATGTCGTCGATGTTGGCCTCGAGGACGACCATCTCGTCTCGCTGCACGCCCGGAGCGCCCGCAGGCGCTCCCCCCAACCGACCCGAAGCGGCCGGCGGCCGCTCGCAGAGCACGACTCGCAGCAGGTTGGGGCGATCGGCCAGCTCCCGCTCGCCCGCCCCGTATCCGATGGCGGTGGGACGCAAGGCGGGCGGCGGCCCCGGCGTGGCCAAGGCGGCGACGATCGCTGCCCCGGTCGGCGTCACGAGCTCTCCCTCGCCCTCGTCCGGGAGCACCGCGAAGCCGCGCAGCAGCTCCACCGTCGCCGGTGCCGGGACCGGGAGGCGGCCGTGCTGTGAGCGAACCCACCCCGAGCCCATCGGCAGCGGGGCCGTGTAGACCTCCTCGACTCCGAAGTACTCGAGGCAGACCGCCGTCCCGACCACGTCGACCAAAGCATCGATCGCGCCCACCTCGTGGAAGGCGACGTCGTCGGGGGAGACCCCATGGACGCGCCCCTCGGCGAGCGCCAGGGCGCGAAAGATGCGCTGCGCCCGGCTGCGGACGCCGTCGCCCAGCGGGGCGCGCTCGAGCAGGGTGCGGATCTCGCGATAGTGGCGGTGTTCGGCGTGTGGGTGCGTGTGCTCGGCCGCATCCTGCCCCGGCCCGTACCCGTGCGCTTGCACCTGCACCTGCACCTGCGGGCCGGCTTGCGCATGGCCCTCGGCTCGCGCACGCCCGCGCCCTGCCGGCATCTCTTGCGGTGGCCGTGGCGCCTCGAGCCGCACGTCGAGCTTGGTCGCCGCGATGCCCGAGCGCACGCGCCGGCCGACCTCCAGCCGGTACCCCGTGAGTCCGAGCGGGGCCAGCCCGGCCTCGAGCACGGCGAGCGGCACGCCCAAGTCGAGGAAGGCGCCCAGCGTCATGTCGCCGCTGATGCCGGAGAACGTGTCGAGATAGGCGATGCGCACCTGGGGCCTCGGGTCGTGGCAGCCGTCAGCGCCGCGCCGTGCGTCGCTCGGCGTCCTCGACGCACTCGCGGAACAGGCGATGGTAGTTCGCCACCGTCCCGAGCTGCTGGAGATAGGAGTCGAGGCCGAGCAGGGCGCGCATCAGGAAGACGCGGTGGCCGGGCGAGCGGAACACCCGGTGCTCGATGGCGATCGTGGCGACCTGCATGGCGCGGTCCACCGAGTCGTACTCGCGCGGGTCGTAGTCGCGGTCCTCGTCGATCGCCGGGGCGAAGATGAGGTCGAGGATCTGGAGCAGCGGCGCGGGATCGTCGCGTGGGCCGAGGAAGCCCAGGGCGACGCACGCCTTGGCCGCCGCGGCGCGGTCGTGGTCGAGCAGCGCGCGGGCGAGCCCCAGGTAGGCGGCGCGGATCTCCTCGGGAAAGATGCGGATCGAGCCGAAGTCGAGGATCGCCAGCTTGGGGTGGTAGGTGACCAGGTAGTTGCCGGGGTGCGGGTCGGTGTGCAGCGTGCCGAGCTCGAAGACCTGGCGCCACAGGACGCGGAAGTACTTGATCGCGACCCAGTCCTTGAGATCCTGGTCGACGCCCGGCGAGAGGATGTCGGCGAGCTTGTAGCCGTCGACGAAGGACAGCGTGAGCACGCGCCGCGAGGTCAGCTCGGCGAACGGCCGAGGGATGACGATCTCGTCGTCGTCTGCGAGCATCGCGGCGAAGCGCGCCGTGTTGCGCCCTTCGTTCTCGTAGTCGAGCTCCTCGCCGAGTCGCTCCTCGAGCTCGCGGTAGACGTCGTCGACGTCGACCGACTGGCGCAGCACGTCGCGCGCGATCAGGGTGAAGGTCTGCAGCAGGGCCTTCACGTTCTTCAGGTCCTGCGCCACCGTCTCGTCGACGCCCGGGTACTGCACCTTGACCGCGACGTCGTCGCCGTCGAGCGTGCGGGCACGGTGCACCTGGCCGAGCGAGGCGGCCGCGAACGCCTCCTCCTCGAACTCGGCGAAGAGCTGCTCGGGTGGGGCTCCGAGCTCCTTGACGACCTGCTTGCGGATCATCGCAAACGGCATCGGCGGCACCTGGGACTGGACGACGGAGAGCACCTCGAGGACCTCGGGCGGCAGGAGGTCGCTGCGCATGCTGAGCATCTGCAGGAGCTTCAGGAAGGTGCCCTTGAGCTCCTTGGAGCGCTCGACGATCAGCATGGCGTTGCGCAGGTGGGTGTCGAGCAGATCCTTGCGCTGCGCCGCGACCGACTGGAAGGGCCGCTTGAGCGCATTGAACAGGTAGCTGCTGCCCACCTGGGTGGTGAGGGTGCCAACCTTGAGCGCGCGACGCGTGCGCCCGGTGGTCAGATGCTCCCTTGCCGTTCCCTTGCGCGCCACGGTCCGAGCGAAGCTATCACCCACCCCGATCGGGCGCGAGCCGCCGGCCCGGGCCTCCCCGGGGTGCGGCGCGGGATTCCGCTGCTCCCCCGGGTCCCAGGAGGGCCGGCTTGCGCGACACTCAGCCAGCGACCTGGGCCCGGCTAGCTGCCGGACAGGCATGGGGTGGCCGGCGATCGGATGGCCCGAACGGTGACCGGTGGCAGGTCCGGGGGCCGCAGGGGCGCTCCGGGCTTCCGGCCGTGGGGCGATCCCGACTTGTGTGCCGGCCCGCAGCCATGGCATGGACAATCCTCATCGTCTATGAATGACCATTGCCGGTCTCGTCTCTCCGGCATCGCCGGGGCGCTGGACCGTCGGGCCCAGCTGGGCCGGGCCCGGTGGGGTCAGAGCGATAGCGTGCGAGCCTGTTTGACGATTTCCGGGGCCGAAGAGGTGTTTCGGTCGACGATCCTTCGCGGCTGCGAAGGTCGGGTGCGAGCGCCTGCGGTGGGGAGGGCATCTCGAGCCCGCCGAGCAGAGGTGATCCGATGAGAAAGATCCAATGTGAGACGTGCCCCACCCGGATGCAGGGCGCCATCTGTGACCTTCCCGCCGACGCGCTGGCCGAGTTCCGCGCTGCCGGCGCGACTTCGATCTACCGCCCTCGGCAGGTGATCTTCTGCGAGGGCAGCCCGCCGCTGGGCCTCTACCTGGTCTGCCACGGAGAGGTGAAGCTGTACCATGCGGACCGCTTCGACCGGGAGCACATCCTGGAAGTGGCTCGCGCCGGGGCGGTGCTCGGCGAGTTCTCCTTCGACGACAGCTTGACGCACTCGGTGTCCGCCGAGGCGATGAGCGAATCGCAGCTCTGCTTCCTGCCGCGCGAGCGGCTGGCGCGCTTTCTCGAGCGGCATCCAGGCGCCGCCGTGAAGCTGATCGCCGCGCTCAGCACCGAGCTTGCCGCCGCCCGGCGCAAGGCCAGGGACCTGGCGCTCAAGGGCGCCGAGAGCCGCCTGGCGAGCTGGCTGCTCGAGCTGGCGAGAACCCCGCGCAGCCCGAGCAACGGTGACCGGGACAAGGACAAGGACAAGGACAAGGACAAGGGTGGTGAGAGGATCGAGTTCCCCTACTCCCGGCGCGAGATCGCCGAGATGATCGGCGTCTCCACGGAGACCGCCATCCGGCTGCTCGGCAAGCTGCGCGAGAGGCAGCTGATCGGCATCGAGCGGCGCAGCGTCATCCTGCGCGACGTCGAGCGGCTCAAGCGCATCGCGCACCACGAGTAAACGATCGGGTGCTCGTCGTCTGGGGACGGCGCTCCGGGGCGCCTGGCGCCCTCGATCACGTTCGTCCCTGATGTCCGTCATGTCCCCCAAACGACCGTTCGGTAGACTTCCCCCATGATTCCCACCGAGCAGAGCGGAAAGCGCGAAAAGATTCTCGCGATCACCGAGGTCTGCCTCGGCGAGCACGGCTACCACGGGACCCGGCTGCACGAGATCGCAGAGCGGGTCGGGATCCAGAAGGCATCGCTCTTCCACTACTTCCCGAGCAAGGAGGAGCTCTACCGCGCGGCGCTCGAGGTGGGCTTCGGCGAGACCGAGCGGGTGGTGCGGGGGATCCTGGCGTCGCGCGAGCGGCCGCGCGAGAAGCTCCGGCACATCGTCGAAGCCTACGTCGAGAGCGTGGCGCAGCACACGGAGCGGGCCCGGCTGCTGTTGCGTCATTCCCTGGGCGACGCGCCCAGGGACGTGGGGCTCCCGGATAGCGAGCCCGTGCTCGATGCGCTGGTCGACTTCGTGCGCGGCGGCCAGGCAGAGGGTGTCTTCGCCGACGTCGACCCGCTGACCTGTGTGCTCGCGGTGATGGGCATGGTGGTCTTCCTCTTCAGCTCGGCGGCGATGCTCGCGCCGGCACACTTCGGTCACCCGATGGCCGCGACCCAGGTCGGGCTGATCAAGGCCCAGGTGGTGAAGATCGCCGAGCGCGCCCTGCTGCCCGGACGCGGCCGTCACACCGAGGAGGTGCGCCCCGAGCGGGCCTCGGCTGGCGCGATGTGAGGAGAATCGGGAGATCGAGCTCATGCCCACCCACTTGGCCAGACCGCTTCTCCACTCGGTGCACCTGCTCACGTTTCTCGTCCTGCTCGTCACGGGGCTGCTGCTCTTCGTCCCGGCGCTGCGCGAAGTGGTGACCGGCGGCTACTCGTTGTGGATTCGCGGCCTACACAAGTGGGGGGGCGTGGCGTATCTGGTGCTGCCCGCGGGGCTGATCGCCGCCAGCGGCCGACAGGCTCTGCGGCCAGCGGCCGCGGGGACGTGGCGCGGGCATCTGCAGGCAGCCCACGTGGCCGTGACCGCGGCGATGACGCTCGCATTCGCTGTCACCGGCTTCGTGATCTGGGCCAAGCGCTCGGTGCCCCCGCACGTGTTCGACGGAGCCCAGGCGGCGCACGACTGGCTGACCTATGCCGCCCTGACCCTGCTGGCTCTCCATCTCGCGCAGGTCGGGGTGGCGGCGACATTCGCGCGACTCGAAGCCTCTTCGGCCAACGGCTGAGGCGGGCGAGCCGCTTTTCTTCCAAGGAGGATCATCGATGCAGTCCAAGAAGGTCGACGCCTCGCGGGATCAGCTTCTCGACCCGCTCGGGGCGGCGTGGGGGAACGTGCCCTCGGAGCCGATCAAGATGGCCGCAACACCGCTGGCCAACCAGCCCTCGGAGTACGTCAAGGCGAGCCGCGACCAGGAGAAGGTCGGCAGCGTGCGCAACCTCTCCGTGCAGTCGGCGAACAATGGCCAGGACGTCTTCTTCCGGCTGAGCTGGGAGGATCCCAACCAGGACGTCGCCGTCACCGAGAACAACACCTTCCCGGACGCCTGCGGGATCCTCATGCCGCTCAACGGGGGGAGCCCACCGATCGAGGAGATGGGCAGCCCCGAGGCTCCGGTGAACGCCTGGTTCTGGCGGGCGGACTTCAAGGACGCGGTGCGCAACACGCTGGCCACCGGCCTGGGAACGACGCGCTTCACGGAGCGCTCGCCGATGGTCGCCAAGTCGGCCTACGGCCACGGAGCCTGGGCGGTGGTCTTCGCCCGCCCGTTGCAGGTACCCGCGCAGAAGGGTGAGGTCGCCGAGCTCAAGCCCGGCGAGACGGTGAAGGTCGGATTCGCGGTCTGGGAGGGCGCGAACGGTGAGCGCGCCGGCGTCAAGTCCTTCTCGAAGGAGTGGCGCGACCTGACGATCGAGGGTTGAGCCGAGCGGCGGCCGCAAGCCGGAACGCCACCGAGGAGAATCGAGCCATGTCGGAGCAGGGAGCAGCAGGCGCGAGCGGCGCGCGG
>CAZGUU010000250.1:0-7980 GCA_964529315.1 uncultured Enterobacteriaceae bacterium
CCACGGCCGAGGTGGAGCGGCGTGCCACCGAGCAGGGGGTCGATCTCGCCGAGCGCGTGGCGCCGGCCACGGTGGCGAGCTCGGATGGCGGCGCGGCGGCCGGAGAGCTCGGCGATCCCGCGGCGCCCGAGCTCGGCGCGGTGGGCCGGCGCGACGAGTAGCGCCGCGCGAGCGATGCGGGCGGCGGCCCGAAGATGAGAGCGCGCTGGCTCGCGATTGCGCTGCTGCTGTGGCTCGCCTGGGGCTTCTGGGCGAGCGCGCTCGACCACCCGTGGCACCTGATGTTCGAGTCGGGCGGGCAGTTCTTCTCCGGGGTGGCGCGGGTCCACATCGATCGGGGCCTGGGCTTCACGCGCGGCCACGACTGGATCTACAACGAGGACAACCCCTACGAGTGGCGTGGCCCCGTTGCGCTCGAGCCGCGCGCGTACGGCCACCACCCGCCGGCGCTCGGACTCTCGCTGGCGGCGGTGTTCGCATCGCTCGGCCAGAGCCGCGCCGTGGCACGTGGCGCGACCGTCGCCTCGCACCTCGTCTCGCTGCTCCTCCTGCTGCTCGCCATCCCGCGGTGGACGAGAGAGCGCCCCAGCGCAGCGTGGTTTGCGGGCCTGGTGGTCGTCCTCGTGCCGATCTCGGGGTTCTTCGCGCGCAACGTGAGCCACGAGGCGTGGCTCATGCCCTGGGTGCTGCTCGCGGTGGTCGTCTATCTCCGGCGCGTGGAGCGTGGCGGGGACGGCACCGCGGCCGAGGACGCCCTGGTCTGCGCCTTCACCGCGCTGGCCTCCCTCTACGACTGGCCCGGGCTCTATCTGGTGCCGATCCTGATGCTCTTCGAGGCCGGGCGCAGGCGGCCCCTGAGTCGGCTCAACCGGTGGCTCGCCGCGAGCGGGCTGGGGATCGGCCTGGCCCTGCTCGGGCACCTCGCGTGGGCGGCGCCGGACGGCGTGCGGCTGCTGCTCTCGGGCGCCCGGAAGCGGGTCGATGCCCGGGTCATGGGCTTCGGCGCGCGCGACTGGCTCGAGCGCGTGTGGAGCTTCACGGTGAGCGACTACACCCGCCCGGTGCTCCTGGCCGCCGGTGCGACGATCTCCGCGTGGGCGGTGCGTCTGGTGGCGCGGCGCCGCGCCGGCGGGCCTGCGGCGGCGTTCATCGGCATCTGGCTCGCCTTCGGGCTGCTGCACGTCGTGGCCTTTCCCGGCGGCTCGTGGGTGCACCCCTACTGGATGTTCTACTTGATGCCGGCGATCGCGCTCGCCGCGGGGCTGGCCGGAGCGGAGCTCTGGGGGCGGGGCGTCTCTCTGGCGAGGCTGCCGCGGCGCGCCCTGGTGCTCGCCTGGCTCGTGGCGACGCTGTGCGTGGCGCACGAGACGCTGGTCGGGTGGCTCGCCGTGGGGCAGCACCCCACGGGCAATCCGTTCATCGAGTGGGGCGAGGGATCGCTTGCACAGCTGCTCTGCACGGGCTGCCGCACGCTGCCGGTGAACGGCTCCGTGGTGGCCGGGCTCGCGGTGGGGGGCCTGCTGCTGCTCTGGCTGCTGCGCGGGCGTCTGGTCGAGCCGTGGGCGCGCGACGCGGTGCTCCTGGCCGGCCTCGCGGCGATCCTCCTCCCGCTCACACCCGCCGGGTCGGCGTACGACGCGCCGCTGCGGCTGGCCGCCGAGATGCTCGGCGGCCAGGTGTCGCTCGCCGAGAAGATCCCCTGGATGGAGATGTTCCTCCACCAGGGGCGCTGGTACTTCGCCTACCCGCCGGCGGTGAGCGTCCTGCTCGTCCCTTGGGTCGCGCTGACCGGTGGCCACGCCGGCCAGCCGTCGTTCAACACGCTGCTCATCCTGGGCTCGGCGCTGGTGCTGCACCGCCTGCTCCGCGCGCTCGACGGCACCGAGCGCTACGCCGCGCCGGCGACCATCGCCTACGTGATCGGTACCCCGATCGTCTACTCGGCCGGCGTGGGCAACGTCTGGCTGCTCATGCACAGCGAGGGCAACCTCTTCCTACTGCTCGCGCTCTACCTGGGCTTCGTGCGCCGCGCGCCGGCCTGGGCCGGCCTGTGCCTGATGATCGCGGCGCAGTGCCGCTACGCGACGCTGCTCGCCGGGCTCGCCTTCGCGCTGCTCTTCTGGCGGGAGTCCGCCGGCCCACGGCGCTGGCGGGCCTTCGTCGGCAAGGGCCTGCGCTTCGCGCTGGGCATGCTCCCGCCGCTCGTCGCGACGCTCGCCTTCCAGTGGGCGACGCTCGGCGATCCCTTCCTCTCGCCCTACACGGCGGGTTGGACGCAGTGGGGGCCGCACGGGCCGGACTTCTCGACCGAGTACTTCTGGCGCAACTTCCGCATGTACTTCTCGAGCGCACCGACGCTGCTGCCCGCCTTTCCCTTCCTGCGCTTCGAGCTCGACGGGCAGTCGATCTTCTCGATGAGCCCGTTCTTCCTCGGCATCTGGCTGGCACGCTGGCGCCTGGGCTTCGTGCGCTGCTTCGCGCCGGCGGCGGCCGTCATGGCGCTCTTCTATCTCTTCTACTGGGGGACCGGCTTCGCGCAGTACGGCACGCGCTACATGCAGGATCTCTACCCGCTGCTCGTGCCGCTGGCGGCGGCGGGCTTCGCCCGACCCGGGCCGGCCTGGGCTCGCGTGTTTGCCTGGTTGGTCGCGATCTCGGTTGCGATCAACCTCTACGGCGCCTACGTGATGCTGACCGTCCAGCGCTAGGCGAGGGGTGCTCTGCGCATGCGCTTCGAGCGGATCGACCAGCTGCGCGGCTTCGCCGCTCTCGCCGTGGTGGTCTGCCACATGGCGGTGTCGGCGTGGAACGGGGCACCCAATCTGGGCGAGCGGCCGTTTGCGCTGCTCGGACAGATCCTCGGCTTCGGCTACCTGGGCGTGCCGCTGTTCTTCGTCATCAGCGGCTTCTGCATCCACCTGCCGCAGGCGCGCGCGCTGGCGGCGGCAGCACGGCGCGGGTCGGACGCAGACGGCGCGGACGCACCCGCCGTCGCGTCGGGCGGGTGGTCCGGGGCGGCCGCGGCGGGCCTCGACTGGCGGCGCTTCTTTGCCCGCCGACTCTGGCGGCTCTACCCGCCCTACCTGGCGGCGCTGGTGGTCGCGGCCGTACTGGCGCTGCTCTCCACCGGCCGCCTGGGCGTCGGCGCAGCTCGGCTGCTCGCCGAGGCCGCGTTGGTCCACACCCTGCACCCGGCCACCTTCGATGGGCTGAACCCCCCCGCCTGGACGCTCGCCGTCGAGGCGCAGCTCTACCTCGCCTACCCGATCGTGCTCGCGCTGATCGTCAAGTATCGTCCGTGGCGGGCGCTGGCCGCGATCGCCGCCGTGACGATGGCCTACCGGCTGTGGCTGAACTTCGAGCCCTTCGGTCCACGCTTCGGTGGGCTGGCCTGGGAGGTCTTCCTCGCGCGCTGGCTCGAGTGGGCCCTGGGCGCGCTGGTAGCGGCCTGGGCGGTGGGCAGCGTCGAGCTGCCTCGGGCGCTCAAGAGCCCCTGGATGGCGGCTCTCGTGCTCGGGCTCGGCATCCTGCTCGAGTGGCACACCTGGCACTGGGGTCTCTACGCCCTGAAGGAGCCGCTCTACGGAGTCGGCTTCGCCCTGCTGCTGTGCGCCGCGCTCGACGGCGAGCGTGGCCGGGCCGGGCAGATCCGGGTCTCGCGGATCGGCCGATGGCTGGGCGGCGTCGGCGTGTACTCGTACAGCCTCTACCTGCTGCACCGGCCGATCCAGCTCGCCTTCGAGCCGCTGGCGCGCTGGCTGGCCGTGCAGCCGCTGATCGTGCGCCACGCGATCCCCTCGAGCCTACTGCTCATGGCCGCGACGACTCCGCTGGTGATGTGGTCCGGGCGGCTGCTCTTTCGCTGGTGCGAGGCGCCGTGCATCGCGATCGCGCACCGTGCGGGGCAGGCCGCACACTCCGTGCCGCGTGCCACCGCGGGCACGGGGGCGCTGCGCCGCGCCGCGGGGCGTTGAATCGGGACGGCGCGCGGACGATAGATGAGGGCCGGTGCGTCGCGCTGGCGCGCTCCCGCCGTGCGCGGCCGGGAGGCGGGCCGACCCCCGAGCCGAGAGGAGCAGCGATGAGCCTTCGAATTCGACCCGCCACCCGAGAGGATGCCGCCTTCCTGGGCCAGGTGATGCTTCTCGCCTCGCGCTCCCACCTCGAGCGAGGGATCTGGGACCACATGCTCGAGGCCCCGGAAGACGTCTGCCTGCGCTTTCTCGAGCAGCTGGCGATGACCGAGACGCGCTCGTTCAACCACTACGCGCACTACTGCGTCGCCGAGGTGGACGGGCGCCCCGCGGCGGCGCTGTGCGGCTACGACCCGGACCAGTCGGGTATCCAGACGCTGGGCCCGGCCTGCTTCGAGGCGGGGCAGGCGATCGGCTGGGACGCCGGGCGCATGGCTCGGGTGGGCGAGCGCAGCTTGGCGGTCGCGACGTGCATGTCCGACGAGCCGCCGGGCTCGTGGATCGTGGAGAACGTGGCGACACTCGCCGCCTACCGGCGGCGCGGCCTGATCAACGACCTGCTCCGTCACGTCGTCGAGCAGGGTCGTGCGAGCGGCCACCGCCTGGGGCAGGTCTCCGTGCTGATCGGCAACACCTCGGCGCAGTGCGCCTACGAGCGCGCCGGATTCGCGGTGGTCGACGAGAAGCGGCACGCGGACTTCCAGGCCGCGCTGGGCTGCCCGGGGGTGCGCCGCCTGCAACGCGCGCTGTAGCCAGAAGCCGCAAGGCCACCCGGGCGCGCAGGCAAGCCGCAGAGACGGCGCCCGCGCGCCCGTGGTCGGGAGGCTCCACGTGGCCGGGGATCTCGACTCCCAGGCCGCTCGCCCGAGAGAGGCTGGCCGGCACCACGAGCCTTCGAGTGACTCCTGCGAGCTCTCGCTGGCGGGCCGCCTGCCTGCGAGGGAAGCACGTCAGCTGCTCGAGCGCTTCCCCGCGCCGCGACGGGCGCCGCGGTAGCGGCGCAGCAGCGTGTTGGTCGAGCCGTCGTGGTCGAGCCGAGGCTCTTGGTCGGCCTCGAGCTGCGGGATGATCCGGTTGGCCAGGACCTTGCCCAGCTCCACGCCCCACTGGTCGAAGGAGTCGATGTTCCAGATCCAGCCCTGGGTGAACACCTTGTGCTCGTAGAGCGCGACCAGCCGGCCCAGGGCGTTGGGCGTGAGCCGCTGGTCGAAGAGGATGGTGTTCGTCGGGTGGTTGCCGCGGAAGGTGCGGTGCGCCACCTGGTGCTCGGGCACGCCCTCGGCACGCACCTCGTCCGCGGTCTTGCCGAAGGCCAGCGCCTCGGTCTGGGCGAAGAAGTTCGCCATCAGCAGGTCGTGATGACGGCCCAGGTCGTTGCTCGGCACGCAGAAACCGATGAAGTCGCAGGGGACGAGCTTGGTCCCCTGGTGGATCAGCTGGTAGTAGGCGTGCTGGCCGTTGGTGCCGGGCTGGCCCCAGACGATCGGGCCGGTCTGGTAGTCGGTGATCGGCTGCCCCTGGCGGTCGACCGACTTGCCGTTGCTCTCCATGTCGAGCTGCTGCAGGTAGGCGGGTAGGCGCTCGAGGTACTGGCTGTAGGGCAGCACGGCGTGGGTCTGCGCGCCGAAGAGCTCGTCGTACCAGAACCCGATCAGGCCGAGCAGGACGGGCATGTTGCGCTCGAGCGGCGCGGTGCGGAAGTGCTCGTCCATGGCGTGGAAGCCGGCCAGCATGTCGCGGAACGCCGTGGGGCCGATGGCGATCATCAGCGAGAGGCCGATGGCCGAGTCGTAGCTGTAGCGGCCACCGACCCAGTCCCAGAAGCCGAACATGTTCGCCGTGTCGATGCCGAACTTGGCCACCTCCGCGGCGTTGGTCGAGACGGCGACGAAGTGGCGCGCGACCGCGCGCTCGTCGCCGAGCCCGGCCAGCAGCCAGTCGCGTGCCGTGCGCGCGTTGGTCAGCGTCTCGAGCGTGGTGAAGGTCTTCGAGGAGACGACGAACAGGGTCTCCGCGGGGTCGCAGCCGTGCGTCGCCTCGACGAAGTCCGTGGCATCGACGTTGGAGACGAACGCGAAGCGCATCGCGCGCTCGCTCGACGCGCGCAGCGCCTGGTAGGCCATGGCCGGCCCCAGGTCCGAGCCGCCGATGCCGATGTTGACCACGTTGCGGATGCGCTTGCCGGTGAAGCCGAGCCAGGCACCGCTGCGCACGCGCTCGGCGAAGGCGCTCATCCGGTCGAGCACCTCGTGCACCTCGGGCACGACGTTCTTGCCGTCGACCTCGATCACCGCGCCGCGCGGCGCGCGCAGCGCGACGTGCAGCACGGCGCGGTCCTCGGTGACGTTGATCTTGCGCCCGGCGAACATGTCGGCGATCCCGGCGCGCACGCCGGCCCGCTCGGCGAGCGCGACCAGCAGGCGCAGGGTTTCGTCGGTCAGGCGGTTCTTGGAGTAGTCGAGGTAGATGCCCAGCGCGTCCAGCGTCAGGCGCTCGCCGCGACCCGGGTCGTCGGCGAAGAGCTTGCGTAGGTGGACGTCGCGCAACGCCTGGAAGTGCTGGCGCAGCGCCTGCCACTCGGGCCACTGCGTCCTTCGCTCCGCTCGCATCTCCCCCGGCTCGCCCATGGCACCACCCTCCCGCACCGATTGACCACGGCGGCGGCGCCGACTCAACTGCTCGGCACGTCGTCCTCCGTGCCCGGCGTCCCAGCTCTGCTGGAGCCCGCCTCGCCGGCAGCCCGGCGCGGCTGCTTCGTCGCCGCAGCAGGCGCAGCCGGGGACGCCGTCGCGAGCACGGCTGCCGAGCGGGCGCGCAGCGCCTCGTAGATCGGCTCGTCACGCAGGGCGATGGCGACCAGGAAGGCCGCCGTCGCGGCCAGCGCGAAGGCGAAGCACTGGCTCACGCCGCCGGTCATCTCGAGCAGCAGGACCACGCCGGTCACCGGCACGCGCACGCTGGCGGTGAACACCGCCACCGCGCCGCAGCCGGCCAGCGCCGAAACCAGCGGAAGCCCGGGGAAGAGCGGCCGGGCGAGCTCGCCGATCAGCGCTCCCGCGGCCGCGCCGAGCACCAGCTGCGGAGCGAACAGGCCGCCGACCACGCCCGAGCCGTAGCTCACCGCCGTCAGCACCAGCTTGGCGACGACCAGCAGGGCGAGGAAGCTGGTCAGGCTCATCGCCCCGAGCTGCCCGCGCACCAGCTCGCCGCTGCCGCCCGCGGCGAGATCGCGCGCCGAGCCGGCGACGATCTGCACGGTGACCGGGTCCCCGCCGAACAGCGCATCGGGCGCGACCAGTGCGACCAGCACGGCGAACGCGCCGGCCGCGGCACCGTGCACCCAGGTGGGCACCGAGCGCCAGCGCGCGAAGAGATCCAGGCCGAGCAGGATGGATCGGTTGTAGAGCACGCCGAGCAGGCCGCAGGCCGCGCCACAGAGGGCCACCAGCAGCAGCGCCGCCGCGGGCAGCGGCGGTGGGTCGATCTCGCCGAACAGCGGGCGCGGGCCGAAGGCGGCGCCGATGACCAGCTGGGCGGCAAGCGCGGCGACCAGGGCCGTGCCGTAGGTGAGCGCGTCGATCTCGCGGCGGAGCTCCTCGACGACGAAGAGAAAGCCGGCCAGGGGCGCATCGAAAGCGCCGGTCAAGCCGGCACCGGCGCCGGCCGCGACCAGCGCGCGACGCACGCGCGGCGCGACGCGCGCGCCGTCGGCGACGGCCTCGCCGACCGACGCGCCGAGCTGGACGGTCGGTCCCTCGCGTCCGAGCGACATGCCGGTGGCCAGGGCGGCCAGGCCGCCGCCGAACTTGACGGCGAGGAGCCGCCGCCAGCGCAGCGGCGCGTCCCCCGTCAGGCGCGCCTCGACGCTGGGAATGCCGCTGCCCGCGGCCTCCGGTGCGAAGCGATCGACCAGGAAGACGGCCAAGCCGCCCAGCGCCGCGCCCAGCGCTGCGGCCGCCGGCCACCCCCGGGCGCCGAGCTGGCCTGCGAGCCCGGCGGTGGTCGC
>CAZGUU010000251.1:0-7969 GCA_964529315.1 uncultured Enterobacteriaceae bacterium
GCCCCGGGCCCGGTCGACGTCGCCGGCTCGGAGCTGGTCCACGTGGCGCGCCTGCGCATCGACGCGCAGCGGCCCGCGAGCCTCGCCCTGTGGCTCACCTTCGACGACGAGCGGCGCGGCGTGGTCCTGAGCCTGGTCTCCGTCCTCGACCTCGCCTTGGCCGTCGGCTGACCCGCCGGGGAGGGGCGAGGCGGTGCGCTTGCGGGCGGTGGTCGCGTACGACGGTACGGCCTACCGGGGCTGGCAGTCGCAGGAGGGCCGTGGGGCGACGCTCCAGGAGACCATCGAGCAGGCCCTGGGCGTGGTCCTTCGCGCCCGCGTGCGGGTTGCTGCGGCCGGGCGGACCGACGCCGGGGTGCACGCGCGCGGGCAGGTGATCGCGTTCGACGTGCCCGGCGACGCCTGGGCCGGATCGCCGCCGGCGAACCCGCGCGGACGAGAGCCGCTCGACCGGCTGCTGCGCTCGATCGACGCCGTGCTGCCCGAGGACGTGGCCTTTCTCGAGCTCGGCCCGGCGACCCCGGACTTCGACCCGCGGCGCGACGCCGTGCTGCGCGCCTACGCCTACCGCATCTGGAACGGCGGCGTGCGCTCGCCGTTCGAGGTGCGCGGCGCCTGGCACGTGCGCCAGCCGCTCGACGAGCAGGCGATGGCCGCGGCGGCCGCGCTGCTGGTCGGCGAGCACGACTTCGCGAGCTTCCAGGGTGCGGACAAGGTCCCACGCTCGAGCGTGCGTCGCGTCACGCGCAGCTCGGTCGAGCGCAGCGCAGACCTCTTGGTCTACCGCATCGAGGCGAACGCCTTCGCTCGCCACATGGTGCGCAACGTCGTCGGCCAGCTGGTCGAGATCGGCCGCGGCCGCAGCCCGGCGGGGAGCGTGGCCCGGCTGCTCGAGGCGCGCGATCGCGGCCTCGCCGCGGCGACCGCGCCGCCGCAGGGCCTCTACCTCGAATGGGTGCGCTACGCATGAGAGTCGACGTGACGTGCAAGAAGTGCGGCCAGAAGAGCCGCCTGGACATCGGCGCCCCGCCCGTGGGCCAGGCGCTCGAGGAGTATCTGCGCCTGCTCCACGACCGCTTGACGCACCGCCCGAGCTTCCAGTGCTTCGGCGGGCACTTCGAGCTGCGCCCGCCGCTACCCGAATTCTGGCAGGTGCACTGGGAGACGGTCGGCGAGAGCTGAGCTCCGGCCGGGCGCGCGGCCGCCCCCAGCGCGCGCCGCGGCCGGGTCACGCCTCGAGCGCGCGGTCCAGGTCGGCGATCAGGTCGTCGGGATCCTCGAGCCCGACCGCGAGCCGGATCAGGTTGTCGCGGATGCCGACCGCGAGGCGCTCGTCGGTCGTCAGCTCGAAGAAGCTCATCAGCGCGGGCTGCTCGATGAGCGACTCCACGCCGCCCAGCGAGGGGGCGATCTGCGGGATCTCGACCGCGTCCACCACGCGCGAGGCGGCGTCCAGGTCGCCCTTCACCTCGAAGCTGACCACCCCGCCGAAGCCCTTCATCTGGCGGCGCGCGATCTCGTGGCCGGGGTGGCTCGGCAGGCCGCAGTAGTGCACCCGCTCGACGCGCGGGTGGGCGGCGAGCATCTCGGCGATGCGCATCGCGCTGCGGTTCTGGTGTGCGACGCGGACCGCCAGCGTCTTCAAGCCGCGGATCAGCAGGTAGGCGGCGTGCGGGTCGAGGATCCCGCCCAGCACTCCCTGGGTCTCGCGGATCGCGTCGATCGTCTCGCGGCGGCCGAGGATCACGCCGCCCAGCACGTCGTTGTGCCCGGCCAGGTACTTGGTGGCCGAGTGCAGGACCAGGTCGATGCCGTGCTCGATGGGCCGCTGGTTGACCGGTGTCGCGAAGGTCGAGTCGATGATCGTGAGCAGCCGGTGGCGCCGGCCGATCTCGGCGATCCGGTCGAGGTCGACGACCTTCATGTACGGGTTGGTCGGCGACTCGCTGATCAGCACGCGGGTCTGGCGGGTGATCGCCGCCTCGAGCGCCTCGTAGTCGCCGGTCTCGACGATGCTCACGTCGATGCCGAGCTTGCCCAGCATGCCGCGGCAGAACTGGCGGGTGCGCCGGTAGCAGTCGTCGGTCATGACGACGTGCTGGCCCTGCTGCAGGACCGCGAGCAGCGTCGTGGTGATCGCTGCCATGCCGCTGGCGAAGCCGAGCCCCGCCTCGGCACCCTCGAGCGCGGCGCACTTCGCCTCGGCCAGGCGCAGGGTCGGATTGCCGTAGCGCCCGTACTCCTCGCGCTCGGTGCGCCCCGACATGTAGTCGACCAGCTCGCGGGTGTCGCGGAAGACGTAGGTCGCCGTCTGGAAGACGGGCATGGTGATCGCGCTGCCCGGCAGGGGGCGTGGCTCGCCGCCGTGCACGGCCGCGGTGAGCAGGCTGCGCGGCCGGCGGCTCTCCTTGGGCTCGGCCGCGCTCACTGCGGGTGCTCCTTGCGCCGCGCTTGCTCGGCGCTGTGCACGTCGATGCGCCGCAAGAGCTCGTCGCGCACGCGGCCCAGCTCGTTGGGCAGCTCGATCGGCTGGTTGGCGAAGGGCGCACGCAGGCCGGGCAGCTCGTGCTGGTGGTAGGCGGCCTTCTGCTCGGCGAACTTGAGCCCGTGCGCCGTGGAGATGACCACCACTCGCTCGTTTGCGCCGATCACGCCGCGGCCGCGCAGCTTGATCAGCGCGGCCAGGGCCACGCCGGTGTGCGGGCAGTTGAACATTCCCGTGAGATCGGCTCGTGCGGCGGCGTCGGCCAGCTCCTCCTCGCTCGCCTGCTCGACGATGCCGTCGAATTGCTGCAGCGTGCGCACCGCCTTCTTGTAGCTCACCGGGTTGCCGATCTGGATGGCGCTGGCCAGCGTGGCCTTGGCCTGCACGGGCGCGAACTCGCGGAAGCCCTTCTGGTAGGCGAGGTAGAGCGGGTTGGCGTGCTCGGCCTGGGCGACCACGATGCGCGGCCGGCGGCTGATCATGCCGAGCTTCTCCATGAGCAGGAAGCCCTTGCCCAGCGCGCTCACGTTGCCCAGGTTGCCGCCGGGGATGACCACCGTGTCGGGCACCTCCCAGTCGAACTGCTGCACGATCTCCATGGAGACCGTCTTCTGGCCCTCGATGCGCAGGGAGTTCATCGAGTTGGCCAGGTAGATGTTCTCGCGCTCGGTGAGCTCCTGGACGGTGCGCATGCAGCCGTCGAAGTCGGTGTCGAGCGACAGCACGATCGCGCCGTTGGAGATCGGCTGCACGAGCTGCGCCAGCGACACCTTGTTGCGCGGCAGCAGGACCACCGCGGGGATGCTCGCCGCGGCGCAGTAGGCCGCCAGCGCCGCCGAGGTGTCCCCGGTCGAGGCGCAGGCCACCGCCGGGATGCTCTGGCCCTGGGCGCGCATCTCCTTCACCACGCTGACCAGGACCGTCATGCCGAGGTCCTTGAAGGATCCCGTGTGCGAGTTGCCGCACTGCTTCACCCACAGGTCGGGCAGGCCGATCTCGCGGCCGAAGCGCTCCGCCCAGAAGAGGTTCGAGCCGCCCTCGTACATGCTGACGATGTTCTCGTCCGAGAGCTGCGGCAGGACCATCTCCTTGCGGCACCACACCCCCGATCCGTAGGGCCACTGGGTCGAGCGAATGCGCCGGTCGAAGAGCGCCTTCCAGGATTCGGGCCCGGTGCGACCCAGGCGAGCCTCGTCGTGCACCACCTCGAGCAGCTCGCCGCACTTGCGGCAGCGATAGACGACCTCGAAGACGTCGTAGCGCTGTCCGCAGGCCGGCTCGATGCACTGGAACCAGCTGGTGTGCTTCATGCTCCGTCCTTGTAGCACGCTCGGACCGACGCGGAAGCTGGTGGGGTGAAGGCTCGAGGCCTCTGCGCGTGCCGCGGCCTCACCCGCATAGAGGATTCCCTGAAATAGGTGCACGGCACACGGGCTCGCCCTAAGGGGCTTCTCTGGCGAGACTGCGGGCCCAAGGGCCAGATCCGCAGCGCACCGTCCCCGAGGAGCACCTGCCGGCGGGCTCGCTCGAGGTCTAGGCGGCGTCCGCGGGGCACTCGCGACCGACCCGGATGCCGGCCAGCTCCACGAGCGAGTGGCTGCTCTGGGGCGTCGGGTGGATCTCCACTCCGAAGTCGCTGTCGACGACGCGGTTGCCCGTCACGGTGCAGCCGTCGCGGGCGTTCATTCCGATGCTGCCCGGCCAGAGCCCGGCAAAGCTCGGGTGCACCGTGATCCGCTCCAGCGTGTTGGCTCGGGTCGGCACCGGGCGAGCCTCCGGCTTCGCCATCCAGTGGCCGCTCTCCAGCGCGACGGGCTGGCTGTCGCGGACGACCCCGAGCCGTGACCTCGCTGCCCCGAGGCCGTCCTCGCCAGCGCCGCGGCCCTGATGTCGCGCAGCGTCTCCTTTCGAGCGGTCAGCGGATCGTCACGTACACCGAGCCGTACGCGGGCACCGCGATGAGCGGCATCGGGTCGCCCGGCGCCACGCTGAAGGTCTGCGTGGGGGTCGTGATCACGTCCCACAGATCGTCCTGGAGTGCCTCCCAGTCGTAGGGGTAGGCATCCATCGCGGCGGCGAGATTCGCGTCGCACGTCGTCGCCGTCTGGTGCGGGCCCGACTTGCTCCGCCACACCTCGGCCGTGCTCTGGCCCGGGCCGGTCGTGTACACGTCGACGGTGAAGCCGCTGCGGCAGGTCAGACCGCGCAGGTCGAGCGCCACCGTGGTGTCGGTGTGCTCCTGGCGGGTGAGCGCGTGCTGCGCGGCGGCGATGGCGTCGGTCGCCTCGGCAACGTCGAGGCCGGGGCAGATCACCTGGAGGCGTGCGACGGGGTCCGGATTGGCGAGCGCATCGGCGAACCTGGCCTGCGTGCACGAGGCCGTGCTGCAGCCGCAGTCGCCCCCTAGAGCCTGTGAATCGTTGCCGTCGCTGGCGTAGCGGCGGCTGAAGTGGTCGGTCTGGGTGCCGTCGAACTGGCCGAGCAGCACGTGCACCGTGCCGGTTTCGTCGAGGGCGGCGATCCAGCCGAGGCTGCGATCGGTGAGCGTTTCCTGCTGCACCCCGAGAAGCTGGCCACGCATCTGCGAGGCCGCCCAGTGCACCGCGGCCGACGGCTGCGGGAGGCCATGGCTGGTGAAGAGGCCGAGGCCAGTCTCGACCATGTCGCAGCGCTGGGCGTATGAGTTGGCGAAGACCTCGAAAACGTAGGGCTGCACGTCGGTGCCGGCCGCGAGCATCCCGGCCAGCATGTACGCCATGTGGCCGGCACCCCGGTGGTCGCATCCGTCACCGAGACCCTGTCCCGACGCCGGCGCCTGCAGGCCGGGTGTCAAGGGATCGTCGTCGTCGCAGGGCTTCTGTCCGCCCAGGCCGAGCCCCCACTCGTTGAGCTCGAGCCGCACGTCCGTCCAGGCGTTCGGCGCGAAGCTGCGCAGCTCGTCGACCCAGCCGGCCGCGAACGGGAGGCCGGGGTCGCCCGTGTAGGCATGGGCCGAGACGAAGTCGAGATCGTGATCGCCGAGCCCGGCGGCGACGGCCGTGTAGAGGACTGGCAGGGACGGGCCGGGCGCGCTGCCGATGGCGCCGTCGACGGTCGACATGGCCGGGCCGCCGATCTCGATCGCGTCGCGCACCGCCGGGTCGAGCTCGTCGCGCGCTTCCTCGAGGGCGAGCCGCATCTGCTCGAACATCGCGACGAAGTCGGACTCGTTGCCGACGAAGAAGCTCGGCTGGTCGGGCTCGTTCCAGATCTCGAAGCGCCGGACCCCGAGCGCCGCGTAGTGCTTGAGCACGCACTTCCAGTGGTCGCGCCAGGTGGCGTCATAGGCGGTCGGTGGGACTCTTTGGAACGAGCCGCCGCACGAGCACGACCCGCCGGGAAGCATGCGCCCGGTGCAGCTCCCGGTGCACTGCGGAGAGAACATGGCCGGCTGTCCCTGGAGCCGCATCTCGAGGTCGGCCCCGGTAGAGGCGAGGCACGCGGCGATCTGGTCGAGCCGTAGGAACCCCGTACCGGCCGTCGTGCACTGGCCCGCTTCTATGGGCGGAGAGCCAGCGCCGACCCAGCTGCAGGAGGCGTCGAACCCCCAGCTCGGCCAGTGGGCCGGGCCGTACTCGAGTCGGACCTGGCGGCCCGGCCGGGGATCGAACATCCGGTCGAGCAGCTCGATCGCTCGGGGGAAGAACGAGGCCCCGGAGATGTTCTGGATGGAGAAGTTGAAGGCGCGCAGCCGATCGTCCCAGGGCTGTGCCCCCGCGGTATCGAGGACGATCGTGCGATCGGCGCCCTGGGGCGGTGGGGCTGACGCCGTGCAGCCCTTGCGGCACAGCACCCGCCCATCGTCGTTGCGGCTGCAGCCCGCAAACTTCGTCTCGAAGCAGGCGCCGGTCGCGGTGGTGACGCGCATCGTGATCGGCTCGATCAGTGGCACTCGGATCTCGTCGAGGTCCGGGCCCTTGCCTTTGAAGAAGAGCTTCTTGGGGACGCTCGTGACCCGCTCCACTCCGTCGGGGCTCGCCGGATCGGTGCGCCGCGAGTAGGTCCACCTGACCGGCGGCACACGGCTCGACCGCCACCCCGCAGCCGACTCTTCCTGAAGCGTCGCGTTCAGCACCGGGCCGCTTGCGTCTTCGAGCTCGAAGGTCGTCGTGCCAGCCGTCGGGTCCGGCAGAAGCAGCCGACCCGCGTCGTCTCTTGCGTCCCAGGTGATCCGGTCCCGTGCGTCGTCGATCGAGGAGAGGATGTCGAGCTTCCGGCCCGTGACCTGCACGCACTGCCCGTGCACCTCCATTGCCATCGCCACGAGCATGGCTCCCGAGATGAGCAGCGATGCGGCTGCCCGCGGAGTGTCGCGAAGATGGGGACGGGATGGGAGACCCCTCATGGCCTCGGAATCTGGGCCTTTCGTCCCACGTTAGCAAGGAAGATCTTCCAACCTCGGATTCCATTCGGCTCCACCTCGACCTTGCGCGCCGGACGGTCCCGTCTACTCTCGAAATCATCGCGCTGGCGTGGGCCGCGGCGGATGGCGGCGAGACGCGGGGGACGACGATGAACGACGACGAGCTCGAAGCCAGGCTCGAGGCCAAGATCCGGGCGCTCAAGTTCGAGAGCGGCAAGAACGCCATGACCATCGAGGACCTGGCGCGCGTCCAGCCGGGGCTTGCGCGGATCATGCCCGAGGTCGGCGCCAGGACGTGGAAGCTCTACTATGCCGCCCGGGCGGCCAACTGGCCGATGGCCTGGTTCCAGTACAAGGAGATCCGCGGCCTGATGGAGCTGGGCGGCTTCATGCGACCCAAGCACGGCGAGGCGCTCGATGCCTACCTCGCCGGGAGCTGGCAGGCGCTCGAGGGGCCGATCAAGTGCCAGGACTTCGCTGCCTTCGAGCAGGCCTTCGTCGCGGCGATCGACGAGGCCAACCTGCTGCACGAGCAGAAGGGCAAGCCCTACATCCGCTGGAAGCTGCCCGACGCGCCGCCGCCCGACCTCGACTTGACGCCGCGCGAGCCGGTGAAGAAGGCGTAAGGCGCGCCCCGCGCCGATCGCCTCGAGCCGCCGGCGCACGGCGGTGCTGCGAGCCCGCCTCTGCCATCGTGGCCGCGCGCAGAGTCCGGGCCGTCCAGCTCCGCGGCTCGGTCGTCGAGCCCTCGCGCGCGACTCTTGGGCTCGGCGCCGCTCGCCGTGGGGCGAGGCGGCCGCGCCGTGCGGGCCGCGTGGCGACCCGCGGGGTGAGCCTGCGCCTGGCGCTGCGCTCCGCATGCCCCTGACGCAATGCGGCGCCCAGGCTGGCCGCCCACCCACGCCTGAGAGCGTGAGCAGGACCCCCCCGTCGCCCGGCACCACCGGGTGACGACGCAGCCGTGACGGCGAATGCGGGATCCGGAGCGACTCCGCAGCCGCCGCGGGATACCCGCGCAAGCGAAATCCATGAGATGGATGCGCGGCCCACCCGGCGGCGGCGAGGACCCGGAGCGCAGGACC
>CAZGUU010000252.1:0-7942 GCA_964529315.1 uncultured Enterobacteriaceae bacterium
TGTCCCGGACGCCGGCCGGCCCCTCATACTACCAGTGGGCGGTGGCCGCCGGCCGCTTCGCCTTCGTATCACCGCCGAGCCACACCCGCCATGACCCCTGCGGGCGCGCGTGCATCGGCCGCAGCCTCGCGCTTGCTCCACGCGACGCTACCCTGCTCGGCTCGGCGCCCCGCCGCGGCGCGGTTTGCGAGCACGCGCCGACATGGCATTGTCGTGCACCGAGCAGAGCCCTTCCTCCCGAAGCCGCCCCTCCCGGCCGAACCACCCCTGCGGGCGCTCCGACCTCACACTCGAGCACCAGCGTCCGGGGGCATGCCTCGACACGAGGGAACGATCTTGCAGCAGGCGACCTACAGCGCGATCCTGACCGGCGTCGCCACGCTCATGGTCGTGCTGGCCGTGCCGGTGTGGCGACGGCGACGCGCCCCGGGGGCGCGTCCGTTCCTCGCCGAGCTCGCCGGAATCGCCGCATGGTCGCTCGCCTTCGCCTGCGAGCACTGGAGCCGTAGCCTCGAGGCGAAGCTCTTCTGGGCCCAGGTGCGCTACGCCGGCATCGCCGTCGTCCCGGTGGCCTGGCTGGTCTTCGCCGCTCAGCAGACCGCGGGTGTGAGCGGCTGGCCGACGCGCAGGCTCGCGCTGCTCGCCGTGATCCCGGCGCTCACCCTCCTCGTGGTCTGGACGAACGCCTGGCACGAGCTCCACTGGCGGGGCGCCGAGCTGCGCAGCCAGGGGACCTGGATGACCCTGCACCGCGAGGCGGGCCCCTGGTACTGGGTCTGGGCCGCCTACGGCTACGCGCTGGTGCTCGCCGGCAGCGTCCTCCTGCTGCGCGCGGTGGTGCGGGGACGCGAGTTCCTGCGCCCCCAAAACCTCGCCGTTCTGCTCGCCGCCCTGGTGCCATTGCTGGCCAACGGTGCCTATCTCGCAGGTTGGAGCGCGCTCCCCGACGTCGACTTCACCCCGCCCGCCTTTGCCATCAGCGCCGTCCTGGTCGCCTTCGGGCTGCTCCGCTTCGGCCTGTTCGACATCGTGCCGCTGGCCCGCGAGCGGGTCATCGAGAAGATGAGCGACGCGCTGATGGTGCTCGATGCGGACCGCCGACTGATGGACGTCAACCCCGCCGGAGAGCGAGTCCTGGAGCGCACTCGGAGCGCCGCCCTGGGAGCGAAGCTCGCCGACTTGCTCCCCGAGCTCGCGTGCGCGAGCCGGCTGTGGCGCGAGCCGGGACGCGGCGAGCGGGAGGCGGAGGTGGAGATCCCAGTGGGTGGCACCGGCGGCCCGGGGAGTGGGCGCTGGTACGCCTGCCGGGCCTCGTCGCTCGAGGACGACCGGGGCACGCTCGCCGGGTGGCTGTTGGTGCTGCGCGACGTCACCGATCGCATCGCCGCGGAGCGCTCGCTCGCCGAGGCGCGCGATCAGGCCCTGCGCGCCGACCAGGCGAAGAGCGCCTTCCTGGCGACCATGAGCCACGAGATCCGTACGCCGATGAACGGCATCATCGGCATGACCGACATCCTGCTCGACACGGCACTCGGCCTCGAGCAGCGCGAGTACGCCGAGCGCGTGCGCGCCGCAGCAGAGAGCCTGCTGACCATCTTGAACGACGTGCTCGACATCTCGAAGATCGAGGCCGGCAAGCTCGAGATCGAGAGCCGGCCATTCGACCTGCGCACGACCGTGGAGGAAGCCCTCGACCTCGTGGCCCGCGCAGCGCACCGCAAGGGGCTCGACCTCGGCTACAGCGTCGGCGACGGTGTGCCCGACGCGGTACGCGGCGACCCGGTCCGGCTGCGCCAGAGCCTACTCAACCTGCTCTCGAACGCCGTCAAGTTCACCGAGCATGGCGAGGTCGTGGTGCGGCTCGCGCTGGTCGAGCGCACGCCCAGCGAGGCGCGGGTGCGCTTCGAGGTCAGCGACACAGGGATCGGCATCCCGGCCGGAGCCCAGGAGCGGCTCTTCGAGCTGTTTTCGCAGGTCGACCAGTCGTCGACCAGCCGCTACGGCGGGACCGGGCTGGGTCTGGCGATCGTCAAGCGTCTGTGCGAGCTGATGCGCGGCGAGGTCGGCGTGGAGAGCACGCCGGGGTTGGGCAGTCGCTTCTGGTTCACGATTCCGCTGCGCACCGAGCCAGGGGCGCGCCGAGAGAGCGGAGGCGATCTGCCGCCTGCCGGCCTGCGCGTGCTGTTCGTCGACCGCAGCGCCGTCCATGCGCGCCAGCTCGCCGAGCAGCTCTCGAGCCTAGGCGTCGCGGCCGACGGTGTGGCGAGCCCCGAGGAGGCCCTGGGTCGCCTGCGCGGCCGCGCGCTCGAAGGGCATCCCTACCAGGTCGCACTGGTGGTCCACGGCGTTCACGGAGGCGACGCGCTGGAGCTCGCCCGACACATACGCCAGGACGCCCTGCTCGCCGCCACGACGCTCGTCCTGATCACTCCGTTGCTTTCGAGCACACCCAGGCCCGAGGACGCCACCATGGGAATCGATGCCCACCTGACGATGCCGGTGCGTCGAGCGCAGCTGGCCACCCGGTTGCTACTGGCGCGAGCCTCGGGCGCGGCCGCGACGCGCTCGGCGCGAAACGGGCACACCGAGCCGCCGCGCAGCCCGCAGGACTGACCGCCGCGACGCGAGCCGCCCCGTGGCGCCGGCGCGTGCCGGCAAGCAACGGGAGCCGTTGCCTTGCGGCGGGCCCGACGGAGAGAAAAGGACGCCAGGTGCAGCCGCAGGGGGCCGCACGCGGATCGGCACGGGAGGACGGCATGCGCTTCGACTCGATCTTCCGGCCCGGCCTGTTCGCCGGGCAGACCCACGTCGTGACGGGCGGCGGCAGCGGCATCGGCCGCTGCACGGCGCACGAGCTCTCGAGCCTCGGCGCAGCCGTCGTCCTGGTCGGGCGGCGGGCCGAAAAGCTCGATCGGGTTCGAGAGGAGATCGAGCGGTGCGGGGGCACGGCGCTCGTCCATCCCTGCGACATCCGCGAGGAGGACCGGGTGCGGGCGACGGTCGCCGCCGTGCTCGACGCGCGCGGCCGGATCGACGGCCTGGTGAACAACGCCGGAGGACAATTCCCCGCGCCCCTGGCGGCGATCAGCGGCAAGGGCTGGGACGCCGTGGTGCGCAACAACCTGACCGGCGGCTTCCTGTTCGCCCGCGAGTGCTACACGCAGCACATGCGCGAGCACGGCGGCGCGATCGTCAACGTCGTCGCCGACATGTGGGGCAGCATGCGCGGCATGGGCCACTCCGGGGCGGCGCGCGCCGGCATGGTGAGCTTCACCGAAACCGCCGCCGTCGAGTGGGCGGAGAGCGGCGTCCGGGTGAACGCCGTGGCGCCCGGCTGGATCGCCTCGTCGGGCTTCGCGACCTACCCGGACTGGATGCAGCCCTTCCTGCGCAAGCTGCACACCGCGGTGCCCCTGCAGCGCCTGGGCACCGAGTCGGAGGTCTCGGCGGCGATCTGCTTCCTGCTCTCGCCGGCGGCGGCGTTCGTCTCCGGATCCGTGCTGCGCGTCGACGGCGCGGCGCCCAACGCGCGCCTGGCCTCGCCGCTCTCGGGGCTCTTGCCGAGCGACGGCTGGGACGACCCCGAGCAGCCGTTACCCTGGCCGATCCCCGGGCACCGCCGCTCCCGGCCGTGGAACGGCTTCCACCTCGCAGCGCGCGACGACGACTGACGCTCCCACCGGCTGCGCGGACCGTTCTGGCGCAGCCCAGCCCGCCCGCCGCGGCCGAGAGCCGCCACGGGCGGCTCGTGAGACGGCCGAGCCGGCCCTCCCCTCGCGGCGGCCTGGCACCGGGCTCGATCCGTGGGCTTTCGGCTTTGCCCCTCAGCCCGCGATGCGGCGCAGCAGCTCGGCCAAGAGATCGCTCTCGTGGACGCGCTCCTGCGTCGTGCGGTCGCGGTCGCGCAACGTGACCGTGCCGTCTTCGATCGTCTGGTGGTCGATCGTGATCCCGAAGGGCGTGCCGATCTCGTCCTGGCGCCGGTAGCGACGGCCGATCGACCCCGCCTGGTCGTACTGCACGGGGAAGTGTGGCCGCAGGCGGGCGAAGATCTCCTGCGCCTTCTCGGGGTGCCCCCCCTTGCGCATCAGCGGAAAGACCGCCGCCTTGACCGGGGCCAGGCGCGGGTGCAGGCGCAGCACGACGCGCGTCTCGCCCTCGACCTCGTCCTCGTCGTACGCGTCGACCAGGAAGGCGAGCGTGGCGCGGTCGGCGCCGGCCGCCGGCTCGATCACGTAGGGCACGTAGCGCTCGCGCGCCTCCTCGTCGAAGTAGGAGAGGTCCTTCCCGCTCCACTCGGCGTGCTGCTTCAAGTCGAAATCCGTGCGGCTGGCGATGCCCTCGAGCTCCGACCAGCCGAAGGGGAACTTGTACTCCACGTCGGCGCAGCCCTTGGCATAGTGGGCGAGCTCGTCCGCGGCGTGCTCGCGCAGGCGCAGGTTCTCGCGCTTGATGCCCAGGCGCACGTACCACTCGAAGCGCTCCTGCTTCCAGTAGTCATACCAGCGGCCCTCCTCGCCCGGCTTGACGAAGTACTCCATCTCCATCTGCTCGAACTCGCGCGTGCGGAAGAGGAAGTTGCCCGGCGTGATCTCGTTGCGGAACGACTTGCCGGTCTGGGCGATGCCGAAGGGCAGCTTGCGGCGCTGCGTATCCATCACGTTGACGAAGTTGACGAACATCCCCTGGGCGGTCTCCGGGCGCATGAACACGACGTTGGCCTCGTCCTCGACCGGGCCCATGAACGTCTTGAACATCAGGTTGAACTGGCGCGCCTCGGTCAGCTCCCCGCCGCACTCGCCGGGGTGGGCGCCCGGCTTCTCGGGGCAGGAGAGGTCCTGGAGGTGGTCGGCGCGGAAGCGCGACTTGCACTTCTTGCAGTCGACCAGCGGGTCGCTGAACCCGGCGACGTGGCCCGACGCCTCCCAGACCCGCGGGTGCATGAGGATGGAGCAGTCCAGACCGACGATGTCGCCGCGGGCCCAGACCATCTCGCGCCACCACGCGTCCTTGACGTTGCGCTTGAGCTCGACCCCGATCGGGCCGTAGTCCCAGCAGCTCGCCAGGCCGCCGTAGATTTCGCTCGACTGGAACACCAGGCCGCGGCGCTTGGCGAGGTTGACGATCCTCTCCATGCGCCCCGCCGGCTCGACGCGCGAAGCCTGTCCGGCGCCCGCGGCCGGCGCGCTCGATCCCTCCGCCATGCAGGTGGTCCCCCTCGCAGGACGGGGCCCGTGGATCGGGCCCCGGCTCCCGGGCTGCTACCACGCGGCCTGCAGCCTGGCCACCCGCACGGGCCTGACGGCCGCTCGGGCCGCGGCTCAGCGCTGGGCGGCGAGCGCGGTGCTCACCAAACGGACCACCTCGTCCGCCCCGTAGGGGCCCAGCACTCCCGCCTGGCGCACGGCGTCGGCCAATCGCTCGGGCCCGAGCGCGACGGGCAGCAGGAGCAGCAGCGGAAGGTCTCGGGTGTCGACGTGAGCGCGCAGCTGCGCCGCCAACGCCAGCCCCTGCCCTCCTTCGAGCGCGAGATCGACGAGCAGCGCATCGGGCTTGCGGACGATCTCCAGCAGCTCCAACGCCTGGCGCACATCGCACGCCACGGAGGCGGAGACACCGGCTCGCGAGAGCCGCTCGCGCAGCGCGCCGAGCTCACGGAGCTGGGCGCTGATGATCATCACCCCGGCGAGCCTGCCGCCCGCCTCGGAGCGCATGCATTCGAGCACGCGCTCGGGCTCGAGCGGACGCGCGACCCAGCCGACCCGACCGAGCTCGAAGCCACTGCCGTCCGCGGCGTCGTGAGCATAGGCGAAGCTCGGCGAGCGATCGCCCGCGGCCGCTTCGAGCTCGGCCAGCCGCCCGAGATCGGGGGCGAGAAGGTTGGCGACGACGACGCTGCCTTTGATCCCGGGCAGGCTCGTCTCGCTCGACCAGATCAGCGCTCCGGCGTTCAGCGCCGCCTCGCGCGCGGCCTCGAGAATCGCGCCATCGCCCTCGATGTGGACCAGGACGGTCGGCTCCTCGGCGGGCGCGAGCACCTCGATCGCATCCTCGGCGAGCAGCGCCAGCGGTGCCGCGTCCTCGCCCACATCCTCTGCGATCGGCTCCACGCCGCCGTCCAGGTCGCCCGACTCGGGAGGGACGGCGGGTGCGCTACCGCCATCCTCGAGTGCGGCGGCCGCGGCCGCCGCGATCTCGCTCAGGGGCTGGTCGACGGCCGAGCCGTCGTCCTCGGCGCCGGCCAGATCGACCGCGGTCACATTGGCGCCGATCGGCTCGTCGAGCTCCTCGGTGCAAGCCCGTTCGAGCCGTGCCTCGAGCCGCTGCACCTCGTCCTCCAGCTCGGCGATGCGACCGTCGCGCTCCGCGAGGCCTCTGGCCTGCGCGGTGTACGCCTCCTCCAGCTCGCGGCGCAAGGTGACCTCGAGATCCTCGTGCGAGGCGCTCGCCACCAGCTCCGCGATGCGCGCGCGCTGGCTCTCCAGCTCGGCGCGCTGGGCCGCCTCGGCGGCCGAGGCACGCTCGGCGGCGACGCGAGCCCCCTCGCGTGCCTCGCGCAGCAGGCTGCGGAGCTCCTCGATCTCCAGGGCGTAGCGCTCCGCCTCGCCGCACGTCGCGAGCGCAGACTCGCCCGGCCCTCCCGCAGGTTGACCACGTCCCTCGGAGAGCAAGACACCCAACAGGTGGAAGGCCGGCGCGAGCAGGCGGACGGCGGCCGGTCGCACCGAGTCCGGCAGCGCGACCCCGACGATCAGCACCGCCGCCGGCGATCCGCGGTCGTACAGCGGAACGATGGCCACCGCGACCACCTCCGGGGACTCTGCGCGCAACGCCGCCATCAGCGGCTCCCGGCTCGCTCGGTCGAGGAGGAACACTCGGCGTTGCTCGCACGCCCGCCGCACCAGGCTTTCGACGTCGTCCACGTCGGCGGCGAGCAGCTCGAGGATCGAGGGCGCCACGCCCTGCGCCACCACGCGATCGCCGGCTCCCTCGCCGGAGGCCTGCCGCACGATCGCGCCCAGGGGCGCTCGCAGACCGGCCAGCACGGATGCGAGCAGACGCGCAGCCCGGCTCGAGGCATCCTCGCGCGCCTGGTCGCTGCGCGCGTCGGCCGCGATCAGCTCTCGCGTGAGGCGCGTCGAGGCGAGGCTCAGGGGATCTCGCGGCGCGCGGCGCTCGTCGCGCGCACCGCCGCCGGCCCCCCCAGCCGAGTGGATTCCGTACGCACCGTCGGCCCCCATCACTGCCCCCCAAGAGTGGCGGCCCCTCGGCCGGGCCACGCTCGCCCAACGTATCGACCGTCGGAGCGCGCCGCTTGAAGGCCGCCGTTCAAGTTTCCCACCGGGGCCGCCGAAGCGACTGACAGCGCAAAGGCGGGGGCGACAGGGGAGCGATGAGGGACGCAGGGGAGACGTCGGCGGCGGACGGCCGGGGGGCCGGCGCGCGCCTGATGCTGGTGGTGAGCGAGGGCTGCCGCCTGGGGATGGGGCTGGAATCGGTCGACGGAGTGTTCGACCTACCCGCCGCGGCGAGTGGCGAGTCCGCGCCCCTGCCAGACGGCGGCTCGGTTCCGCTACTGCGCTGGAGCGAGGTGGCCGGGGTCGCCCCGGCGAGCTCGCCGCCCGCCGCTCCACTGATGCTGGTGGTTCGCACCGCGTGCGGCCCCGTGGGCCTCGCAGCCCAGTCGTGCCTGGGCGTGCGCGAGGCTCGCTTCACGGCGGGGCCGCTCCTGCCGACGCGCCTGCTGGGACCGGCCGGGGACGCCCTCTGCTTCGTTCACCTCCTCGACCACCGGCCCTACTTTCTCGTCGATCCCCAAGCCCTGGCGCAGGCCGTCGCGCGGCGCTCGACGAGCCCCGCGGCGAGCGGCCCGCGAGCCAGCGGCTCGAGTACCAAGGACGAGCCACGCGCGCCGGTACGGGAGGGCTGAGCCGATGAGCGC
>CAZGUU010000253.1:0-7898 GCA_964529315.1 uncultured Enterobacteriaceae bacterium
GATCCCCGGATTGCGGCGCAGGCCCGCCTCCACCGTCTTGGGCTGAAAGCCGCGCAGCGTCGCGTGCACCGAGGGATCGCCCTCGATCTCGACCTCGAAGCGCTCGCCCGCCGCACCGAAGCTCCACGGCGGGTCGAGGTGGTGCTCGCCCATCAGCCAGTTGACGCGCGCCGTGATCAGCGGAACCCCACCCAGCGTGCCCTGCCAGGTGAAGCGCTGCGCAGCCACCGTGCCGGGCTCGAGCATGCCGATCGGCGTATCGATCGGCGCGGTCGCCACGGCCATCTCGTGCGCGGTGCGCTTCTCCGCGTCGAGCGTGACGTGCAGCGCAGCGGCGACCATGTCGATCGACTGCGAGAAGCCCCCGGCCAGCAGGGCCAGCATGGCGCTCGCGCGGGCCTCCTCGGGCGTCTTGCCGAACAGCATCACGTCGCGCACCACCCACTCGGCGCCGTAGGTGCGGATGTCGGAGAACTCCTCGGCGCGGACGTGGCGGATCCGGCCCACCAGAGCCGAGAGCGTGATCGGCAAGAGCTCGGTGATGCCGCCGGGATGGATCCCGGTGCCGTGCAGCGTCGAGTGGCCGCGCCGGCAGGCGGCCTCGAGCTGCGCCGCCTCGACGCTGCGCCCCGGATGGAACCAGCCCACCGGCGTGACTACGTTCTTGCCCGACTCGAGGATGCGCACCAGCTCGTCCGTCTGACCGAGCAGCGGGCTGTAGACGACACAGTCGGCGTCGACCCGCAGCAGCGCCTCCGCGTCGGCGGTCGCGCGCACGCCGAGTGGACCCGTGCCGCAGATCTCGCCCACGTCGCGGCCGTCCTTTTCCGCACCGTGCACCCAGCAGCCCACCAGCTCGAGATCGGGGTGCGCGACGATCCCCTCCACCGCGGCCCGGCCGACGTTGCCGGTCGCCCACTGGATCACGCGATACACGTCGTCGCCCTCCTCTCCTGCCGTGCTGCGCGGCCTGCGCCTGCGGCGGGGCTCCCGACCTTTCTCATCGACCGCCGCGCCCGTCCGGCTCGGGTATCACGCCGCGGCGCTGCCCGCAGCGCCGCGCGGCCGAGCTCTTGAGGTGCAGCCCGTCGCCTGCCACCTTGCAGAGTCAGCCACGGGCGGGGCTCGGCAGGGTCGCCGCCGCGGGACCACAGGGGTGGGGGCGCAGGGTGGACGTGCATCGCTGGAGCCGCATCGTCGGGATCGCCCTGCTGCTCGGTGCCGTCGCTCTGGGCTGGGCGACCTCGACCTGGCACACCTTCGTCGACGAGGGCGGCAACGTCCTGTTCGGCTACCTGCTGTCGCGCGGCGCCCTCCTCTACCGCGACGTCTTCACGCACCACTTCCCCTTCCCCTACTACTGGGTCGCCGGGGTGACGGGGATCCTGGGCCGATCGATGAGCGCGCTGCGACTCTCCGTGCTGGTCTTCGAGCTGCTCTGCCTCGGCGCGGTCCTGCGCACCACGCGCCTGTGGCTCGCCACCGGCCTCTTCGCCCTGGCTTGGAGCGCGATCGCCTACCTCTACTTCGGCAACCTGGTGCTCTACGACGTCTTCAAGGGGTTCCCCTTGCTCGGCGTGTTCGCCGCGACGCTGGCCTGCACGGCGGGCTCGGCCCGCCTGCGCCCGAGCGACGGGGTGCTGCTCGGAGTGCTGGCCAGCATCGCCGGCCTCTGCGACCCCTACTCGATCTACCCCGTGGCGCTCGCCGCCGGGGCGCTCGCCGCGTCGGCCGATGGCCGCCGCGCAGTCCGCTCGATGCTCGCCACCGGGCTCGTGGCGGTCGCAGCATACACGGGCCTGCTCCTCGCGAGCGGAACGCTGGGCGACTTCTGGCGCACGGCGATCGAGTACAACTGGACGACCTACCTGCCCTACGCCTCGGATTCGGCGTTCCCCGTGGGGCGGATCCTGACCAAGCTCGCTCGCGGCCTGGACCTGCTCGACGAGCGCTGGTGGCTGCGCTGGACGCCGCGCGAGACCATCGACTGGCCGAACCAGGCGCCCGACCACTGGATGCTCACCGGCTTCCTCTATCGCGCCGCGGTGATCGTGCTCGTCGTCCGGCTCGGGGCGGGCGGACGCTGGCTCGCCGCCGGGTTCGTCTACCTGTGGTGCGCGCTGCTCATGGCGACGCGTGGCGAGGTGCGCTTCCACGGCATACCGTTCGTGCTCGACGCGCTGTTCGCCGCGGCGTGCACGGTCACCGGCGAGCTGCCGCGCGCCCGGCGCGATGCGCGCGAGGTCTTCGCACCGCTGGGCGCCCGCCACCCGAGCCGCACCAGCGCAGCGGCCCTGGCCCTGCGCGCGACGCGCATCACGCTGGCGGCGATGCTCGCCTGGCTGGTGCTCTCCTGCACCGCGGTGATCTGGCACAGCCGCGAGCAGCTCTCCTACGAGGCGACCTTCGGCCCGTACGAGCGGCAGGCGGCGCTCATCCGACGTCTCGCCTGCGAGCGCTCCGACGTGCTCTTCGCCTACTATCCCTGGGATGCGCTGCTCAACTTCTTCGCCGACCTGCGTCCGGTCTCGCGCTGGGGCTACCTGTTTCC
This sequence comes from uncultured Enterobacteriaceae bacterium, assembly GCA_964529315.1. Classification (GTDB taxonomy): domain Bacteria; phylum Desulfobacterota; class Binatia; order UBA12015; family UBA12015; genus CAZGUU01. The sequence continues at coordinate 2,552 of CAZGUU010000253.1, forward strand.
CTGGGTCGCGCGGGAAGCCCTGCCCGAGGTCGTGCACACCCTGGGCGAGCGCGACGCCGTGGTCTCGATCGACCTCGAAGGCGAGGTCTGGGGCCAGCAAAACCGCGTGTGGCTGGCTCCCCTGATCGCCTTCCTCGACGAGCGCTACCGGTACGTCGGAGCGGGCTTCTGGGTCTCGCCACGGCTGTACGCCGAGTGCGGGCCGAGCGCGACGCTGCCCGACAGTGCAATGTGGCGCAGGTGAGCCGGGCATCGTAAACCAGCACCCGTCGCCGCAGGCGAGGCTCAGCGCGTGGACGGGGTCCGCACGCGGCGGGCTCGCGGGCGGCAGGAGGAGCCATGCCCTACGTCACCGTCGAGAAGCCACGCCCGCACGTGAGCCTGATCACGCTCAATCGCCCCGAGCGCCTGAACGCTCTCTCCTTCGAGGTCGTCGAGCCGCTCTACGCGGCACTGCACCAGGTGAGCGCGGACAACGACACCTGGGTGGCCGTGCTCACCGGCGCGGGGCGAGGCTTCTGCGCGGGCCTCGACCTGGAGGACGAGGGCATCCCGCCGGGCATCGACGGCCTGCCCATGTCGCGCATCGCGATCCGCGCCATGCACTACTTCTCCGATCTGGTGCCCACGCTGCGCGCGATGCCGCAGCCGGTGATCGCCGCGATCAACGGTCCGGCCATCGGTGGCGGCATGTGCCTGCCGCTGGGCGCCGACATCCGCATCGCCGCCCAGTCGGCCATCTTTCGCGCCGCCGGGATCAACAACGGAATCACCGCCACCGAGCTGGGCATCAGCTACCTGCTGCCCCGCCTGATCGGCGCCTCGCGCGCCTGGGAGATGCTGCTCTCCGGCCGCGACGTCGACGCGGCCGAGGCGGAGCGGGCGGGAATCGTCTCGTGCGTGGTGCCCGACGAGGCGCTGCTCGACACCGCCTTCACCATGGCCGCGCGCATGTGCAGCTACAGCCCGCACGGCATCTCGATGACCAAGCGCGTGCTCTGGTCGAGCCTGGAGGCGGGCAGCCTGACCAACGCGATCGACCTCGAGAACCGCAATCAGCTGCTGGTCCGCATGACGACGCAGAACTTCGAGGAGGCGGTGCGCGCACGCCGAGAGCGGCGCAAGCCCACCTACCTCGACTAGCGAAGCCCGTCCGGGTCACGGCCGCCTGTCGAGTCGCGCGATGCGTCTCAGGCGGCCGATGCGCTCGCGCGTGTCGCGCTCGCGCAGCACGCGCAGGTACTCGGGAAGGCCCAGGAGCAAGGGGTGGCGACGCAGCCGCGGCGTGAGCCTGATCCGCACCCCGGCCTTGCGCTCGGCCTCGTTGGCCGCGAGGTCGGCCAGGTGGCGCTCCGTCCAGATGATCCGCAGCCAGCGCAGGTAGCCCCGCCAGCGGCTACGCCGCAGGAGTCGATGTGCCACGGTCGAAAGCTCGCCCCAGCCGGGGCGCAGGCGCTTGCGCCACAGGCCGCCTTCGCGCCCGAGCAAGCCCGTCGCCTCGGCGAAGCCCTCGAGCAATTCGTCGTGCAGCTCGGCATAGATCCGGGCGTGCGCCGCGTGCAGGGCGCGAACGCGCTCCCAGCCCTCGAGGCGCGCCTCTGCCCGGTAGCTCGCCGCGAGCAGCTCCAGCGAGAAGCGCTCCGGGGTGAAGTCGTCCGGCAGCAGGCCCAGCACCAGCGCCGTCATCGTCTGGTTCGCCTCGATCAGGCGCTCGATCACCCAGGCACGCGTCGTTGAGTCGGCCGCCCAGGCGATCCAAACCAGCTTGGTGAGCCGGCCCGCGTTGTAGACGTCGCGCAGCCTCGCGCCGCACTCTCGCTCGAGGTCGGCCATACTCAGGACGTTGAGCTTGCCACGCAGCACGCGACGCTCGCCACTCTCGTCCCAGAGGAAGTACACGTTCGGCGGCAGGACGCGGTTCATCCAGGCGTGGCTGCGCCGCTCGTGAAAGCGGGTGTAGTCGTCGACCACCAGGAACAGGTCGGGAAAGCTGGTCGGCTTGCGCAGATCCGCCGTGAACCACGAGCCGTAGCCGAGCACGGCACGCACGCGCTCGGGCTGCCGGCTGCGAACCTGCTCGGGCAGCATCGCCCAGTCGCCGGCGGCTGGCCGGCCGACCGCTGCGGCGAGCAACGCCCGGACGCGCTCGCGGTGGGGCGGGGGCAGCCGCCAGCCGAGCGGCAGATCGAGGGCCAGCGCGACGCCGGTGGGATCGGCAACACGTGCGGTTGCTCCGGAGCCTGCGGCATCTCCGAGCCCTGCCGACGCTTCGCACCCCCTGGGCTCGCCGATCCTCCCGGTACCAGCCGGATTGCCAGCAACGCCGAATCCTGCGGAGCCCCGGATGCTGCCGGACGGCTCGAACTCGGCGAGCACTCCGTGGTGGTCGCTCGCCCAGAGCACGCCGCCGTCGCTGGCCGGGAAAGCGGTGTCGAGGATCAGCCGCGCATGGCTCGGCCGCCAACGCTCCTCGCCCGCCGGCGTGGAGAAGAGGAAGTCGATCCGCTGGCCGGCCGTCGCGGTTGCCGCAGCCAGCGCCTGCCCCCAGGTGTGCCCCGCCGCGTCGGGATGGACATGGCGGAAGGAGTCGGTCCAGCCGAGCGCCTGGGTGAGCAGGCGAATCTCGTGCGAGTGCTCCTCGGCGTTGAAATCCCCACCCACGATCGAGGGGTGCAAGTGCGCGCTTTGCTCGACGGCGCGAACCAGGGCCCCGATCTGCGCGATGCGCCCGGAGCGCGAGAAGGCGGTCAGGTGCACGGAGAAGGCGCTGAACGCTCCGGCGGGCCCCGCCAAGACCGCCTCCAGGGCCACGCGGTGGTCGAAGACCGCAAGCGGCGACGAGAGGCGATGCACCCGCCGGCCGAGGACCGGCAGGCGCGACAGGATCGCCGGCCCCTCTTCGAAGCGCAGGCGCGGTAAGAGCCTCTCCGGCACGCCGCCCAGGCGAAGGGGCCAGGCGGGGTTGGCGCGGGCGTAGAGCCACTCCATCCCGAGCCGCGCCGCGAGCGTCTGCGCCGTGTTGGGATGGCTCGCTCCTACCGAGGCCTCTTGCAGCAGCACGACATCGGCCTGGACCTCGGCAAGGCGCCGAGCCGTCCACTCGAGCCGCTCCTCGAGCGACTCCCGGGCGTGGCGGGCGCCGGGAATCGGCGAGCCGTGCAGGAGGTTCAGGGTGACGACGACCAGCTTGGGCACCCGCGCCATCCTCTACTCCGCGCCTCGCGCCACGATCGCGGACGACTCCGCTACCCAATGCCGTCGTCGTCTCGGCCGGGCCGGTGAAGCCACACGGCCCCCATCGCCGCACTCGCGACGCGAGAGCGCCATGGCCGTGCCAGCGGCGGCCGTGCAACCGCTCGGTGACGTGGCTACTGGACCGTCACCTTCACCGACTTGGGCCGCGCTTGCTCGGTCTTGGGCAGGCGAATCTCGAGAACGCCGTCCTTGAAGGTCGCCTTCGCCTGATCCCCTCGAACTTCCGTAGGAAGCGTGATCGTCCGAGCCATCGAGCCGAAGCTGCGCTCGGCACGATAGAAGCTCTCCTCCTTGACCTCCTCCTCCTGCCGCTTCTCGCCCTTCACCGTCAAGGTGGACTCGGTCAGGTTGACTTCGATGTTCTCCTTGGCGATGCCGGGCAGCTCGGCCTTGACGATGATCTCGTCATCCTTCTCGTAGACGTCGAGCGAGGGCAGGATCCTCTCCGGCTCGATCGCCCGCGGCCAGGCCTCGCCGCCAAACAGTCGCGGCCAGCGCAAGCGGCGCCGGAAATCGTCGAAGAGCTCGTCGATCTCCCTCTCCCACAGCGACACCGGCGACATTCGAGGCCGCGCCAACTCGGCACGCGCCGCGGTCACCTCGCGTGGCGCCTCTTCCCTCGCCATCTTCGTGCCCTTCTCTGCCATGGCCGTTCCTCCTGCCCCGGAGCAGCCGCGCCGAGCGGCGGGCCACAGACCTTTCCGGGGCACTGCAACCACGTGGACGCAAGCGCGCTGCCAAGCCGATGCGGCCGGCGCGCCCGTGGTCCCGGGCCTCGCGCCGCCCAGCGATTCCGAGCACCGCGAAACCACCCGAGCGCGCTTCGCAGGGCTCGGAGTCACCGACTGCCCCGATCGCTGCTCGGACCGCGCCCGCATGGGGCACTGAACTTGCACGCCAAACGAAGCGGTTGTGCCGCGGGCGACTTTTTTTGTGCCGTCGCCGCGGCACACACCGTCCAGGAGGAGGATGACGATGGCCACCAAGAAGCCGTCGACCACGAGCGGCTCCATCGCGACGCGAGCCAGTGCCAGCCTGGAGCGCATGCTCCGCTCGCTGCGGCGTGAGGCCGAGGCGCTGATCAGCCACAACCGCAAGGAGCTCAAGAGCAGCCTGCTCGCCGTGCGCAAGGATCTCCAGCAGCGAGCCGACCGCGCGCTGCGCGACGTCGAGCGCCGCGTCCTGAAGCAATTCCATGCCGCCAACGAGGACCGCGTGCGACGCCTCGAGCAGCGTGTGGCCAAGCTGGAGAAGGCGCTCGCGGAACAGGCGCGCCGGCCTACGACCTCCGCCGCCTGAGGTTCGCACGCTGGGCCGGATCGCCGGCCAGAGTCGGCTCCCGCCGCCGCGAGCCCTGGGGCGGCGCACCGGGCGCGATCGATGGGCCGTGGCGTCCACGGCTGTCCGTGCGGTCAAGATCGTAGCCGCCCTGCGGGCGGCAAGCGTGCCGTGAACGCTTGCTTGCGGCCGCCGGATCGCGGCATTGCTGTCTGGAGCACACGGAGGCACCGAAGCAGCGGCGCGCGGATGCCCCAAGGCCGCCAGGCCGTCGATGCGCGCGGGAGATCCCCCCTGCGCATCGGGGCCACGTCCGCTGCAGACGCACCAAGCACGAGACGCACCGCGCACTGCCAGCTCAGCGACGGGGGAGAATATCGCAATGGCATCGCCACACCTCATGTCACTCGACGCCGGCGGCGGCGGCGGCCACTGTCTTCTCGTCGACGTCGAGAGCGGGCGATGCACCCGAGCGCTGCGCTCGTGGACGCACCCGGCCGCCGCCGGCACGGCTGGCCTGGGCACCGACCTCGACCTGCGCAACGTCTGGGCAAAGCTCGGCGAGGCCGCGCGCGAGGCCATCGAGCGGGCCGGCATCCCCGCCTCGGCGGTCGCGGGCATCGCCGTGACGAGCATGCGTCACACCACGGTGCTGCTCGACGCACACGGCGAGGCTCTGCTGGCCGCCCCGAATCGCGACGCCCGAGCGGCGCTCGAGGCCATGCGCATCGCCGGCGAGTCGGGCGAGCAGCTCTATCGTCGAACCGGGCGCTGGCCGCTCGCCGTGGCCAGCGCCGCCCGGCTGTGCTGGCTC
>CAZGUU010000254.1:0-7884 GCA_964529315.1 uncultured Enterobacteriaceae bacterium
GAGAGGGGGACCGTCAACGCACAGCGCAGGCCGCGGTAGCGACCGCTCGCCTCGTCGAAGTCGTCGGCGTAGCCGAACGAATCCTTGTCCCAGCTGAGGAGCCCAAGCCCGTCTCGGATGGCGGCGACCAGCACCGCGGTGTCCGCCAGACGCGGCAGGTAGACGTATCGCGCAAAGTCCTCGGCGAGCTGCTTGACCGCCACGTGGTCGCCGCGCCAGAGCGGCACGCGGTCGAGCTCCAGGCGCAGGCGGGTTCCGGCCAGCGCGGTGACGAGCAGCTCTTCGTTGCGCAGCTTCTTGCTCGCGCGCACCGCGAGCCCGTCCTGCCCCGCGAGCCGCAGCGCCTGCCACTCCACCGCCGCCTGCGGCGAGGCCTGCACGGGAGCCAGCAGCCACTGGTAGGCCTCGGGGAGCCGCGCCGAGACCGTGCCGTCGGCGGAGGCCCGCTGCGTCTCTGCCTGCCTCACCTGGTGTGGCGAGAGGTCGAGAGCTTCCTTCTCGGCGAGGATCGACTCCCACGCGAGGTAGCGCCGCGCCGCCTCGTCGAGGTCCTGCAGGCGCGTCCGGTCGACGGCGAGGAAGACCAGCGCGTTGCGGAAGAGTCGCGGCGCGCTGCCGCGGGACTCGAGGATCGCCTTCGCGGCAGCCTCGGCGAGGCTCCCCGGCTCCCGGCTGTACGCGTGCTCGATGCCCAGCACGACGAGCCTTGCGTCCATGTCGTCGGGCACGTCCTGCCCGGAGTGCGGCAGCGGGTGGATGCGGCGGAAGTCGCCGGTCTTGCGCAGGTCGTCGCGCAGGCGCAGCTCCAGCTCGTGCGCGACCCGGTCCGGGTCGCGGCGGAGCTGCTCGGCGCGGTCCTCGGCGAGCTTGGTCACCGTGGGCTGCGTCGCGTACCAGTAGCGCGTGCCGTCCTGGTAGAGGTACGTCGCCGCCGCGCTGAGCCGCCGCAGGGCATCCCCGAAGACCGCCGGCGGCTCGCCGGGCATGACGCAGCCGAGCTTGACGCGCCGGTCTTCGAGCCCACGGTGGGCCGCGCCGGAGGTCGGTGCGGAGCCGAGGTAGACCGTCCGCGCCACGCGGCGGGTCGCGGAGAGCTTGCCGAGGTTGGTCACCTCGCCGTCGAGCCTCTGCGGCAGCGACCCGGAGCCGTCCACGTCCTTCGCGATGATCGGCGGCCAGTTGTCCGAGAGGTAGCGCGTCAGCTCGAACTGGACGCGGGAGTCGTCGATCGGGATCGTCGAGGGCAGGATGAGCGGGCCCTTGTCGCCCTTCTCCCAGAGGCTGTGGATCACCGCCGCCATCAGGCGCAGCACGCCGCGCGTGCGCTGGAACTTCACCAGCGTCGACCAGTCCGTGTAGAGCCGGTCGAAGATCTCCGGGTGGATCGGGTAGGCGGCCTGGATGCGCTTCTCGTAGTCGGCGCTCTTGCACTCGGGCGGAAACTCGGGCGCCTGCCCGCGGTAGAGATCCGCAAAGGCGCGCGCCGTCACGTCGCGCTGCTTGAACGCATCCGGGCCCGCGAGTGGCTCGAAGAGCCGCCGGCGCACGATCTCGAACCCCTCCTCGGCGGTGGCCGGCCGCCAGGACGACTCGACCCGGCCGACCACGTTGCGCAGACGGTCGAGCGCCTCGCGCCCGCGCACACCGCCCACCTCGACGTCGTCGGCCTGCGCGCCGGGCGAGCCCGGCGTGTCCGAGGCGGGCAGCGAGATGACGAGCAGGCAATTGCCCGCGAGCTTGGCCGACTCCGTCAATGCCTGGGCGAAGCTGAACTGCGTCTCGAAGCCCCCGGCCGGCAGGTCGCTCTGGTCGTGGAGCTGGCGCGCGTAGGCGACCCACTCGTCGATCTGCACGAGGCAGGGGCCGTAGTCCTTGAAGAGCCCGCGCAGGGCGTCGCCCGGGCTGGTGGCCTTCTCGTCGTCCTTGGCGATGCGCGCGAACGCCTTCTTGCCGCCGAGCTGGTAGGCGAGCTCGCCCCAGAGCGTGCGCACCACCGTGCCGTCCGGCTTGGTGGCCGGGGTCGCGGGCGAGATCTTGGTCCCGACCAGGACCACGCGCCGCGCCTTGGGCAGGCTCTTCAGCCCCGCCTCGGCCAGCACCGCGTCCACGCCCGGCAGGTCTCCGGGCGCCGCCCCCGAGAGCAGGTGATACAGCGCCAGCATGGAGTGGGTCTTGCCGCCGCCGAAGTTGGTCTGGAGCTGCACGACCGGATCGCCGCCCTGGCCTGTGAGGCGCTGCGCGCCGCCGACGAGCAGGCGCTTCAAGCTCTCGGTGAGGAACGTGCGGCGGAAGAACTCGGCCGGCAGGCGGTACTCGTCGCTGCCCTCGCCCAGGTGCACCTGCCAGAGGTCGGCTGCGAACTCGGCCTGCTGGTAGCGGCCGCTCGCCACGTCGGGGTGCGGCGTCACCACCTCGCGCCAGGGCTTGATCGCCCCCGTCACGGCCGCCTCGATGAGCGAGCCACCGGCCTTGCGCTTCTCGCCGCGCACCTGCTCGTCGAACACCAGCCGGCGCAGCTCCATCTTCATCTTGCCGACCTCGTCGGCCTGCGGTGCGGAGACCGCCGTGAGCAGGCGCGCGGCCGAGTCGAGGGCGCGGTCGGCGTCGTCGCTGGAGAACGGGTCCTGGTGCGCCCACTTGTTGCGCCAGTCGCGCAGCTCCTGCACCAGCGAGCGCTCGGCGCGGCCGAGCGTGCGGCCGAAGACCTCGTTCCAGGCCTCCCACACGAGCTTGAGCAGGGCGGCCACGTCCCAGTCGGCGAGCGGCTTCTTGACCAGGGCACGGTCGTCGCCCACCAAGCGCAGCGCTTCGGCCTTCGCCTTGGCCTGGTGGAGGTTGGTGAATTCCCGCTCGACGAAGGGTGCGAGGCCGGCTCGAAGCAGCTCCATCGCCTTGCCGACGCGCTCGTGGTTGGTGACGGCCATCGCTCTCCTCTCCGCTCGAGACTTCAGCGCCGCTCGTAGACGACCTTGCCCTCGCGCAGCGCGGGGCGAAGCACACTCCCGGGGAGATCACCCCGCCGCGCGATCTCGTCGGGCGTGGTCACGATGATGTCCTTGCACGCGTTCAGATCGGACAGCACGCGACGGATCTCGACCGCAGCGCGTCGCTTATCGGCGACTTGGTCGAACACGACGAGCAGATCGACGTCGCTCTCGGGACCGGCCGTCCCTCGAGCGCGCGATCCGAAGAGAAGCACACGCCGCGGCTGAAACCGCGCGACGATCCGATCCACCATCGTCTCGACGGCTGGGTCCGACGTCATCCTGCACCTCCTGCGAGCGCATCGCACATCATGCGACGCGCCGCATGACACCAACGGACGCGCGCGCTCGAGGACCGCGAGCATCCGCTCTGCCGACCGGGGCTCCAAGACCTGCCGCACACTCACGATCCCCGCGTCCTTCCACGTCGAACGCCTCCCCTCCCGTCCCTTCCGTGCCCACTCGCCCTACCGCCGCCATCTAGCCTCGTCGGCCGTCGCGTACTGCTCACGAGCTCTCGACACAAGAACGTGACCCGCACACCATGCTGCGCCAACGCCGCACGATGGTGCCACCAGTCGGTGTCGGACGCATTCAGGATTGGCGCCGCCCTGCCAGAGGCCAGAGCAACGGCGACGAACTTGCGGTCGTCCGCATCGAAGGAGCGCAGGCGCGAATCGTTCGGAAACTCCTCGAAGCCGCGCTGCGTGTGCCGCGTGATCCGTACTCGCTCACACCTGCCACTGTTGGCTTGGTTGTCCCATAGCCACTTGAAGAAGGCATCGCCTGCGCCCGGCTGCCCCGCGAAGGAGCAATGCCTTCGGTATTCGTCCAGGATCTCATGAGCATCGTCGATCAGGGTCGTAGAGCGGCGCGCGTCGCGCAATGCGTCGATGCATGCCTCGACACAAGCAGCGGGCGCTGCCGCGTGGCGGCCGTTCGCGACGACGAGCACGTTGGTGTCGATGACCACGCTCATCGAGGCGACAAGGTCTTCCGGCGCACCATCGCCTTGTGCATGGCAGCGATCTCGCCAAGCTCGTCGCCAAAGAAGTCCTCCGGCCAGTTCTCGATGTTGCCGAACATGTCTACCGATAGCCGCGTGAGCCGTGATGCCCCCTGTTCCATTGCGCAGAAGTAGAGTGCTGCGTCCCGCGCCAGCAGACGTTCCTCGGCAATTCTACGCTGTAGCCGCCGAAGCAGGTGCTCGCTGTGGCTCTCCAAGACGATCTGAATGCCCCGGGTCTTGATCGCGTCGACCAGCACATCGGCAAGGCCTGCTTGGACCCTCGGGTGGAGGTGAATCTCGGGCTGCTCCAAGAGCAGAATCGAGCGCTCGGGTGCGTAGTAGCAGAGCGTGATGACGGGCAGGATCTGCGACACGCCGAAGCCGACATCCGTGATCAGCACCTCTTGGGACTCGGGATGGTGGCGCACCCAGACCTGGAATAGCTTCCCGCCTTCCGTGACCGGCCGCACCTCGAAGCTGTCGATCAACTGGAGCTTCTTCAGCCACTGGGCCACCAGCTCTTCGAGCGTCTTGCGTCTGACACCCCTGCCGAGCGGATACCTCACGCGCCCTTCCCGAGACGCCAGCAGGGCCTCGACCACTCGCTCGCCCCGCCGGCCGACGTCCGCCGGCTGGCCGCCTGCCCAGGCGTACTGCCGCTTCGGGTACTCGCGCAGCGGCCCAAGATAGAACAGACGGGCAAATAGCTTCTCGAACTCCAGCTCGAAGTCCGAAAGGAATCCCGCGTTCTGGTAGTACCCGCGAACTTGGTCCGGGAAGCCGTAGCTCTTGGCCGGATGCGGCAGATGCCATGGGCGTCCGCGCTCCCGTTTGAACGCGAAGCTGGTGTTCTTACAGAAGAGCTCGAACTCCTCGGGCTGCACGCGCCGGGGTCGCATCCCGAACTCGGCGCCAGAGAACGTGTAGGCCATGTGTCGGACCACGGCGCGGCCGACGTTGGTGCTTCCGTTGCCCTGCCAGGCCACCTGTGCGGCGAAGGCGAGCTCGTCCCCTCGAAACAGCTCCGCCTCCTTCTTCGTGGGATCCGCTACGGTCAGCGGCTCGGCCAGCTTCCATTCCAGCTGCCAGTCGACCGTGCGGCTCACCTCGTGTCGGTGGAGGAGATCCTGAAACGTGCCCAGGTCGACCGGGCTTCGGTCGTCGCCCAGATTCAAGACGAGGTTTCGATCCGGAGAGTCCACCGTCTGCTTGAGCATCAGCAGCAGTTGGAGCAAGCTCGTCTTGCCGGAGCTGTTGCTGCCGAAGAGTCCGGTCAGCGGCGCGAGCTCGATCCGCTTCGTATCCGCCCACGACTTGAAGTTCTGCATCGACAGCGTCGTGATCATCGAGCTAGCCCCCCGGCGGCCCGAGGACCGACCCGCCGCATGTCCTGCGCAAGGCTGGTGATCTCGGGCCTGGCCTGGGCGAGCGCCTCACAGAGCAGCGTTTCGGCCGCACGCCCTTGGACTTGGCGACCGTGTACCACCGAGATGCAAGCATCGCCGCCAGCCCGGCCGCCGCGCCGGGTAGCCGCCGGCCACTCCTCACCGAGAATGTGCGCCGGCCAGGCCACGTCGCGACCCTCCTTTCCGGCCCCATCGTCCATCGTCTAGTCCTGCTCCTGAGCGAAGAGCCCAGCCTGCTCGGCCGGTGCTCTGCCGCCCTCGCGGGCGAGCCGGGTGATCTCCGGGAAGCTCTGCACCAGCGCATTGTACGAGAGCGCCTGGGCGGCGCGCTTCTTGCGCTCGCAGACCGTGTAGAGCCGGTAGGCGAGCTCGCGGGCGGTCTCGGCCTTGGTGCCAAGCTGGGCTGCGAGCGCCGCGGCGGCGCTCTCGCCGCCCGCCTCCAGCACGCGGATCAGGTGGTGCACGGTCTCCCAGTGGGTGAGGCGCGCATCGGTCGCCGGGTCCCAGTCCGCGGGAAGCTCGGACGGCTCGAGCAGGCGGACCTTGCCGCGCCTGGATTCCAGGATGCCCGCCTCGCGCAGGCCATCGACGCTGGTGTTCTTGGCGCGCGCGAGCACGTCGGCGACGCCGAACTCGCCTTCGGCGAAGCCGTGCTGCTCGAACCAGGCGAGCGCGAAACGGCTGTCGGCATCGAAGTCGCCCTCCTGCTCGGCGAGCGTCTCGTCGAGGACCTGGTTGATGAGCGCGAGCGCGTCGCGAACCGGCACGGGCTTGCCCTCGGCGTCCAGCACCTTGGCGTAGCGCGTGTAGACCGCCATGCCGGGGCCGATCGCGGCCTGCGCGAGGTCGACCGGCGCGATGTTGCCCTCCTGCAGGCGGCGCAGTGCCGTGGGCAGCTCGGCCTTGAGCGCCACGACGAGCTCGCGGCGGGTGATCGCAGGCGCGCTCTCGGGCCGAGGACGGCACACCAACACGACCGAGGTCGCGAGCGAGTTCCGGCCGACGTTGCGCAGGCCGCCGCTCTGCTCGGTGCGCACAGGCCATGTGCCAGTGATCGAAAACCCGCCTTCGACCAAGGCCGACAGGAACGTGTCCCAGCCGGTGGATACCGTGCCATCGCCCTCGGATTCGCTCTGCTTGAAGGCGTAGAAGATCGTGAGCGGCACGACCGGGAGCGTGCGGCCGCGCAATGCGGTGATCGCCTCGCCCATGCGCTCGAGGAAAAACCGCTCCGCTGCGCCGCGACCACCATGCCGCGCGGCATCCGCGATCAGCTCGTCCGCCTTCGGCACGAGCACCGTCGACATCAGGTCGGGCAGGATGGGCTGCAGCGTGCGCCGCAGCCACACGTAGAAGAGATCCGACAGGTCCGCGTAGGGGACGTTGTCGAAGTACGGAGGGTCGGTGCAGACGACCGCGGCGCCGTCCTGCGGGACATTTCGAGCGTCGCCTTGAAATGCCCGAGCCGGCGAACCGGCGCCGAGAGACTCGATGGCCTTGGCGGTCAGGTCGACCCCGTCGACGAAGTTGCCGGTACTCGTCGAGAAGGGGTTGCCCTCGGCGAACTCCCAGGTCATGGGCACGGCGGACAGGCGGATCAGGCTCTCGAGTTTCTCGCCGATCGTGTGCCAGATGCTGAACTCCGTCCACCGGTCGTGGCGACGGCTCACGGCGATGCCGAGCATCACGGCGACTGCGTCCGCGTAGGCCGCGGCACCTGTACCTCCAGCCTCGAGGCCCTGGCCCTCCTCGAGGCCCGCGGCCCTGGCGTCACGGAGCGCGCGCTGTCGGGCCTCCGCGACCAACGAGGCGAACGTGTCCATGGCCAGAAGCTGTCGCGGTGCAAAAAGGCTTGCGTGCGTCGTGTAGCCGTAATTCTGCACCCGGAAGCCCAGCGCCTGCGCAGGCAGTTCCGTCGTCGGCGCACTGCTGGGAGCCGGTGGACGCGCTATCGCATCATGCCCCTGAGGTCCGTCCAGGTAGACGCGACCATGGGGAGCATCCACCACAACAGCAAGCAGAGCCGTCGAGATCTCGCGTAAGCGCCCATGCTCGCGCACCGTCTTTGCAGGGATTGGCGCCCCTGACACCAAGCACGCGAAGTCGCCGCGCCCCACCTTCGTACCTGCCTCGACGGCGTCGCCGTTGCCAGGCGTGCCTGTTCTCACCTCGAAACGCCATGTTCGCTTCGCCCGGTCGACGATCGGCTCGACCCAAGCCAGCTTGCCCGGCTTCTTGCACAGCCAGTAGCTCGCGACTAGGGGCACATGCGCGCCGCCCATCGCCGGATCGGGACTCGGCACCGTGCGCGCCCAGAGCCAGGCGATCACGGTGAGCTTCTTGCCCACGTAGGGCCTGAGATCCGGCCGGTCGGCGGCCATCTCGGCCGTCACCTCGACCTTCGGGTAGAGGTGGCCGATGCGCCGCTCCGCCTCGTCGCGCATCCACTTGCCGTAGTAGCGCACGTCCTCGGCCAGCCCCTGCG
>CAZGUU010000255.1:0-7849 GCA_964529315.1 uncultured Enterobacteriaceae bacterium
AGCGGCGCGCCGGTGGCCGCCCTCACGTCGTCGACCGTCAGGCCCGGCGCCACCTCGCGCAGCAGGAAGCCCTCGGAGTCGACGTCGATCCAAGCGAGGTCGGTGACCACGGAGCGCACACAGCCGAGCGCCGTCGCCGGGTAGCTGAGCTTCTCGACGAGCTTGGAGCGGCCATTGCGCTCGAGCTGGTAGAGCACCGCGATCAACCGGGCTCCGCCGGCCGCCAGATCCATGGCGCCGCCGATTCCGCCCTTGCGATTGCCGGGCACGTTCCAGTTCGCCAGGTCGCCGTTCTGCGCCACCTGGAAGGCGCCGAGGATCACCGTCGAGACCCGACCGCTGCGCGCCATGGCGAAGGACACGGTCGAGTCGAAGTAGCAAGTCTCGGGCAGCGGGGTCACGAGCTGGCCGCTCGCGTTGTAGAGATCGATGTCCTCCTGGCCCTCCTCGGGGAAGCCGCCGTAGCCCAGGATGCCGTTCTCGGCGTGCAGCGTGACGCCGCGCCCGACGATGTAGTTCGACACCAGGGTCGGCAGGCCGATGCCCAGGTTCACGTACTCGCCGTCGCGCAGCAGCGAGGCGGTCTTCATCGCGATCAGGTCGGCGGGCAGGCCGACCGGTCCGTCGCCGCCGATCGGCCGGCCCTCCATGTTGTTCACCCGGCCCACGCCGGAGAGGATCATGCGCAGGACGCCGACGTCGATGTGGGTGGTGGTCTTGACCACGCGGTCGACGAAGATCCCCGGCGTGGCCACGGCCTCCGGGTCGAGCGCTCCGACCGGCACGATCTCCTTCACCTCGGCGATCGTGGTGCGCGCCGCGGTCGCGAAGCCCGGGGCGAAGTTCCGCATGCCGCGCCGGTAGGTCAGATTGCCGGCGTGGTCCGCTTGGTACGCCTGGAGCAGGGCGAAGTCCGCGGTGATCGCGCGCTCGAAGACGTGGCGCTTGCCGTCGAAGATGCGCTCTTCCTTGCCCTCGGCGACCTGCGTCCCCACCCCGGTCGGCGTATAGAAGCCGGCCAGGCCGGCCCCGCCGGCGCGCACGCGCTCGATCAGCGTGCCTTGCGGCACCATCTCGACCTCGATCCCGCCCGCCTCGACCTGCTCGCTCACCTGGGTGGCGATGCCCGGCGGCGAGACGAACGAGCAGATCAGCTTGCGGATCTGCTTCTTCTCCGCGAGCACGCACAGCGAGGTCGGGCCGCCCGCCGGCGTGTTGCAGATCACGGTCAGGTCCTTCACGCCGCGCTCGACGAGCGCGAGCAGGCAGTCGGTCGGCCAGGCCTGCGGCGGGCCGAAGCTGTGGACCAGGATCGAGGCGCCGTCCTGAATGTCGGCGACGGCCTCGCGGGCGGACTCGCAGATCTGCTTCTTGTGCATGGCCGAAGCGCTTTGCATTACCCGGCGGACCCGCGCAAGCCCGGTGGCTGGCTCCGTGGCCGGCCGACGACGCTCGACTACGGGGGCAAGATCCCGCGCCGCCCGAGCGCCGCGAGCACCTCGCGCAGGTGCACATGGAGGACCTCGAAGAGCGGGCTCTCGCCGGGCGGGCGCGGCCCCGCCGCCGGCTCGGCCTTGATCTGAATGGTGATCTCCCGGAGATGGCCCGTGCCCTTCACGGTCTCCCCTTAAGCAGGCAACGCGCTCGACGACCCAAGACCCGACGAGAACGGCCCCGTGGGTGCCTAGAGCCGAGCTCGCCGAAGGTCGCGGTGCGCCCTTCACCGAACGCTCAGCTCGTTGCCCCCTCAGGAGCGGCCGGCACGGCGTGGATCGTGCGGCCACCGACGATGGTCTCGAGCACGCGGACGTCGCGGATCGCCGCCGGGTCCGCTCGGGGATCGGCCGACAGAACGACGAGGTCGGCGAGCTTGCCGGGCTCGATCGAACCGCGGTCGCCCTCGTGGCGGAGCTGCCAGGCGGCGTCGATCGTCACCGCGCGCAGCGCTTCGGTGGGCGCGAGCCGCTGCTCGGCGCCGATCACCTGCCCGCCGGTCGAGACCCGGTTCACCGTGCTCCAGACGAGCAGCAGCGGGTCCATCGGCACGACCGGGGTGTCGAGGTGGACGCTGAAGCGCAGGCCGCGCGAGGCGGCCGAGCGGGTCGGGCTGATGTGCCGTGCCCGCTCCGCCCCCAGAAAGACGTCCCGGTGGCGATCGCCCCAGTAGTACGTGTGGGCGGAGAAAAACGACGGCGTGACCGACAGGCGCTTCATGCGCTCGAGCTGGTCGTCGCGGGCCATCTGCGCGTGGACGAGGATCGTCCGTGCGTCGGGATCCGGGCGGGCCGCCTGCGCTGCCGCCACGGCATCGAGAATCTCGTCGATGGCGGCATCGCCGTTGCCATGGACGGCGACCTGCCAGCCAGCGAGGTGGTAGGCGCGGACGGCTTCGCGCAGCTCATCGCGCCCGATCGCCGGGTAGCCGCGGTAGGTGGCGTCGCCGCGGTGGGGCGTGTGGTACGGCGCCCCGAGGTAGCCGGTGTAGCCCTGGATGCTGCCGTCGGCGATGATCTTGAGAGCGCCGATCTCGAAGAGATCCGTCCGGTGGGCATCCCGGTCGAGCTTCCCCGCGAGCACGGCCGCGCCGGCGCGCGCGTGCTCCGGCCAGACGACGAGGCGCATCGGGATCAGGCCGAGCCAGGAGGCCCAGGAAAGCGAGCGGATCGCGCCGACGCCGACCGCACCGGCCTGCGCCGTCGTGACGCCGGCCGCGGCATAGTCGGCCGTTGCCCGGCGCATGATCGCGATGCGGTCGCGCAGCGATCCCGCGAACAGGAGATTCTGGGCGGGAGCGAACGCGGTCTCCTGCAGCAGGCCCGTTGGCTCGCCGCTCTGCGGATCGCGGTCGATCACCCCGCCCGGCGGATCCGGTGTCGTCCGGTCGATGCCGAGCGCGGCTAGCGCCGCGCCGTTGCCGACGCCCATGTGGATGGACACGTGCATGGCGATGATCGGGACCTCGGCGGACACGGCGTCGAGATCGGCCCGGGTCGGATGGCGCTTCTCGGTGAGCAGCGAGTCGTCGTAGCCGATGCCGATCAGCCAGTCGCCGGAGAGCCCGGCGGCGAGCCGCCGCCGCAGCGCCTCCTGGATGTCGGCGATGGCGCGCACCGACCCGACCGGCGGGCTCTCGAGGCTGGCGACGATCTCGCGCATGCCGGAGCCGGGAAAGTGGCCGTGAGCGTCGATGAAACCGGGCATCAGGGTGCGTCCGCCGAGGTCGACGACGACGGTTCCGGATGTGATCGAGCGGCGGACCTCGTCGTTCGATCCCACGGCGTCGATGTGGTCATGGCGCACGGAGACCGCCTCGGCGACGCGATCGGCGGCGTCCATCGTCAGGACGGTTCCGTTGAGGAAGACGCGGTGCGCCGGCGGCGCCGAGGGACGAAGCCAGAGGAGCACGGCGGCCATCGCCACCAGCGCAGCGAACGACAGTAGCGCGAGAGAGCGCAGGGTTCCCATCGCGATCCCCTCACACCACACCGTGGGGGCTTGCGCCAGCGGCAATGCGCCCCGGCTGGGGGCTGGAGGAGGAGCCGACGCGATCGCCAGATCTCAGGCGCCCTCCCGTACCTCGCGGACCGGACGTCGTTCTATGGACGCGACGATGCCGGCCCGGGCTTCGTACGAGGCGTCCGCGCACCCGGCGTCGATCCCAGATGCGCCGGGGCGAGCTCCTACGGCCGGGATTTCCGGAGCCGAAGAGGCCGAAGGACGATCGAGCGCTGGGTTGCGGCCTTGTCCGAGTCGTCGAGGCAGAGACCCGAGCCCACGGTGAAGCCCAACGCACCGGTGACGGCGGCGCCCAGGATGCGCGGTCGCCCGTCAGCCGGTGGGGTCGGTCGCGCGAGCGCTGGGCCGCGCCAGCATGCGCTCGCTCCACGCGGCGACGGCCGGCGGCGGCGCGATCTCCATCAGCGGGAAGAACGCGACGAACGGCGTGTAGCAGACCTCGACCAGCGAATAACGATCACCCACCATCCACTCGCGCCCGGCGATCTGCCGCTCGACGATCTCCAGATGTCGCTCGATCTCCCGCTTGGCCTGCCCCATCACCGCCTCGTCCCAGCGCTCGCGCGGCAGGAAGCGCTTGGGGAAGACGATGGTCGTGGTCTGCCGCGCCAGCTGTCCGTCGCACAGGCGCGAGTGCATCGAGACCAGGGCGCGGCCGCGCGCATCAGCCGGGACGAGCGGCGGATCGGGGTGGGTCGCTTCCAGGTAATCGAGGATCGCCGCCGATTCGTAGAGCACGAAGCCGTCCTCCTCGATCGTCGGCACGCGGCCGTAAGGGTTGAGCGCGACGTAGGCCGGCTGGCGGTGCTCGCGGGAGGCCATGTCGACCACGACGAGCTCGGCGGGGATCTGCTTCTCGAGCAGCGCGATGCGCACGCGCCGCGCGAAGGTCGAGAGCGGGTGGTGGTACAGCTTCAGCATCTCGCAGCTCCTCGGCGAGCGGGGGCGCCCGTGCGCCCTTGGCCCGCTTCTCTCTCGACCTTCTGCCGCGATGGCGGATCGGCCGCCAGCCGCCGCAACGCGCTCCGTCGCCTCGCTGCGAAGCCCGCCGAGGCGAGCGGGCTAGCGCTGGAGCGTCTCCAGGTACTCGACGATGAAGGAGATCCGACCACGAGTCACCTGGTCGGCCGTATCCGGGTTCGGGATCTCCGCCGCCAGCCGCTCGCCCCAAACCGGCATCTCCCGCCCACCGTGCGCGGCGACCAGCGTCCGGCCGTCGATGACCGCGGCGACGTGCCCAGCGGGGAACCGCCCGTCGCGGCGTTTGGCGATCTGCGTCAAGTCGGCGGGGCGCCGCTTGAGCTCGCTGGCGACCGGTCCGTCGCCGCGCGCGTCCACTCCATGGCACGATGCGCAGTACTTCTCGAAGTGCTGGCGCCCAACCTCGACGAACGCCGTGCCGAGCGGCGGCTCCGCCCGGGTGCTCGCGAGCGGGGCCAGCAGCGCGAGTCCGACGACCAGCGCACCGAACGAGTGCGGCGGGCCTCCGCCGCGGCGCGACCCCGCCGCCCGCCCCTGGCACGGGAGCCCCGACCCGAGCGCGCGGGTCCCCCACCAGGCTGCGGGACGGGGCGAGGCCGTCCCGATCACTCGAGCAGATCCCCCGGCGCGGACAGGAAGGCGCGCGAAGCCGAGCCGGTGTCGTCGCTGTCCAGTGCCAGCGTCGCGCTGGTGCACGCGGGCTCCGAGATGCTCAGGCTGTACGTCCCGCCGCTGTCGCAGCCATCCGAAGCGGCGCCGAAGTCGTGGACGACGATCGAGTAGGTGCCGTCGCTGGGAAGCACGAAGCCCGTGACCTCGGGGCAGCGGAAGCCACACGCGGTCGGCACCGTGCAGTCGGCCTCGTCGTCCGCCTTCTTCAGGACGGACCCATCGGGCGCGACCAGCTCGGCGGCGAGGTCGAGCCCGGAGGGTGAGGCGCCCACCGTGTCGACGCGGAAGCTCACCTTCTGGCCGGCCTTGCCGGGGAACGTCCAGACGTCCTCCAGCTCGAGCGCCTGGCGGTCGGGCAGCTCCTCGGTTGCCGTCTGCTGGCCGGGATCGCTGAACGGCAGGCGAGCGCCGGTGATCGTGTCGAACGTGCCGCCGACGCTTCCCACGATCAGGGTCACGGGAATGGAGGTCGGATCCCCGGACCTGTGCGGGCGGGGGAAGGTCCCGGTGGGGAACGAATGGCTGGTCTTGCGGATCGAGATCGCCGTGCCGAGCCTGCCGGGCGTCGAGCCCTCGGCGAACGTGGCCTTGAAGATCTCACCCGTCGAGAAGTCGGAGGTCTTCACCTGGAGCCTCTTCCTGAGCCCCGACTTGTCGACCAGCGGGCCGAAGGTGCGGCAGTAGGAGCCCACCTTGAGCGTCACATTCGAGCCGGCGAACGCCTGGAGCTGGCTCGCCGTGGGCGCGAGGAAGTTGTCGGCGATGCGGCCGGGCAGGGTGAGCGTGTCGCGCATCGCTGCCGAGCTCTGCCCGAACTTGATCTTCTTCTCCGAGTAGGCCCCCGAGCCCAGCTCCTCGGTGGCAATCGCCCGCCAGGCCAGGCCGCAGACGGCCAGGAGCGAGAGTGTCGCGATCGCGATGCGCTGGCCTCTTTCTCTGGTCATTTCCGGATCCTCCCTGATCGACGGCGACGCGGCCGCCGCGGTGGTCGCAGCCCGCCGCTGCGAGCGCCAAAGCGCGAGCCGCACCCGCTCTGCAAAGCGCCCGTACGGGACCCGCCCCCTCGCCTCCCGCAAGGCGCTCGCGCCGGCAATCGCTATCACGGTGGGCGACGGCGCGGCAACGAGATCCGCGAGCAGCGCAGGGCCGCTCGAGCCGACCTACGTCACTTCCTGTCGTGCGCCCTGCGAGCAGAGCGTCGTCCGTCACCCGGATGGTCTGCCGATCCCCCGCCTGCGCGACATGAACGGAAGTTCACGTCGCGGAAAGGACTTTCCCGACCCCGCCCAACGTCTCTCCCCGGCGAACGGGCGATTGCGCCCAAGCAACCGAGGCGCACGCCAGCGCGCCCGAGGAGGAGAGTCCATGCCGACCCACGAGTCCGTCGCCACCCTGCCCCGCGCGACGGAGATCCACCCGCAGCTCACCCGCCTGCGCGAGCACATGAACGGCTGCATCCTCGGCCAGGACGTCCTGGTCGATCGCCTGCTCGTCGCCCTGCTCGCCGACGGACACCTGCTCGTCGAGGGCGCACCCGGCCTGGCCAAGACCAAGGCGGTGCGCGAGCTGGCTCGCGCCATCGAGGGCGACGACCACCGCATCCAGTTCACGCCGGACCTGCTGCCCGCCGACCTGACCGGCACCGACGTCTACCGGCCCGAGGACGGCAGCTTCGCCTTCCAGCCGGGGCCGCTGTTTCACAATCTGGTGCTGGCCGACGAGATCAATCGCGCGCCGGCCAAGGTGCAGTCGGCACTGCTCGAGGCGATGGGCGAGCGTCAGGTCACGGTCGGGCGGCGCACCTACGCCCTGCCCCGGCTCTTCCTGGTCATGGCGACGCAGAACCCGATCGAGCAGGAGGGCACCTACCCGCTCCCCGAGGCTCAGCTCGACCGCTTCCTGATGCACGTGCGCATCGACTACCCCGCGGCCGGCTCGGAGCGAAAGATCCTCCAGCTGGTGCGCCGCGAGGCGCGCGGCGAAACGTCGCCAGCGCCGGTCACCATCGCGCAGAGCACGATCTTCGCCGCGCGCAACGAGGTGCTCGACGTCTACGTGTCGCCGGCGCTCGAGGAGTACGTCATCCAGCTCGTGCTGGCGACGCGCTCGCCCGGCGCCTACGCGCCCGAGCTGGCCCAGGCGGTGCGCTGCGGCGCGAGCCCGCGCGGCACGATCGCGCTCGACCGCTGCGCGCGGGCACACGCCTGGCTGCGCGGCGCCGACTTCGTCACGCCCGAGGACGTGCACGCCGTCGCCCGCGACGTGCTGCGCCACCGCGTGCTGCTCGGCTTCGAGGCCGAGGCCGACGGCCTCACGCCCGACGCCTTCATCGCCACGCTGCTCGAGCGCGTGCCGCTCGTCTGAGCCGGGGCGCGAGCCCCGCGCTCCATCCCACGCAGGAGGCAACCGCATGAACGACCGCTACGGCATCGCCGCGAGCGTCGAGGAGCTCGTCCGACAGCGCGGCCGCGCCGCGCACGCGCCGCTCGCACCGCGCGGCCGCGTCCGCACGCTGCACTCGGGATCCTACGATTCGGCGTTTCGCGGCCGCGGCATGGAGTTCGACGAGGCCCGGATCTACCAGCCGGGCGACGACGCGCGCACCATCGATTGGCGGGTCACCGCCCGCACCGGGCGCGTGCACACCAAGCTGTTCCACGAGGAGCGCGAGCGCCCGGTG
>CAZGUU010000256.1:0-7526 GCA_964529315.1 uncultured Enterobacteriaceae bacterium
ACCACGGAGGCCGCCGCAGCGCTCTACCGCACGCTCGGCGACGTGCTGCGGCGCCACATGCTCGGCTGGGACGCATTCGTCCTCGCCCCGACGGGCCCGCTCTCACGCTCGCTCGGCCTGCGCACGCGCGCCCGGCACGTGCTGTTCAACGGCCCGATCGAGTGCCGCCTGCTCGAGCTGGGCATCTCCGCCACGCCGCCCGCCTCGCCCGGGCGCCCGGGGGACCGGCCGCCGGTTGGAGCGAGCCCGGCCCGGTGGTAGTGCAGCGCTCGGTGGATGCGGACCGCGAGATCCGGCGCGTGCTCGACCAGGCTCGGGCGGATCGCGACGTGCTCGCGGTCGTTCTCTTCGGCAGTCGAGCGCGTGGCGATGCCCGTGCCGAGTCCGACGTCGACCTGTGCCTGGTCCTCGCATCGCCCCCGCGAGATCCGTTCGAGGTCGGCCGCAAGCTGCTCGATTACGCCATGCACGCCGATCTCGACCTGCAGGTGTTCCAGCGGCTGCCGCTCTACGTTCGCCGGCGCGTACTGAAGGAAGGATGCGTCCTCTTCGTCCGCGACGAGGAGGCGCTCTACGATCTGGCCCTGCGGACCGCCCGAGCCTTCGAGTCGTTCCGCCCTCGCTACGAGGCCTACCTGGCCGAGGTCGCTCGTGCTCGACCGTGATCGCATCCTGGCGAAGCTCGACGAGATGGACGGCTATCTCCGCGAGCTCGAGGGCATCCTTCCTCGGAGCCTCGAGGAGTATCGCGGTGTCGAGAAGCGGCGAGCCTGCGAGCGGCTGCTGCAGATCTCCGTCGAGTGCGTGATCGACGTATGTGGCCTCGTGGTCACGGGTCTCCGACTCGGGCTGCCGGCGGAGGAGGAGGATCTCTTCGACAAGCTCGGCGCGTACGGCGTCCTGTCGACGGAGATGCGTGACACGATCAAGCGCATGAAGGGGTGCCGAAACATTCTCGTGCACGAGTACGGCCACGTCCTCGACGAGATCGTCTTCGAGACCGTCACGACCAAGCTCCCGGATTTCGCTCGCTTCAAGCGAGAGATCCTGACGGCTATGGAGACGGGCTGAGCGGGGGTGCGCGGACTTCGGAGCGCCGCCCTCGGCCTCGGGCGAGTCGACGAGCGTCACCTCGTCGAGCTCTGCGGTGACGAAGCGCTGGATGCCAGGGGCATTCGGCTCGATGTCGAGCGGCACACGGTGGCCGTGGCGATCGGGACGAGCCTGTAGTCCTGCAGCGAGTCCCTGGCAGTCGAGCGGAATCGTCGCCGCGTGCTGCTCGGCTCGGAGGTCGCCGGCGGGTCGATCGCCATGCCTTGCGCTCGGCGCGCGCGCACCGCCGCCGGGCCTCCCACGTGGCGCGAGAGGCCCGGCGGTGAGCGCGCTCAGTGGGCGGAGATCGTCGTCTCGCAGCCGCTTGCGTCGTCGTCGTCGGCGCCACCGTCGCAGACGTCGGTGCCCGTGCCACCGATCAGGAAGTCGTGGCCGGTCCGGCCCTTCAGGTCGTCGTTGCCAGGGCCGCCGTTGATCTCGTCGTCGCCGTCGCCGCCGTTCAGGCTGTCCCGGCCGCCGCCGCCGAAGATCGCGTCGCTGCCCTTGCCGCCCTCGACGACATCGGCACCCTTGCCGGCGCAGATCACGTCGTCGGCGCCACCCGCCGCGATCACGTCATTGCCAGCGAAGCCGACGATCACGTCGGGACCCGCCGTGCCGGCGATCTCGTCGTCGCCGTCGGTGCCGCCGATGGTCGGGACGAGTCCATTGCACAGCGGCTCGCCGACCGGCGCGACGAACACGTCGTCCAGGTCGATCGAGAGGGCTCCGCCCGCGGGCGACTTCCAGATCCGGATCTCGACGAGCGCGCTCTTTGCAGTGGCGACGGCCGGGAACTTGGCCGCCGCGATGCTGCCCATCTCGAGGCGGTGCCAGACGCCGCGGCCGTCCTCTGTCTCGGCAAAGCTGCCATACCAGGCTATCACCGAGGAGCCGCTGCAATCGGTGCTGGTGTACGGGTACACCCACAAGGCAGCATAGCCGGCCGCCGGCTCTCCGGCGTCGAAGCGAACGCGGGCGTAGGCGTAGTACGCCTTTCCCTGCACGATCGGCACACAGCGCAAGATGGTGGAGACGGCATCGCTGCCGGAGTAATGATTCGACGCCCGAGCCGACCCGCTCCCCGGGTGGCCGCCGGCATCCTCGCCGGCTTGGTACGACACGTCGGTGTAGCCGGCGGTGTTGCCGGCGCCCCACCCGACGATGCTGTCAGGGCTGTCGAATCGACCGCCGGGGACGGCGTTCTGGGCGGCTGCCGGCGCCGCCGGCAGCGCGCACGCGAGCAGCAGGGCGGCTGCCCCTGCGGCTCGCAGCCAGGCCGGTGTCGCACCCCGCAGCTCCCGCCCGCGTCCCGCCGCGAAGGCAGCCTCGCTGGCTGCGTCGTGCTGGCTCACCTCGGGAGCTCGCCCAGCGAAGCGCTCGCGATCCTTGCCAGCGGGCCGCCTCGATACTGGGCCGGAGACGCCGTTCGTGAGACGGGCCGCTTGCCGACCGGCACCGGGCCGGCTGGCTGCCGCCCCACATGGCATCTGCGTGATGGTCTCGAGGCTCATCTTCGACTCCTTGTCGCTCCACCGCGTGGAGGCTTCCTGCATTCTGTACGATGGGCGTTCGATCGGATTGAACACCGTTCCTTCGCGCCGGTGGGATCTGCTCCCGGACGTTGCGATGCGGGACGCCCCGCCTGCGGAACGCGGGGACGGCTCGAGCTCGGCTCTCCGCCGCGGCTACTCCTGGGCCTCGCCGAAGCTCGCGGCCCGGAGGCTCACGCGGTGCAGAGGGGGGCGCCGGCCCGCGAGATCGACCTCATTGGCAGCCGGGCACGCTGGCGTCGTTCGCTGCCCAGCGGTCGGCGAGCTCGCACTGGCGCTCCCACATGCGCACGTAGTCCTCTACCGCGTTGAACATCGGCGTCATGCGCTCCCAGGAGACGCCGACGTTGCGCACGTCCTGGAGGAAGTCGGGGTAGAGGCCGATGTGCTGGAAGCCGTCGAGGTTGACGTCCCAGCCGGTGTTCTTGGCTTGATCGAGCTTCCACCCGGCGGCGGTCTTCATCTTCTTCATCGGCCACATCTGGCGAGCACCGCCGATCGCCACCCGCTCGTCGACCTCCGCGCGCGGCGCCGCGTCGTCGCGCTCCTCCCAGCTGCGGCGCGCCACGATCCAGGTCACCTGGGGACCGGCGGCGTCCTGGGTCGGCTGCTCGTCGTCCTCGCGCCCGGAGTAGTCCTCGTACCAGACGCCCGCGCCCTCCGCATATTGCCGCTGGAGGTTGTCGTAGGTCGGGCAGCCAGGCGTGATGCGCCCCCAGATCTTGCACATCTCCTTGCCGGGCTCGTCCGGCTGCCAGTCGTGCGGCCACTGGTGCGACTTGCACTGCTCGGTCGCGAGGGCCGGGAAGTCGGGCGGGCAGAGGCGATAGAACTCGCCGTCGGCCGTCGAGAGCCCGAACATGTCATCGTGGTAGCTCGTGCGCAGGTGGCACTGGTACTGGCCGAAGCGCGGTGCGGCGGGGGTGAAGAACGGGCTCATGTCGGTCGAGGGCGTGAGCCCGCGCCCCTCCATGACGCCCATCATCCAGAGGTAGCGGTGCGCGAAGCTCTTGGCGCTGTAGTCGCAGTCGTTGCGCACCTGCGGCTCGTGCTCCGGCGAGTCGGTCATGTAGCCGGCGTTCGCGCCGGGTGAGAAGGTGCCGCCGTCCTGCTTGGAGCGCACGAATTCGGGAAGCGTGCGGTCGGTTTCGGCGGTGTAGCCGCGCTGGCTGCGAAGGGCGTCGACGTCCGGGAAGGGTCCGTGGCGCTCGTGCGTCCGCGAGTTCGTGTGCACACCGAAGAAGGGGTACAGGCGCTCCTCGTCCTCGAATACCCACTTGCCGGCCTGCTTGGCGACCTCGTGCGTATCGACGCGCGCCTCCTGGGAGAAGTGATCGAGGTCGATGATCATGCCGCGCTGCATGAGGAGCTCGATGGCGTGCTTGCCGGCCGGTCGCAGGCCCACGGCGTTGGCGAAGCCCTGGTTCGAGGCGTACTCTTCCTTGACCTCGTCCGGGACCCAGTCCACCTTGGCTCCGAGCGGGAGTCCGGCGCCATCCACCTTGCACATGTCCCCGCCCTTCAAGAGCTGATCGACGTCCTTCAGGTGCTGCACCTCGTCCACCCCGGACCACGTGCCCTTGGAGGTGAACGCCGGCACGCCGCCCACGTTCTCCGAGTTGGCGGGGAATCCGAGCGGCGTGGCCACCGACGGGAAGCCGTACTTGAAGGTGACGCCGCCGCCGATCCAGTCGTCGCCCAGCGTCTGATCGAGCGCGACCCAGCCGCCGTGGTCCTGGTACCACTCGGTCCAGGAGAGATCGTCGGGATCGGTCTCCCAGTGCTTGATGGCGAACATGTCCTCGGTGAAGTTGCCGGCGACGAAGAAGGGAATGGTGAGCGAGCTCCTCTCCACCTTACCCGGGTCGAGGACGTTCGAGAGCTCGTTGGTTCCCGTCAGATAGGTGTCGTTGAAGATGCCGGCGCCACCGAGCGGGTTGTTGAGCGCGTGGATGGCGGTCACCTTGCGGATGCCGAGCGCATGCAGGTCCTCGATCTGGAGGTCGATCGAGTCCGTCACCCCGGGGTGGCCGAAGAGCCCCATGGTGATCGGGTCGCGCGGCACCCCGAGCTCGTCGGTCTCGGTGCCGAGCACGATGGCGAGCTTGTTGGCTGCGACGAGCGAGCGGACGTCCGCTGGCGAGTAGGCGATTCCGGCGATGTCGCACAGCGGCCCCGGCGTCGGGAAGAGCGGATCGTCGCCGCACGACACCAGGTGGCGCGCCGAGTACACGGTGTCCCGGATGACGCGCCACTCGTCGTACAATGCGCCGAGCGAGCTCGTGATCGTCCGCGAGTCGATCACGTCGAGGCCGATCAGGCGCAGGCCGCCCTGGTGAGCGCGGCGGATCATGTCCTTCTGGTAGATCTGATGGCCCTTGATGCCGTGCTGCGAGTGGCGGCCGTCGTCGGTGTCCCACGCCAGCCGCTCGACCAGGCCCGCGACGTGCTCCGGCAGGGAGGCGGCGAGAACCGCCAGGTCGGGGAAGACGTCCTTGGGATACGGGCCGAGGTCGCGCAGCGTGTTCATGAACGGCGTCAGCTCCTGCAGGACCTCGCGCGCCCCGGTGATCGTGACGCCACCGGAGAATGGCGACGGCGAGCCGTGCAGCGATTCGACCTGGACGAGCGACATGTTCATGAGCACGTCCAGGACGTCCCACACGGCCTCCGCGCAGGTCACGGAGATCGGCCAGGACGCGATGTTGTTGGCGAAGAGGAAGCAAGGCAGAGCTGCGACCGTGGCGTTGAGGAGCTCGGATGCACCGCACTGGTCTGCCGGGTGCTGGTGCACCTCCGGGCGCAGAGGGTTGCTGCCTTCGCCGATCGCGGGCAGCTCGCCGTTGCAGCTGTAGACGTCGGCCAGCTCGTCGTGCGGATCGCCCCACTGGAGGTTGCCGCCGAAGGCCAGGTTCGCGAAGGGGTGGGCGTGGGTGTCGGTCGTCCCCCAGAGCGGGATCGGCGTCTCCTTGGCGCCCACCTTCGCGGGCTCGCGACCCCCCGGGGGAGGGGGCAGGAAGGTCGGGCCGTCGTCGAGCTCGTCGGTGCAGAGGACCTCGTCGACGTTGACGTGCCCGTGGCCGATCGGATGCCAGCCCCACCGGTTGCTGTCGATGATGTGGATGCGGGCGATCTTGCCCTTGAAGTCCTTGACGTCCCAGACGACGCGACGGTGCATGAACTCGTTGGAGTCGCTCGGGGCCGAGGCGCGTACGACCACCCACTTCAGGTTGGCCGGCGGCACCGGCAGGTAGGTCGCGGCGCCCGGCAGCTCGCTCACGCCGATGCCGTCGTAGAGCTTGGCGAGCTTCGCGCGCTCGACCGGGTTGGGCTCGTAGATCTCGAGCTGCACGCGCTGGCTCGGCATGGACCGGCCGCCGATGAAGAAGCGGATGTAGTCCGCATCGATCTTCATGCGCGGGGAGCGCAGCCTCCCGGTGGCCTTCTCGGCCAGGCGCCCGCCCGGGAGGTCCTTGGGGTCGGCTCGCAGGTCCGAGGAGCCGATCCACCACTTGCCCTGCTGGTTTACGTCGCGCGAGAACGCCCAGTAGTCGCCGCCGACGTTGGCGGCGGGGCCGGCCGCCGCGGAGCTCGTGTAGCCCGGCGGCTCGATGCGATCGATGTGGACGTTGTTGCCGTAGACCGGGCCGCGGGCGAAGGCCGTGCCCGACGCCGCCCAGGGCTCGTAGAGCGAGAAGCCGAGATCGTCGACCTGGTCCTTCTCGAAGCTCCAGCCGCGGCCGTGCGAGCAGCAGACGTAGTCGCCGCCAGCATCCGTGCCGCACGCTTGCGGGGGCATGGGCGTGACGTCGCCGAAGGGATCGTCGTCGTCGGGAAGGTTCCACACCGGCGGGTCGTCGGCGTGCGTGCGCGTGGTGGGGGGCTCCGGCAGGTCGAGCGGGGTGAGCGCCGGCGGGTCGTAGATTCGGGACACGCAGCGGCCGCCCTGGCACACGGAGCCGCCCGGGCACTCGGTGTCCGACTGGCATCCCGTCGGCTCGCCCGGATCGCAGCGCCCGGCGACGCAGATCTCCCCGTCCGGGCACGGCCGAGTGTGGCTGCACTCGTCGGCCGGTGCGCCGACGCAGTGCCCGCTGTCGCAGACCTGGCCGTCCGGGCACGCGACGACCGCCCCGCACTCCGGCAGCGGCAGGTTCTCGCACACGCCGTCGACACAGGCCTGGTAGCTCGGGCAGTCGGCGTCGCTGGCGCAGGGGGTATCGGGCAAGCAGTCCGGGCCCGAGCAGGGCTCGTCTGGCCGGCAGAGCGAATCGACGCAGGTCTGACCCTCGGGACAGCCGGCCTCGTCGCAAGGCTCGCCCACCGCGAGCGCGAGCGCCGCCGCGCCGAGCAGGGTCGCGCAAAGCCACGCCGCCAGGCGATGCCGTCGCGACCGGCGAATCCTGCCGATCCTGCCAGTCATTCTCTCACCCTGACGCGGGGTTCTGGCCGTGCGCCGGCTCATGGGCGAATCCTCCTGACCCCCCTCGAGAGAGGTGGGCCGGCTTCGGGCTCGCCACGTGGGCGTTCATTCCGACGGAACACCGTTCCTTCGGGCTAGAGGCTGGCCCCTCGGGCAAGGGCGTCCGCACGAGAAATCGGCAGGCGGGCCCTCGCGCGCGTCGCTCGCCTCGGGCGGAGCGACGCGCGCGAGGCGAGCGACGCGCGCCGGCACGTCCGACCGGTTGGTCGGGCGTTGCCCCGGGCTGCCGAGCCGGCCGGTCAGCGCCGCTCGAAGAGCTCCGCCGTGCGCACCGGCACGTGGCACTGGGTGCAGCGCTCGCGCTCGGGGTGCGGGGTGCGGATCTCCTCGCGCGCCGCGGGGCCCGAGTGGCAGGCGATGCAGTTCTCGCGCATGAACAGCGGGTGCGGCATCACCGG
>CAZGUU010000256.1:7536-7830 GCA_964529315.1 uncultured Enterobacteriaceae bacterium
TCGGTGCGGGCGAAGACGTGGCACTGCGCGCAGCGGCTGGTCGCGGAGAGGCCGCGGGTCTGCTCGTGCGGCGAGGCGGGCGCGAAGCCCAGTCCGGCCACGTCCATGCCGCGCTGGTTGTGGCAGGAGACGCAGGCGGCGCCCATCGGCCGGTGCGGGATCACCGGCGGGGCGCCGTCGAAGGCGCGGCGCTCGGCGCGCACCGCGGCGGCGCTCTTCGTCCCTCCGGGGCGTCCCGGCACGGCGACCTGCCGCGCGGGCTCGTCGCCCGAGCAGCCGGCGAGCAGGCCGATG
>CAZGUU010000257.1:0-7791 GCA_964529315.1 uncultured Enterobacteriaceae bacterium
GACTTGCCGAGCACCTGCACGCGCACCTGGCCTGGCACCTTGGCCGAGCGGTCGATCACCAGCATCTTGAAGATGCCGCCGAGCGGCGTGCCGGTCTTGTCCAGGTACTGCCACTTCTTGGGCGGCACGCCGCCCACCGCCTGCCAGCCCCGGGTGCCGTTGCCGCCGTAGATGCCCGCCGGGAGCGTCTGGGCGAAGAGCTCGTTGCCGGTGGCATCGAGCAGCAGCAGGCGCGCGCCGTGCGCCTGCGGGTTGATCGCCGTAAACGGCGTCCCGATCGGCAGCAGCATCTCGCCCTGCACCGCCAGCTTGTCGTTGCCCACGGTGGTGTCGGTGTTGATCTTGGCGACGATCAGCTTGGGCTTGGGCGAGGCCAGGAAGTCGCGTGCGCCGGCGGGGTTGGTGCAGCGATCCTCGGCATCGCAGACCAGGTCGCCGTCGCTGTCGGGTACGCCGCTGTCGGCGGGGCAGTCGGCCGCCAGCCCGTCGCAGCTCTCGGCCAGGTCGCAGGCATCGATCGCCGGACGGCAGACGATGCTCGATGGCGCGAGCTGATCGGCGGGGCACCATACGCTCGAGCCGGTGCAGCTCTCGGCCAGGTCGCAGTCACCGGCCGACGGCCGGCAGACCGTACCAGCGTGCCCCGCGACGTGGACACATGCACCCGATCCGTCGCACTGGTCGGTCGAGCAGAGCGAGCCATCGTCGCTGCAAGGGGTACCGGCCGCCCTGAGGCAAGTCGCGGCCGCCTCGTTGCAGGTATCGGCACACTCGGCACCTGCGGCACAGGGGTTGCCCGCATGGGCCGAGCACGAGCCGTTGGTACAGCCATCGGAGCCGTTGCAGAAGACGCCGTCGTCACAGGGGGCCGCGTTGCTCGAGTGCAGGCAGGCACCAGCCCCGTCGCAAGCATCATCGGTGCAGACGTTGCCGTCGCTGGCGCAGGGTGCTCCGGCGGGAGCGAGAGCGTTCGTGGCAGGACAGGCCGGGCTCGCGCCATCGCAGACCTCGGCCACGTCACAGTCGCCGAGAGCGGCTCGACACACCGTTCCAGCGGCCTCGATCTGGCAGGCAGAGGAGCAGCAGTCCGCGTCCACCGTGTTGCCGTCGTCGCAGATCTCTCCGGAGTCGAGGATCGAGTCACCGCAAGCAGCCCGCACCATCGTGCCGACCGTCGTTGCCGTCGCGCCCAGGCCATCCGTCACTCGCAGGCGGATGGAGTGGCTTCCGAGCTCCAAAGGGCCGCAGCTCAGAGCCGTGATGGGCACGGAGCTGGCTGCGTCGACGTCACCATCGTCGTCGACGTCCCACTCGTAGCGCACGATGCTGTCCCACGCGTCGGGGTCGAACGAGGTGCTCGCGTCCAGGGCGAGCGAGGCCGCGGCGACACAACGCTCCGGAAGGAGCTCGAGCCGCGCGACGGGCGGCGTGTTCGGCGGTCCACCCTCGTAGCGCACGACGGCGTGAGCGCTTGCCGAGCCGATCGAGTAGCCCGCGACGACCAGCCGATCGGCTCCATCCACCGCGGCGGCGAGCCCGACATCCGTCCCAGCACCGATTGCGGTGGTGACGATTCCGTCGCCATCGAACAGCGGGTCGAGGCTGCCGTCGGGACGGTAGCGCACGGCGGCAAAGTCCCAGTTGCCGGCGTTGACCGTGTAGCCGCCGACGAGAATCCGCCCCGCGCTGTCGATTGCCACCGCGCGGCCATCGTCGAGCGCCGAGCCGATCGGCGTCGTCACCGCACCGCCAGAGAAGGAGGGGTCGAGGCTGCCGTCGGCGCGCAAACGGCGCACGGTGAAATCGCTGTTGCTCTTGCCGGCGACGACGATCCGGCCAGACCCGTCGATCGCCACCGACGTGGCCCACATGCCGGGAAGGGAGACGACGCCGTCTCCGTCGAGCGTCGGGTCCAACGCGCCGCTCGAGTCGAAGCGAGCGAGGTTGCTGCGGCCGGCGACGACGATACGCCCGGCGCCGTCGATGGCGACGCCGAACGCCTCGAAGAGCGTCCCCGACGTCATCGCGATGCCGTCGCCGTCGAACGAGGAATCGAGCATGCCGCCCGTCGTATAGCGAGCCACGGCGAACTCGCCGACCCCCGGGTAGGTGCGAGCGAAGCCGGCCACCACGATGCGATCGGCGAGGTCGAGCGCCACGGCGTACGCCTCTGAGCCAAGCGAGCTGATCGCGGTGGTGACGATCCCATCTCCGTCGAACGTGGAATCGAGAGCGCCGTTGGCGTCGTAGCGGACGACGGCAAAGGTGTCCTTGCTGCCGTCATGCGACTTCCCGACGACGACGATCCGGCCCAGGGAATCGATTGCCACTCCGTACGCGACGTCCATGCCCGATCCGATCGGCGTCGCGACCTTGCCATCGCCGTCGAACGAGGGGTCGAGCACGCCATCGTCACCGAGACGGACCACCGCGAAGTCGTTGCTACTGGCCGCCGTGTAGCGGTATCCAGCGACGACCACGCGTCCCATGGCATCGATTGCGACCGCGCTGCCGTAGCTCTCTGACGCGACCGTGACGGTCGCCTTGCCCCCGGTGCCGAACGTCGCATCGAGATCGCCCGGCGCCGCGGCTGCCGCGCTCGGCAGACAGAGAAGAGCGGCGCCAAGGAGGGCCAGATCGCCCAGGCCGAGGCCCCTGCGTGGCGCTTGGCGTGGCCCGGCCTCTTGTCCCGGCCCCCCGGGACAGCGGATTGCAGGCGCATGCAGTGGAAGACGGCGGAGTCGGCGAGCATCGGTAGCCATGATCGAACACCCCTTCTGCGTGTCGAGGCCTCGGGCCAGTGCCTCAGACGTCCCGACCGCCGCGGCGCCCGGCCGTGGCGCTCTTGCCCGAGCCGTGGCCATGCGAGCCTCGGCACGCGGGCCTCTACGTCCTCGAGGGCCGGGGCCAGCCGCGGGTCCTTCCCGGACCCGCGGCTTGGGCCCGACGCGGCTACTTCTTGCAGGTCACCTGGTTGCCAGCGCCGTTGAACGCGCAGTCGCCGGCCAGGAAGGCCGTCTCGGCGCAGTAGCCGGCCGCGGCGTCGGCCTGGTTGCCCAGCACGACGACCCCCTCGAGCGGCGTGTCGCCGAGGACGACCGGGTAGGTCCCCGACTTGCCGAGCACCTGCACGCGTACCTGGCCTGGCACCTTGGCCGAGCGGTCGATGACCAGCATCTTGAAGATGCCGCCGAGCAACGCTCCGGTCTTGTCCAGGTACTGCCACTTCTTGGGTGGCACGCCGCCCACCGCCTGCCAGCCCCGGGTGCCGTTGCCGCCGTACGTTCCCGCGGGCAGCGTCTGCGCGAGCCGCTCGTTGCCCGCCGCGTCGAGCAGCAGGACGCGCGCGCCGTGCGCTTGGGGGTTGATCGCGCTGAAGGGCGTCCCGATGGGCAGCAGCACCTCGCCCTGCAGCAAGAGCTTGTCGTTGCCCGCGGTGGTGTCGGTGTTGATCTTGCCGACGATCAGCTTGGGCTTGGGCGAGGCCAGGAAGTCGCGCCCGCCGGCGGTGTTCGTGCAGCGGTCCTGGGCGTCGCACACCAGGTCTCCGTCGCTGTCGGGCACCCCGCTGTCGGCCGGGCAGTCGACGTCCAGGCCATCGCAGCTCTCCGCCAAGTCGCAGGCGTCGGCCGCCGGACGGCACACCGTGCTGGGTGGCTTCAAAGCATCGCCCGGGCACGCGGCGACGGTGCCGGTGCAGCTCTCCGCCAAGTCGCAGTCGCCGGCAGCCGAGCGGCACACCGTGCCGGACGGCTTCAGGGTGTCGCCCGGGCAGGCGGCGGCCGCACCGGTGCAGCTCTCGGGCAGGTCGCAGCCGCCGGCCGCCGGGCGGCAGACCGTGCTCGACGGAGCGAGTGTGTCGGCCGGACAGGCGACGGCGCTGCCCGTGCAGCTCTCGGGCAGGTCGCAGTCGCCCATCACCGGGCGGCACACCGTGCTCGACGGCGCGAGCGCGTCGGCCGGGCAGGTGACGGCGCTACCGGTGCAGCTCTCGGGCAAATCACAGTCGCCCATCGCCGAGCGGCACACCGTGCTGGACGGCGCGAGCGCGTCGGCCGGGCAGGCGGCGGCCGTGCCGGTGCAGCTCTCGGGCAGGTCGCAGTCGCCCATCGCCGAGCGGCACACCGTGCTCGATGGGGCGAGCGTGTCGGCCGGGCAGGTGGCACCCGTGCCGTCGCAGCTCTCCGCGACGTCGCAGTCGCCCGCCGAGGGGCGGCAGGTCTTGCTGCTCGGCTCCACCGTACAGGCGACCGAGCAGCAGGAGCTCGCGGCTCCGTTGGCCGCGCCCTGATCGCACAGCTCGCCGTACTCCGGCGTGCCGTCGCCGCAGATCGGACCGCCCTCGAGGCGGACCAGGAAGAGCTTGGTCAAGCCGGCGATGGTCCCATAGCCGGCGCCGACGATCTGCCCGTCGGGCTGGACGGCGATCGCCTGGAGCTGATCGTCGACGCCGCCGAAGTCGATGGCGGCGATGCCGCCCGTGCCGAAGACGGGATCGAGGACGCCCGAGCTCGTGTAGCGCAGGGCGAGGGCATCGCCCGTGGTGCCACCTGCGGCACCGACGACGATGCGCCCCTCTCCGTCGACTGCCACACCGAAGGCGGCCGTTCCGAGGCCGATCGGGGTCCTGACGCTGCCGCCCGAGCCGAAGCTCGCATCGGGCGCGCCGCTGGCCAAAAGGCGCACCACCGCGATGTCGGCTCCCGCGGTGGCCCACCCCGCGCCGACGATCTTGCCGTCGGGCTGCAGGGTCAGGGCGAAGATGCCGTTGTCCGTGGGGGAGAGGGCCATGGTCGCGATGCCGTCGCCGTCGAAGCTCGTGTCGAGCGCGCCGCTCGAGGTGTAGCGCAGCACGGCGACCCGGGGCCCGCTGCCGGGGATGGTCGTGAAGCCGCCGGCCACGATCTTGCCGTCGGGCTGCAGCGCGACCGCCCGGCAGACGTCGTCCGTCCCCGAGATGTCGGTCTCGACCTGTCCCGCGCTGCCGAAGGTCGCATCGAGGGATCCGTCGGGGTTGTAGCGGGCGAGCAGGAGGTTGGGGTTGCTCTCCCAGCTCTTCGCGCCGCAGATGACGATCTTCCCGTCCGGCTGCAAGGCTGCCGAGATGGCTCCGTCGCTCGTGCCGGCAAACGACGTGGTCACGAGCCCGTCGCCGTCGAAGCTCGGGTCGAGCGTTCCGTCGATCGCGAAGCGCTCCAGGGCGGAGTCGGCGTACGCGCCGGGGCGGGCGAACCCCGCGATGACGATCTTTCCGTCGGGCTGGATGAACGCAGCGTGCGCCCGGTCGCTGCCGCTGCCCGGCGAGGTGACGACGTAGCCCCGGCCAGCGAAATCGAAGTCGCGTGAGCCGTCGGCGTCGTGCCGGGTGACGAGGAAGTCCCACGGCGTCGGGCCGGTGTTGCCGGAGGTCACGATCTTGCCGTCCGGCGCGAGCGCGAGCCCGATGGCGAACGTCTCCCGGCTGGCGTCGAAGAGGTCGAGGCGGACGATGCCCGGGTTGGCGCTCGGGGCATCGAGCGTGCCGTCGTGGTTGTAGCGGACCAGGGCGAAGTCCGGGTTCGCTCCGAAGACCGCGTAGCCGGCCAGCACGATCCGGCCGTCGGCGTCCAGCGCCATCCCCCGCGCCTGGTCGTCGCCGCTGCCAACCGGCGTGCTTGCCGTGCCGCCGGAGCCGAACGTGGTGTCGAGGCTGCCCGTGGAGTCGAGCCGAGCCACGGCCATGTCCCTGTTCGCTCCCGCGGTGTAGCCAGCGAGCAGAACTCGGCCCTCCCCGTCGACGGCGACCTCGTAGGCCACATCGTCGTCCGATGCCCCGATGGCGACGGTGGCCGCCCCGCCCGCGCCGAATCCGGCATCGAGGCTTCCGTTTCCGTTCAGGCGCACGACGGCGAAGTCGTAGTTCCACGGGGGCGATTCGTTGAGCCTGTAGCCGGCGGCCAGGATCTTTCCGTCGGCCTGGATCGCGACCGAGTAGGCACCGTCGTAGTAGGTGCTGAGCGACGTGGTGACGATGCCGCCGGAGCCGAAGCCCGAGTCGAGCATGCCGCTCGAGTCGTATCGCGCGATGCAGAAGTCCGAGTTGGACCCTCCCGAATACGTCTCACCCGCCAGGACGATCTTTCCGTCCGCCTGAAGCGCGATCGCGTAGCCCAGGTCGTTGCCCGTGCCCGCGGCCGTGGTCACCTTGCCGCTCCAGCCGAAGCTGGTATCCAGGCTGCCGTCCGCGTTGTAGCGAACGAGCGCGAGGTCGTAGCTCCAGCCACTGTCCATGTAGCCGCCCGCGAGGATCTTCCCGTCGGGCTGGATCGCGATCGAGTGGGCTACGTCGTCGTACCAACCGATCGCCGTGGTCACCTTCCCGCCCGAGCCGAACGATGCGTCCAGGCTGCCATCGGCGTTGTAGCGCACGAGCGCGAAGTCTCCTCGCGAGCCGCTATCCGCATAGCCTGCCGCGAGGATCTTGCCGTCCGGCTGGGTCGCGACCGAGTAGGCGACGGAGGCGACCGTACCGATGGGCGTCGTCACCTTCCCGCCCGAGCCAAACGATGCGTCCAGGCTGCCATCTGCCTCGTAGCGAGCGAGGGCGAAGTCGACACTCGCCCCGATGGCCGCGTAGCCCGCCGCGATGATCCTGCCGTCGGGCTGGATCGCCGTGGCCCAGGCGTAGTCGCCGCCCGGGCCCATCGCCGTCGTCACCTTGCCGTCGCTGCCGAAGCCGCGAGCCCCGAAGGTCGTATCCAGGTTGCCGGGCGCCGCCCAGGCCGGGCGTGCCATCCGACCGGCGGGCAGCGCCACCGTCAACGCGGCCGTGCTCTTGGCCGCGAGCCACCGAGGTCTCGTCAGCGCCGGCGAGCGACGAGGTGCGTCGGCAGCGCACAGGCCAGGCTTGGGACGTCGTGCAGGAATCATCGCGGGTGCTCCTCGTCGTCTCGACTCGCGGGCGGGCAAAGCAAGTGCCGTGCGCAGCGCGACGGGCCGTCCCGCGCCCGATTGGCCAGGGGTGGACACGGCGCGCGGCTTGCCGGTGTGCAGGCCGCTGCACAGGCGCGGCTGAGATCTGTGCAGCGCGGCGTGCCGGGCGTGCTGCGCTGGTGTGGGCGGCGCAGTTGGCGTCCGAGCTCCTCTGGTAGACCGTGCAACGGTCCGCCGGCGTCATCGGCAGACGAGCGCGTTGCCGCGGCTGGCCTGGAGGCTCATGGGCGGCAAGGGGCCAGGGAAGCGCGCCTCGATGCAGATCCCTTCGAGGGAGGCGAAGCGAACCCTCGGCACGCCGGGCGAGCCGAGATTGGCGTCTTTCGCCTCGAGCGAGAGCTGCACGATGGCATGGTGCACGTGGCGGACGGGTGGGGGCTGCAATTGCCGTGTGCCCCCCATGGTCTCGCTGGTTCCGCGAAGCCGCACGCACCCACGGCGCCGGGCGGGCGTCGACTCAGTGCGATGCGAAGCGCCCGACTTGCAGGGCGCCGATCGAGCCGGCAGACCAGCCGTAGGTCGTACTCTCGGTCACGCCCGTCCCGCCGCTGATCGACGCACGCTCCGCCTGGGTGACGTTTCCTGCGCCGCCGCTGATCGAGGAGTGCTCGGCGCCGGCCTCTGTGATGTTGCCCTGCCCGCCGCTGATCGACGAGGAGACGGCGTCGGCGAGATTGCTGCTACCACCGCTCACCGAGGAGTAGTCGGCACCGAAACCCGTCACGTTCTCTGTCCCACCGCTGATCGAGGAGTAGTCGGCGCCGGCGCCGTTCTGCGCTCCACCCGTAATGGTGGAATCTCTCCCCTCGGCGATGTTGC
>CAZGUU010000258.1:0-7724 GCA_964529315.1 uncultured Enterobacteriaceae bacterium
CGCGCGGACCGCGGGGTGCGGCTGCGCGGGGAGGGACCTCGGCCATGTCGCCTTCGAAGTGGTTCTCGGCAAACCCGGACAAGGCCTGGGGGGAGAAATTATTCCTGGCTTTCCTCCCCGTCTTCTTCGCCTACAATGCGCTCGTCCAGGGCATGGGCTGGCTCGACGCCGGCACGGGTTGGCACCTCGCCCAGAACGTCCTCATGTGGATCCCCTACTGCGTCCTGCTGCCCGCCTGGCTGCGCCGGGGCGCCGGGATTCGCTGGTCGGACAGCTACTGGCTCAAGCTCAACGTCTACATGGCGGTCTACGTCTTCTTCGCGACCTACTTCCACACCGAGTACTTCTTCGCGGTGCTGGGTCTGCGCTACCGATTCCCCGGGGTGTCGCCGGCGTTCCACCTCGACTCCTTCCTGCTCGGGCCGCCGGAGGCGACGGCTATGGCGAGCTTCGAGAAGGTCCCGGTCGGCATGTACTTCAACTCGGTCGCATTTTTTATCTGCTACCACACGGCGTCGGTCGTTTGCATGCGCCGGGTCTGGGGCGCCACGGCGGGCCTCTCGCCCGCCCTGCGCAGGCTCGCCTGGGTGGTGATCGTCGCCGCGACGGCGCTTTTCTTCGCCTGGGCGGAGACCTACCTCTACGTCACGTCGGCCGCGGTGGCCAACGTCTGGTACGTCGACGTCGGCCGCATGCTGCGCATCGGCTCCTTCTACTACGCGCTCTACTTCGTGGTCAGCTTTCCCAACGTCTACCGGCTCGACGAGGACCCGGCGCAGCCGCCCTGGTCGCTCTCCCGCTGCGTGGTCGAGGCGTCCTTCGTCAGCATGGTCGTCCTGCTGCTCCTCGATCTGGCGGCGGCCTGGGCCGGTGCGATCGTCTGACGGGGCTGCCGGCACGACTGCGGGCGGTGCGGGGCGCGGGGTGCGAAGCGGTGGCGCGCCGCGCGGATTCCACGATCGGACCGGCTGTGCTCTAGTCGCGAGCATGGAGCCGCTGTCGCTCGAGACGCTGCGCCGCATCGACGCCGCGCACCACATCCACCCCTTCACCGACCACGTCGACCTGCACCGCCAGGGCACGCGCATCATCCGCTCGGGTGCGGGCTGCCGCGTGGTGGACGAGGCGGGCCGCGATCTGATCGACGCGCTCGCCGGCCTGTGGTGCGTGAACGTGGGCTACGGCCGTCGCGAGATCGCCGACGCGGTGCACCGCCAGATGATCGAGCTCGCCTACTACCCCTCGTTCTTCAACACGACGACCGAGCCGGCGATCCGGCTGGCCGGCGAGCTGGCCCGCCTCGCGCCGGCGCGCCTCGGCCATGCGTTCTTCGCCGACTCGGGCTCGGAGGCGAACGAGTCGGCGCTCAAGCTGATCCGCACCTACCAGAAGCTGCGCGGCACGCCGCGCAAGACCAAGATCGTCAGCCGCAGCTTCGCCTACCACGGCGTGACGCTTGCCACGACGAGCATGACGGGCCTGGCCGCCTGCACGGCGCCCTTCGACCTGCCGCTGCCCGGCTTCGTGCAGGTCCCCGGACCCTACGCATACGGCGCCGGCACCACGCTCAGCGACGAGCAGTACGGCGAGCTCTGCCTGGCCGAGACCGAGCGGATCCTCGAGCACGAGGATCCGGCGACGATCGCCGCGATGTTCGTCGAGCCGATCCAGGGGGCGGGTGGGGTGATCGTCGCGCCGCCCGCGTACCTGGTCGCGCTGCGCGAGATGTGCCGGCGGCACGACATCCTGTTCGTCGCCGACGAGGTGATCACGGCCTTCGGCCGCGTCGGCGCGTGGTTTGCCTCGGACCTCTGGGATCTCGACCCGGACCTGCTGACCATGGCCAAGGGCCTGACCAGCGGCTACGTGCCCCTGGGCGCGACGCTGGTGAGCGACGAGATCGCCACGGTGCTCGCCGAGGGCGGCTACCTGGCGCACGGCTACACCTATTCGGGACACCCCACGGCGGCCGCGGCGGCGCTGGCCAACCTCGCGATCCTCGAGCGCGAGCAGCTTCCGGCGCGGGTGCGCGGCGACGTCGGGCCGTACTTCCAGGCTCGCTTGCGCGCGCTCGCCGCGCACCGCGCCGTCGCCGAGGTGCGCGGCTTGGGCCTGATCGGAGCCCTCGAGCTCGTGCCGCGGGGTGGGCGCGCCGAGCTCACCCCCACGACCCTGCTCGGCGTGCGCGCCGCGGGCCTGGTGCGCGAGCAGGGCGTGATCGTGCGTGGCATTCGCGACATGATCGCGATCGCGCCGCCGCTGGTCGTGACGCGCGAGGAGATCGACGCGATCTTCGCCGCGGTGGCCTGCGGCCTCGACCGCCTGTGGGATTGATTCCCGCGCGAGCCACCGCACGCAGCACCTGCATGCTCGGGTCGGCACCCTGGGGTGATCCGAGCGCGCTGGGCGACGCGTCCGCGGCGCGCGGACGGGCCGCTGCCCGATCAGGCGGGCCGGCGCGGCGAGCGCCCGGTGAGCCGGGTGTAGATCTGGTAGCCGAGCCAGCGCAACGGCTCGGGCGGCAGGCGCGGCGGGCGGCGCTGGTAGAACGGAAAGTCCCGCCAAGGCTCGTGATCGCCGGCGTAGAGGTCGCAGAGGATGCGTCCCGCGAGCATCGCCAGGACGACTCCGTGGCCGCTGTAGCCGAGCGCGTGGTAGACGTTGGCCGCCTCGCCGCCCACGCCGATCGTGCACACGCGGTCCAGGGTGATCGCCAGCGTGCCGGCCCACGCGGCAGCCGGCGCGACGTCCTTCAGGCCCGGGAAGTAGCGCGCCATGGTGTCGCGGATCGCAGCCTCGGCGCGCCGCGCGGCGCCGTCCGGGCCGGCGAGCGCCGTGCGCCCGCCGTAGAGGTAGCGGTAGGCGGCGTTGCTGCCGCCGCCGAAGACCAGGCGCCCGCTGCCGGTCCGGCAGCCGTAGGCGATGCGGTCGAGGTCGTCGCTGAAGCCGTCGGCGGAACCCCAGCCGAGCGCGGACCGAGCGGCCGGCGAGAGCGGGGCCGTGGCGAGGACGTGCGAGTGCAGTGGCAGCATCGCGTGGCGAAACCAGCCCAGTGCCGGCGTGTAGGCGTTGGTCGCGAGCACCAGGGCCGCGGCTCGCAGCTCGCCCTGCGGTGTCGTCAAGCAGATCGTCCGTCCCGGGACGATGCGCAGCACGGGGCTGGCCTCGTACAGGGCCACGCCGGCGGCGAGCAGCGCGGGGCGCAGGCCGCGCAGCAGGGCGAGCGTGCTCAGCTGCCCGGCCGTGGGGTCGAGCGTCGCACCGCAGGCGCCGTGCACGCCCGCTTCCCGCCCCGAGAGCCAGCGCAACGGTACCCCGAGCCCGCGCAGGCGCTCGACCTGCGCCTGCCCGAGCTCGGCGTTGCGCTGGTCGGTGTACACCTCGAGGCACCCGTTGCGCGTGAAGCCCGCCGCCGGCGCATGCTCGCGTGCCAGGCTCTCGATCAGGTCGATGCCGTCGCGTGTCAGGGCGAAGACGCGCCGCGCCAGCTCCGGATCGGTGGTCGGAACCCCGTTGATCCAGCTCAGCGCCTGCCCGCCGTTGCGCCCGCTCGCACCGTTGCCCAGCACGCGCGCTTCGAGGAGGACGATCCGGCGATCGGGAAAGCGCCGTGAGAGGTGCCAGGCCGTGGAGACGCCGGTGAGCCCTGCGCCGACGATCGCCACGTCGGCCGCGGCCCGGCCGCGAAGCGGCGCGGTGGGCTCGTACGGCGGCAGGTCGGCAGCCCAGGCGGAGCGGTTCTCGTCGATCGCCGCGAGACCCATGACCGGGCCCTCCACGATCCGAGAGCCCTTTGCAAGGGCAGGGTCGGCTTGGCACGCTGGGAGCGGGCGGTGCTCGTGGCGGCGAGCGGGCTCGTCGGCATCGAGGGTCGCCAGCGCGAAGCCGGGGGTCGCCGAGCCTGCGCCGAGTGCACATGAGGCAGGACAACGAAGCCAAGGCCGGGGCCGCGGGGGTCGTCGACCAGCGCGTGCGGCTGTGCCTGAAGGATCTCTTCCACCAGGACGTGGTGGAGATGGTCGAGCGCGAGACTCGTCGCTACGAGATCCACTCGATCGAGCACCCGAGCCACCCCGACTTCGAGCGTGCCTACCGCATCCTCTGGGAAGGCTTCGGCCCGGCCGGGGAGATGGAGCCCATCGAGGCGATCCGCAGCTTCCTCACCGACGACTCGTTCGAGCCGGTCGGCTCGGGAACCTTCATTCGATATTTCCTGCTCGTTGCGCGCGACCGCGACGGGGTGCTGCGCGGCGTGCGCGACGGCTGCGTGCTCTACAACCCGGCCTACGCGGCCGACCTCTGCCTGGTCTACCTGTCCCACATCTTCGTCCTGCCCGAGGCGCGCGGCACGGTGCTCACCTACTGGCTGCGCATCGCGCCCGTCGAGCTGGCGATGCAGTACCTCCAGGAGCTGCACCGCCGTGGGCTGGTGCGCCTTCCAGCGCCGGACGCCGCCGGGCGCTACTACGGAATGCGGCTCGATCTCGCGGCGGAGATGGAGTACTTCTCGCCCGAGGATCGGCTCTCCCTGCAGCGCATCCTGTTCTACGGACGCGGCGGCTTCGACGCGATCGACCCGCGCCACTTCCCCTATCGGCAGCCGGACTTTCGCGACCCGGCGGTGATCCGCGAGACCGGCAACACCCCCGTACCCTTCATGGTGCTGCTGCGCCGCATGGGACGCGAGCGTCAAGCACGTCTGCCGCTCGACGAGGCGAGCGCGGTGATGCGACTGCTCTACGACGACTTCGCCTGCTTCTGCGCGCCCGAGTTCCTCGCCAACAGCCTCGACGTGGTCCTGCGCCGGCTCGAGGACCGGCGCGCCCAGGGCAGGGAGCACGTCGATCTCTTGCCCCTGCCCACCGGGCCGCGCGACCTGCACCGCCTGCGCAGGCTGTTTCGCTACGGCGTCTACCAGCGGCACTACCCGCGGGAGGCCGCAACGCTGGCCTACCTCGAGGGCGGGATCCGTGAGCGCTTGACGGCCAACCCTCGCTGGCTCGACGACGAGCTGGTGCGCATCGCCGGCGAGCTCGCGACGCACGTACCCTACGTCTACGGGAGCCGCGACAAGGACGTCGCCTGGGAGGGAACGCTGGTTCCCCCGGAGGTCGACGCGGAGTGCGACGAGCTCCAGTGCGACGAGGCGCAGGCGAGCCAGCATCTCGCTGGCGGGCCGAGGAGGCCCTGAGGCCGTGGCGCCAGCCCAGCTCGGCGGGCAGCCCGCCGTGGCCGTCGAGGCGGTGAGCAAGCGCTACGGTGGGGTGGTCGCCGTCGAGCGGGCCGACTTCGAGGTCGGCCGAGGCGAGCTCTTCTCGCTGCTCGGGCCGTCGGGCTGCGGCAAGACGACGCTGCTGCGGCTGATCGCCGGCTTCGAGAGCGCCACCACCGGGGCGATCCGCTTGGACGGCGTCGACGTGTCGCGGCTGCCGCCCTACCGGCGTAACGTGAACACCGTCTTCCAGCAGTACGCGCTCTTCCCCCACCTGGACGTGTTCGACAACGTCGCCTTCGGCCCGCGCGCCAGGGGTCTCGAGGCAACGGAGGTCGAGCGGCGCGTGCGCCGCATGCTCGAGGTCGTGCGGCTAGAGGATCTGGCGCGGCGTCGCCCGAGCCAGCTCTCCGGTGGCCAGAAGCAGCGCGTGGCTCTGGCTCGCGCCCTGGTGAATCTGCCCAGCGCGCTGCTGCTCGACGAGCCGCTCTCCGCGCTCGACGCGAAGCTGCGCCAGGCCATGCAGCTCGAGCTCAAGCGGATCCAGCGCGAGGTCCGGATCGCCTTCGTGCTCGTCACGCACGACCAGGAGGAGGCGTTGACCCTGTCCGACCGCATCGCGGTGCTGAGCGCCGGGCGGGTCGAGCAGGTCGGGACGCCCGAGCAGATCTACGACTCCCCGGCGACGGCGTTCGTCGCCGGCTTCGTCGGCACGGCGAACCTGCTGCCGGTGCGCGTCGAGGGCCAGGATGGCGAGAGTGCCACCGTCCGGCTCGCTGCCGGGCGGACCGTCGTGGTGCCGGCTGCGGGGCGGCGCTTCGTGGTGGGCGACCAGGCCCTCCTCATGGTGCGCCCCGAGCGAATCCGGCTGGCGCGAGAGGAGCCCTTGGACGGCGAGCCGGCCACCCCGGTGACGGTCGTCGAGCAGGTCTTCCAGGGGCCGGTCCTGCGCTGCATCCTGCGCGACGCGCGCGGCGACGACCTCGCGGCCCACGTCGCGCCCGCCGGACGCGACACCTACCCGATGCCGGGTGAGCCCGCCTGGGCCTCGTGGGAGCGGCAGGCGGGGCGCCTGCTGCCGCGCTAGACCAGGCTGGGCTCGGACGCTTGCACGTCGCGATCCACCCACGCGCCAACGCATCCTGGAGGGCAACCCGGTGCATCTCGGCTCGCTCGACATCCTCCGCGGCCTCTGTGCCCTCGGTGTGATCCTCATCCACTCGCGGGCGATCCTCGGTCATCCCTTCGCGACCTACCTCGTGGATCGCGCCGCTCCGGTGTTCGTCGTGCTCATGGGTGTGACCGCGACCCTCTGGTGGCAAGCCCACGGCGACGCTTCCCTCGGGGATTGGTACCGCAGCCGGCTGCGCCGCCTCTATCCTCCGATGTGGAGCATGCTGGCGGTCTGGTGGCTGCTCGTCGCGCTTCTGGCGCCACGATACGCCGTGCCGTTCTCGGCCTCCGTCGTCGCCCAACAGATCGCCGGCAATCTGATTGGGGTGGGTACGGGCTGGTTCGTGACCATGGCGATCGCGCTCGCCGCCGCGGTCCCCCTGCTGCGCGCGCTGGAGCGACACCTCGGAGCGGGTGCTTTGCTCCTGCTCGGGCTGGTCTCGACCGCCGTCTCGTTCCACTTCATCGGCACCATCCTCCGCTGGGGAGGCTACGCCGCCTGGCTCCCCTTTCCGCCGCGCTTGCTTGCGCACTTCACCTTCGGCATGTGGCTCGCTCACCGGATGCATCGCCTGGGTTGGCGCGAGGCGGGCCTGGCCGCGGCCATCCTGGTGGCGTATCTCGCCGCTCCCACGTGGCTTGCGCCGTGGTGCCCTTGGAGGCTCGTGCCGCCAGAGCCGCTCAAGATGCGCACCGTCGACTGGCTGGCCTACCGCCTCTGCGATCTGCCCACGACGGTCCTGCTCCTCGTGGCGTGCGGCTCCGTCGGTCGCGCCGCATGGCTACTGCGCCCGCTGGCGTGGCTGGGACGCGAGTCGTACGCCGCCTACCTCGGCCAGATGCTCGGCTTCAACGCGCTGCTCTTCTCGTTCGGCCTGGTCGCGGTCTACGACAGCGTCGGCCGCTGGCGTCTCGCCGCGCTGCTGCTCGTCGCATCTGTCGCATGGATCGTCGCCACGCAGGCGACGCGTCGCCTGCGGGCCGCCGTCGCGGCTCGCAGGGCCACGGGCTCGTAGGCGGCTAGGGCCGTCGGCTCGGCTGGCAGCGATGCCGCGGCGACGACTATGCTCGCGCCGTGCGGCAGCGTCTGACGGAGTTCGTGCAAAGGCTACGCAGCGACGGCTTGCGCATCTCGGTCGCCGAGACCCTCGATGCGATGGCCGCCGTCCGGGCGACGGGCCTCGAGACGGGGGTCCTGCGCGAGGCTCTCGCCGCGACCCTGGTGAAGGAGGAATCGGATCGTGACCGCTTCGAT
Source organism: uncultured Enterobacteriaceae bacterium (assembly GCA_964529315.1). GTDB lineage: Bacteria > Desulfobacterota > Binatia > UBA12015 > UBA12015 > CAZGUU01. The sequence continues at coordinate 7,641 of CAZGUU010000258.1, forward strand.
GCCGCCTTCGATACCTTCTTCAGCCGCCCTCCGGCGCCGGGGCGCGAGGCGGGGCGGCGTGGCCCGGGGGGCAGTGGAGCAGCG
>CAZGUU010000259.1:0-5224 GCA_964529315.1 uncultured Enterobacteriaceae bacterium
CGCAGCCGGCAGATCGGCCGCCGCAGTAGGACCCAGCTGTGGCGTTCGGGCTCAGGGCGCGACGCAGGGGAACGAGGCCGCGATGCCCAGCGAGGTCAGGGCCGCCTGTCCCCGCGGCTCCATGCGGAACACCTGGCGCTGTGTGGCGCAGCTGGCGGTGGCCAGGACGCAGTCGGCCAGGTCGGCCGCATCGAGGGCGCCGCAGCTCGCCACGACGTCGTAGAAGCCCAGGCCGCCGACGAAGGCCTCGAGGTCGGCGAGCGGAATCAGGCCGCAGCGCAGGACGATGCTGCTCTTGCGCTTGGCTAGGTTGTCGCCGAGCTTGGCGGGCACGCCGCTGCACGCATCCGTGGCCGCCGTGATGCAGTCGCCCGAGGGCACGGCGTCGATCTCCTCGGCGAGCTTGCACTTGGCCACCTTCTCCGTGCAGCCGTAGATCTTGCTCGAGAGCAGGGTCGTGTAGGCGCGCACCTGGCTCTCGAGCGACTTCTGGCAGCCGAGCAGGTCCTTGCTGCTCGTGGCGGCTCGAGCGTCGGCCGTCGCGATGCCGACCGCGACGAGCGCCGCCAGAGCCGTGAGGGGGAGCATCCTTACGTCGATTCGCATGGGGTTTCTCCAGCGTCTTGCGGCCTTGCTCACGGCACGCTGATGTCGCCCGAGACGGTGGTGTTGCAGCCGCCCGAGTCCTTGAGGTTGATCGAGTAGGGGATCAGCCCGGCGGCCGTGTAGGGCCCGAAGACCGCGGCCTCGCTGGGTCCGTAGGGCTCCTTGAGCGTGAGCTCGGAGGCGGTCGGGCCGCTGCCGACGGTGATCGTCAGCTTGCCGTTGCTGCCTGGCCCGCCGCCGACGGGAAGGGTGGCTGCGTCGCCGGTGAAGCGCAGGGCGTCGCCCAGGGGGAGGTTGATCGTTCCCGGGGCGACCAGCACGCAATTGCCTGGTGCCGTGGCCACGACCAGCTCGTCGACCACGTCGGGCCTGGGGATGTCGCCGAAGTCGCCGCCCAGCCCCGCGTTGTCGAGCAGCAGGCCGGCTCTGGGTTTGGTCTGACCGACGATCTCGTCGGTCTGCTCGGCGATCTGCTCGCGCAGGCACTCGACCAGGGTCGGCACGTCGGCCGAGGCGTTGCAGTCCGCGTCGTTGGCGAAGTACAGGCCGCCGGCAGACGTCGAGAGCATTTCGGCCAGGCCGCGCGGCAGGCAGGCCAGCGCGGCGGAGTCGTCGAGCTTCTCGCCGGCGACGCTCAGCTTGGAATCCGCGGCCGGGCCGATCCACTTCGTGCAGGCATCGATCGCCGAGGAGCGGCACTTGCCGGGATTCGTGCCGTCGACCTCGAGCTGCACCTCGCACTTGAGCAGCTTGTCGACGCAGCCGAGCAGGAGCTGCAGGCGCTTCTTCGCGTAGAGCCGGCCCTGCTTGGAGAGCTCGGCACGGCACTTGAGCGCGTTGGTGAGATCGGTGCTCGCCCCGCTTGCGACCCTCGGGTGCGCGAGCGGGCCGGCGAGCGCCAGCGCGAGTAGGGCGGTGCCAGAGGCCAGAGCAGCGCGCGAGGTCGTCATCGTGGGGGTCCTTCCTGCGTCCGGCGGGCAGCCCGCCGCATTACCCGCGCGCCGAGCCGGTGCGCAGGGAGTGCGTTGCTTGCTGCATCCCTAAACCACCCGATCCGGGCCAGGCAAGAGATCAATCGGAGCCAGTCCTAGGGCCCATGGCTGCGCAGCCCGAGGATCCGGTCCGCCTTCACGCCGACCAGCTTCCACACCGAGTTGCGCCCCCCCTCGAGCAAGGCCTCCAGAGGCTCCTCGGGGGACAGCCCGAGCGCGGAGAGCACGTTCGGCGACAGGCCCCTGCTGCGGATGAGGTCCACGAAGCGGCGGCGCACCTCGAGCTGCTGCTCCGCGCCCTCGACCTCGACGAGCCGCCCGGGCAGCGCGACGAAGCTGAACGCGGACAGGTCGGCGGAGTAGCGATCGATCTCGACGGTCACAAGAGGGTCGTCGCGGAAGTACTCCACCTTTCGCCCGTAGTTCGTCGACAGGAAGTAGAGGAACTCGCCGTCGAAGACGTACACGAACGGTGCGACGTGCGGGTGCCTGGCCCCCTTGAAGGCGATGCGGCACACGCACTGCTCCTCGACCAGCCGATCGTACTCGGCCTTGCCCATGTGGGGCATCTTGAAGACCTGGCGCTCCATGGAATCGCTCTCCCCGCGGTCCCCTAGACCATGGCCGGTGCAGGCGCCAGAGGCGGGCGCCCTCGCGTCTCAGGAGCCGCTGGTTCGGCCCGCACCTCGATGCGGCAGCTCCACCTCGGCGCGCCGCAGCACCGGCAGCGCGAGCAGCGGGACGAGCCCGAGCGCGAGGATGGTGAGCATCAGGCGCCCGAGATTCGAGTAGTCCCGCTGGGTCACCGCGTACAGATCGTTCAACCATCGCGTCGCGAGCTCGCTCGTCGAGAGGGCGAGGTTCATCAGCGAGGCCATGATCGCGAACATCGTCGCCTCGCTCCCCGGGGGCGCGGTGCGCGCGATCAGGACGAGCATGGGCACCATGGTCAGCTGGGCGAGCGGGGCGGTGATCGTCGTGTCGATCAGGGCGATCGTGCGCGCGCTCACCCCGAGCCAGTCGTGGAGCCCGTAGAAGAGGCCGATGTTGGGCAGCGACAGGGCCGTGCCGGCGACGATCACCCAGAAGAGCGTCGTCGAGACCGGAGCGTGGGTGATCGGCTTGCGGAACAGGACGAGCCCGGCCAGGCTGACCACCGACCCGACCTGGGCGAGAACGCCGAGGAAGCGCTGGTCGAAGCCGAGCCCGTCGATCGCCCAGTAGGTGTAGCCCTGGCCGACGTTGGGGACGGCGCGGAACAGGAAGATCGTCCCGGCGGCGATGGCGACGGCGCGCGTGATCCCCACCGTGCGCAGCAGGAGCCCGATCAGCACGCCGGAGACGACGAGCACGATCTCCTGTGCGAGCGGGACGTCGAGCCAGGCGAGCAGCACGCCGAGCGCCGCGTAGCCGAGCCCGACGCCCATGACGATGGATGTCCGCGCGACGCGCGGCGCGCCGGGCGACGGTGCGCTCTGCGGGGCGCTTGCGAACAGCGCCGCCACGGCGACCGCGACGGGGAGCAGGCCGGCGAGCGCGAACACCGCGCGTGGCCCGAGCGCCTCGGCGAGCACGCCCGAGGCGTATCCGACCGCGACCGTGCCGGCGAGGAGCGCGATCCGCCCGACGGTCTGGAGCTGCGCGATCTCCTCGTCGCTGGAGGCGAGCTCGATCGACAGCGCGTCGGCGACGACGTCCTGAACCATGAAGCCGACGGCGATCGCGACCGTCGCCGCGAGGTAGCCGGCCTTGCCGTCGACGACCGTGGCGAGCGCCGCGTAGCCGGCGAGCGAGCAGAGCGCGCCGGCGATCAGGTACGGTCGCCTGCGATTGCGACGCACGGGAAACGCATCCGACGCCGCGCCCACGACCATCTTCATGCTCCACGGGAGGTTCGCCCAAAAAGCCGCCTGCGCGACCTCGGCCGGCGTGAGGTGGAGGCCCTCCTTCTGGAAGAAGAGCAGAGCGACCTGGGTCACCGCGCTCGCTCCGTAGGCGAAGTAGGTGATCAGAACGGGCAGCCACGCCGCGCGAATCGCACCCAGGCCGAGCACTCAGAGAGGCCTCCGGCGTTGCGGCGCGGACCCGGAGCGCCCGCGCCGCGGTGCGCGGCTCGGCCGTCCGCGACTCGCCCGGGGCGGCTCGGCATCGGGCGGCACGCGCTCGCCTGCCGCCCGGGCCCGGTCTCCGCCGTGCGGCCGCTGTCTCGCAACGAGCACCATGGCCTGCAGTCCACCTGGTCGGGCCTTGGCTAGCGAGCCGGTCGCCCCGGGTCCAGAGATCGCGAGCGACCCCCTCCCGAGCCGATCCGCCTCTCCAGCGGAGCGTCGGTGGGAGGTGGGTGGCCAGGCTCTCAGGCCGGCCCCGCCGCGGGCCGGGGCTCCCGGGGCAGCTCGACGGCGAATCGCGAGCCCCGTCCCGGCTCGCTCCATACGCTCACGCGCGCACCGATCTGCTCGGCCAGGCGCCGTACGATGTAGAGGCCGAGCCCGACGCCGCCGTGCGACGCGCTGGCCGTCGCCGGCACTTGACGGAACATCTCGAAGATCCGCTCCTGGTCGGCGGCCGAGATGCCGACCCCGGTGTCGCTCACCGAGAGCTCGACGTCGCCGTCGACCGCCCGGCAGTCGACCGACACCTCGCCGGCGACGGTGTACTTGAGCGCGTTGCCGATCAGGTTCTTCAGGATCGTGCGAAGCTTGCGGCGGTCGGTGAGCAGCGTGAGCGGCTCTGGGAGCCGCGCGAAGTGCAGGCCGACGCGGCGGTCGTGCTCGACCGCCGCGAACTCGGCCTCGAGCTCGGCGAGCAGCTCGCCGACGGCCACCCAGGCCGGCTCGGGCTCGTCTCGCCCCGACTCGAGGCGGTTCAAGTCGAGCGTCGCCTCGATCAGGTCGAGCAGCTCGCGCGAGGCACGCCGGATGCTGGCCACGGCGACCTCGCGGTCGCGGTCCTCGCCGGCGGTGTCCTCGAGCATCTCGGTGTAGCCGAGGATCACGTGCAGCGGCGTGCGCAGCTCGTGCGACATCGTCGCGACGAATTCGGTCTTGATGGCATCGGCCCGACGCAGGGCTTCGACCAGCCGGACGTTGGCCAGCGCGACCGCCGCCTGGTGCGCGATCCCCTCGGCGAGCTGGCGCTGCTCTGCGGTGAACGGCTGGCCCGCGCCCAGGTTCAAGAAGCTGAGCGAGCCCAGCACCTCGCCGGGCCGTGCCACGCACACGAGCAGCGCGCTGCTCGCCCCGGCCATGGCCAGAACCGGGTCGAGGCGTTCGAGGCGCAGCTCGGCCGGAACCTCGATCGAGCTGCGCCGCTCGAGCGTCCGCGCGAGCTCGGGCGAGGTTGCGAACTCCAGGCCGGGGAAGCCCGTTCGGCATTGGGTGGCCTCCGCAGCGACGGCTGCGACGCGGACCCGGCCCGGGCTCGCGGTGCGCAGGGTGAGCGCGACCACGTCGCCGCCCACCAGATCGCGACCCAGGGCGACGATCCGCTCGGCCAGGGCCGGTGCCTCGTGCAGGCCGTTCAGCTCTCGGCTCACCTCGAGCAGCAGGGCACGCTGGCGCGCCAGGGCCCGAGCGGTCTCGCGCTCGAGGTGGGTGGTGTGGACAAGGCCGCGGTGGCTGTCGCCC
>CAZGUU010000259.1:5234-7710 GCA_964529315.1 uncultured Enterobacteriaceae bacterium
GCGCTCGAGGTGGGTGGCCAGGCGGTGCTGGTCGAGCACCGCCGCGCCGACCACGGAGAGCATCGCCCCGGAGAGCAGCACGAGTAGCGCGGAGGTCGCCTGATCCATGGCGAGCAGCCGCCAGGGCAGGAGCATGCAGATGCCGCCGACCAGGGTCGTCGCGACGCCGATCTGTGCGCGAGCGCCCCAGGGGAGGATCAGCGCGGCGGCGGCCAGGAGCATGGCCAGCGTTCCGGCGAGCAGCTCGGCGTGCTCGGGCTCGAGCGAGACCGAGGCCGGCAGCAGCGCGCCCATGCCGACGATGAACGCCACGCCCAGGGCCCGGGCATGGCGCTCCGCGCCGCGCAGGCCTGCGAGCACCGCGACGAGCAGCGCGACGGCGACGTGGCCGACGAAGCCCAGGGTCCGCGTGGGCGAGCTCGCCGAGGGGCTGAGCGGCGCCAGGAAGCCGCCCACCACTGGCACCAGGACGCCCAGGCCTGCCACACGCAGGCGCGCTGCGAGCTCGCAGCGCCTGTCCGCGACGAAGCTCTCGGGCAGGGATCGCTCGGCCGGGAACCAGTGCCGCCAGGCCCACGCCCACCCGCTGCGCACCGGCCGATTCTACGTTGACGGCCGGCCCGCGTCGACCGGGTGTGGGCTGCAGCGCTTGCCAACCCGGGCGGAATGGGGCTACGAGGCCCAAGAGGAGGGTGCGATGACGAGAGCCTTCTGCCTTGCGATGCTCGTGCTGGCCGCGGCGAGCTTCGTGGTCGGGCTTGGGCCCGCCTCCGCAGAGGCACAGCCCGCGGCGCAAGCCGCCTGGGAGCCCGCGGCCTGGGCGGCGCAGGAGACCGTCGAGCTGCGCACCGCCGATCCGGGCGAGGCGCCGCACTGGTTCCCCGTGTGGCTGGTGGTGATCGACGGGCAGCTCTACGTGCGCCTGGGCTCGCGTGCCGCCGGGCGCGTCGAGCGCAGCACGACGGCACCCGACCTCGGCGTGCGCATCGCCGGGCGCGAGTTCGACCGCGTGAAGGGGGTCGCGGCGCCGGAGATGGCCGAGCAGGTCGCCCGGGCGATGGCCGACAAGTACTGGAGCGACCTCTTCGTGCGCCTCTTCCCGCACCCGCTCACCCTGCGCCTGGAGCCCGAGCCGGGCGGCTGAGACGCGCGGCGAGCGATCCATGCAGCGCGCCTCGCGTTGACAAGACGCCGCGGCCGCGGCCAGTGTCGCCCATGCACGCCAAGTACACCGGCCTCACCCCGGCGCTCTACGACTACGTCTGCGCGCACCGCAGCGAGCGCGATCCGCTGCTCGCCGAGCTCGTCGCCGAGACCGAGCAGCTCGGCGGGATCTCGCTCATGCAGATCGCGGTCGAGCAGGGCGCGCTGCTCGGCCTGCTGGCGCGCCTCGCGGGCGCGCGCAACGCCGTCGAGGTGGGCACGTTCACCGGCTACAGCGCGCTGTCCATCGTGCGCGGCCTGGCGCCGGGGGGCCGCCTGCTGTGCTGCGACGTGAGCGAGGAGTGGGCGGCGATCGCGCGCCGCTACTGGGAGCGCGCCGGCGTCGCCGACCGCATCGACCTGCGCCTGGCCCCGGCGCTCGACACGCTGCGCGCGCTGCCGCGCACGGAGAGCTTCGACTTCGCCTTCATCGATGCCGACAAGACCGGCTACCGCAGCTACTACGAGGAGATCCTCGCTCGGATGCGTGCGGGTGGCTTGATCGTTTTCGACAACGTGCTGTGGATGGGAATGGTGATCGACGAGGCCGACCAGAGCGAAGAGGCGCGCGCCATCCGCGAGCTGAACGACTTCCTGCCCACCGACCCGCGTGTCGAGTGCGTGATGATCGCCGTCGCCGACGGCCTCACCCTGGCGCGCAAGCGGGCCCCGGGCGAGATCGCGTGACGCGGCCGGGCGCAGCCCGCCGCCGAGGAGGCAGCCGGCGATGATCCGCGAGGGCGAGGCCGCACCCGAGTTCTCCGGCAGCACCGCGGACGGAGCGCGCATCGCGCTCTCCGACTTCCGCGGCCGCCGTCCGCTGATCCTGTACTTCTACCCCAAGGACAACACCCCCGGCTGCACGCGCGAGGCGTGTGCCTTTCGCGACCACCACGGCGAGATCGAGGCCGCCGGCGCGGCGCTCGTCGGCGTGAGCCTGGACTCCGCCGAGTCGCACCGCAAGTTCGCCGCCGACCACCACCTGGGCTTTCCGCTGCTCTGCGATGCCGACGCCGCGATCAGCAAGGCGTACGGCGTGGCGCGGCTCGGCGGCTGGCTGTGGTCCAAGCGCGTCACCTTCGTCATCGACCGCGAGGGCATCGTGCGCCGCGTGATCTCGAGCGAGCTCGGCATCGACCGGCACATCGACGAGGCGCTCGAGGCGCTGCGCGATCTCGCGCCGGCGGCCGTCTCCGGGGCCTGAGGGAGCCCGGCGGGGCGGCGCAGGCCGTACTGCGCCCCGACGCCGCCGGCCGCCGCTGGGCAGCGGCGC
>CAZGUU010000260.1:0-7697 GCA_964529315.1 uncultured Enterobacteriaceae bacterium
CCCGCTCTATCGCGCCGGGGCGAGCGCGGGCAGCGGCGTCGGCCTCTCCATCGCGCGTCACGCGGTCGAGGCGAGCGGCGGGCGGCTCGCGCTGGCGGCGGCGCGCGGCGGGGCGTGCTTCGCGCTCACGCTGCGCCTGGCGGGAAGCGCCTTCTCAGCCAATCGAGCATGGCCTGGCTCAGCTCCCGCGGCTTCTCCTGCTGCGTCCAGTGGCCGCAGGCGGGGATCGTGACCATCTCGAGGTCGGGGATGAAGCTGGGCATCGCCGCCGCCATCTCGGGGCGCAGCACCGGATCCCACTCTGCCGCGATCATCAGCGACGGCACCTCGATGCGCGCCCCGTGCAGGTGCGCCGTGGTCTCCCAGTTGCGGTCGAGGTTGCGGTACCAGTTGATGCCGCCGGTGAAGCCGGTGCGCTCGAACGCCCGGACGTAGACCTCGAGATCCGGCTCGGCGAGCAGCGGCTCTCCGGAGGCCTCGTCGCTCTCCACCATCTCGACCATGTTGGGCATGTGGAAGCCCGGCTGGCCCACCCGCCCGGCGATCGTCTCGATGGGCACGCCGCCGCGCATGAGCCGCGTGAAGACGCGGCGCACGTCGCGCGCCAGGCCCGCGTCGGCCACACCCGGCTGCTGGAAGTGGACGACGTAGTAGTTGTCGCCGAAGATCGCGCGGAAGATGGTCACCGGCGAAGCCGACGGGCGGGGAAACGCCGGCGTGTTGACGCCGATCACACCCGCGGTGCGCGTCGGGTGGAGGAGCGGCATGTGCCAGACGATGATCCCGCCCCAGTCGTGGCCGACGAACACCGCCTTCTCGATGCCCAGCGCGTCGAGCAGGCCGACCAGATCCCCGGTCAGGTGGTGGATGTCGTATGCCTCGACGGCGGCCGGGCAGTCGGTCTCGCCGTAGCCGCGCTGGTCGGGGGCGATCGCGCGGTAGCCCGCCGCGGCGAGCGCCGGGATCTGCAAGCGCCACGAGTAGGCGAGCTCGGGAAACCCGTGGCAGAGCACCACGGCGGGGCCACTGCCCTGCTCGGTCACCGCCATGCGGATGCGGTTTGCCTGGACGAAGTGCTTGCTCGGCGCGGCCGTCGAACCGGGATTGGCGCTCTCGCTCATGCCCTCGACGTTGGCAGGCGTGCCCCTGGCTGGCAAGTCGGAGCGGCACAGCGCTGGTCGTCGTGGCGCGGGTCGTTGACCCAGGGGCTGACCGGGCAGACGCTCAGCTCGGCGTCCGGGTACGGCGCGAGCATCGCCCGCAGGCGCTGCGCGTCGTGCAGCCGCGGATCGAGCCATGCATCCCAGTTCGCGGGCCCGAGGATCACCGGCATGCGGTCGTGGATCGGACGCATGAGCGGGTTGGCCTCGGTGGTGAGAAGCGTGCAGGACTCGAGCGGCTCGCCCCGGGGCGGCGTCCAGCGCTCCCACAGGGCAGCGATGGCGAACGGGGCACCGTCGCGCAGGCCGACCAGGTAGGGCTGCTTGACACCACGCAGCCCACGGGCACGCCCCTCGAGCCGCGTGGCGCTCGCCCCGAGATCCTTCGCGGAGCCGGCGGCCGCGGCCTGCCACTCGTAGAAGCCGGTGGCCGGCACCAGGCAGCGACGGCTGCGGAACGCGCTGCGGAACGAGGGCTTCTCGGACGCAGTCTCGCAGCGGGCATTGATCAGCTTGGCCTCGCGCGGCATCTCCTTCGACCAGGCCGGGACCAGCCCCCAGCGCAGCAGGGCGAGCTCGCGGCCGCCGCCCTCGACCCGCGCGCGCACAGCGGCGATCCGCTGGCCGGGGGCGATGTTGTAGCGCGCTGCGAGATCCGGCTCCTCGGGAACGGCGACGGCGAAGGCCTCGGCGATCACCCGTGCCGGCGCGGTGAGCTGGAAGCGGCCGCACATGGCTCTCTGCGTAGCAGATGCGCCGGCGCGGAGGATCGAGGGGCCGGCCTCGCTTGCGTGCCGTCATTTTTCCTGAAAAAATGACGGCCCGTTTTCCGCATGGAGCTTCCGAGGCTATTGCGCCCGCCACAGGGGTCGTTCTTTCTCTTCGGCGCCCGGGGCAGTGGCAAGAGCACCTGGCTTCGCCGGCATTTCCCGGGCGCTCCGACCATCGACCTTCTGGACGAGGGGCTCTACCAGCGCTGGCTCGCCGACCCTGCGCTCGCGGGCGCGCACCTTGCGACGTTTGCGCCGGGCACGCGCGTCGTCATCGACGAGATCCAGCGGCTGCCGTTCCTGTTGAACGAGGCCCACCGCTTCATCGAGTCGCGTGGACTCGTGTTTGCGATGTCGGGCTCGAGCGCCCGCAAGCTGCGCAAGGCCGGCACCAATCTCCTGGCCGGGCGGGCGACGCGCGAAGCCATGTACGCGCTGGTACCCGCCGAGCTCGGCGACTCCTTCGACCTCGAGCAGGTGCTCACCCACGGCAGCCTCGCCCTGGTGTGGAGCCGGGGCGGCTCGCGTGAGGTGCTCGAGAGCTACGTCCAGACCTACCTCCGCGAAGAGATCCAGGCCGAGGCCCTGGTGAGAAACCTGGCGGGCTTCGCCCGCTTCCTGCCGGTCGCGTCGCTGTTTCACGGCCAGGTGCTCAACGCGGCCGCGCTCGCCCGCGATGCCGGCGTTTCGCGGACCACGGTGCTCGGCTACCTCGACATCCTGGAGGACACGCTGCTCTCGTTCCGCCTTGCGGCCTGGGAGGGCCGCTTGCGAGTGAAGGAGAAGCGACACCCCAAGCTCTACTGGATCGATCCCGGCATCGCGCGTGCGGCACGTCGTCGCTTCGGAGCGCTGGCGGACGAGGAGCGCGGCGCCCTGTTCGAAGGATGGGTCGCCGCGTTGCTGAGCTCCTATCGCGCCTACCGGCGCCTGTTCGACGACTGGAACTACTGGGCGCCGACCACCGCGCCGGCCCTCGAGGTGGACTTCCTGCTCTGGCGTGACGACCGCTGCGTAGCCGTCGAGGCGAAGGCGGCTCGCCGTCTGCGCGCCGAGCACACCAAGGGCCTTCGGGCCTTCCGCAGCAGCTACAAGGGGAAGCCCGCGCCGCGCAGCATCCTCGTCTACCTGGGCGAGCAACGGCTGCGCACCGAGGACGGCACCGACGTCCTTCCCGTGCGCGACTTCCTCGACGAGGTCGAGAACGACCGCCTCTTCGCGTAGTCTAACCGCTCGGGCGAGCGACCGGCGCCGCGAGCAGGAGGGAGCCGATTTGAGACGACCGGCATATCGCGAGGGGCTGGCGCGGATCTCGGATCGGATCTGGTGCTACCTGCAGCCCGACGGGGGGCTCGGCCTGTCCAACGCGGGGCTGGTCGCACCGCGCGAGCAGAGTGCCGGCGCCCTGCTGGTCGACACCTTCTTCGACCTGGCCCACACCCGTCGCCTTCTGGATGCGATCGCCAGCCAGGTGGGCGCGCCGATCCGCCGCGTGGTCAACACGCACCACAACGGCGACCACTGCTGGGGCAACCAGCTCCTGCCCGAGGCCGAGATCGTCGGCCACTGCTCGGTGCCGGCCGACATGGCCAAGCTCCCGCCCGCGGCGCTGCAGGCGCTGCGCGACGCACCCGGTGATCTGCCCGGCTTGGCCGCCATGCGCGAGGGCCTGGCACGCTTCGACTTCTCGGGCATCGAGCTCACCCCGCCCACCCGGCTGTTCGACGAGCGGCTCGAGCTCGAGGTCGACGGCCTGGCCGTCGAGCTGCTCCACGTCGGTCCGGCGCACACCACGGGCGACGTCATCGTCCACGTGCCGGCCGAGGGCGTGATCTTCGCCGGTGACGTCCTGTTCCGCCTGTGCACGCCGCTCGGCTGGGAGGGGACGTTCGCCCGCTGGATCGCCGCGCTCGAGCGCATCGCCGGACTCGGCGCGCACACCATCGTGCCGGGCCACGGGCCGCTCTGCGGCCCGGAGGGCGCGCTCGAGATGCGCGACTACCTCACCTACGTGCGCGAGGAGAGCGCCCGGCGCTTCGCCGCCGGAATGCCCGCCGAGCGCGCGGCGGCGGAGATCGACCTGGGACCCTACGCCGGCTGGCTCGAGCCCGAGCGCATCGTCTTCCAGGTGGATCGCGCCTACCGCGAGTTGCGCGGCGAGCCGCCCGACGCGCCGATCGATTTCCTGCGGCTGGCCGGCGAGATGGAGCGGCTTCGCGGGCGCTGAGCGGCAAGCCGCGGGGCGCGCCAGCTCGAGGCCTCTCAGCGCGGGCGCACGAGCGCCACCTCGCCTCCATCCCCGGCAGCGCGTCCCGACTCCGCGCAGTCGCCATGGTGCTTGCGCCGAGCGTCGCGGCGCCCGGGCCACCAGCCGAGCTCGCCCAGAATCCAGGTCAGCCGGCAGTGTCGAGCAGCAGGGTGACGGGCCCGTGGTTGACCAGGGCCACGTCCATCAGGGCGCCGAAGCGCCCCGCTGCCGTGCGCAGGCCCAACGCTCGGGCCGCGGCGAGGAACTCCTCGTAGAGCGGCTCGGCCTGCTCGGCCGGGGCGGCGCGGCTCCACGAAGGGCGGCGGCCCGCGCTGCAGTCGCCCCACAGGGTGAACTGCGAAACCACCAGGATCTCGCCAGCCACGTCGAGCAGGGAGCGATTCATGCGACCGGCGGCGTCGTCGAAGATGCGCAGGGCGGCGATGCGCGCGGCGAGCGCCCGGCTCGCCGCCGTGTCGTCCGTGCGGGCGATGCCCAGCAGGACGAGCAGCCCCGGACCGATCTCTCCCACGACCTCGCCGGCCACGCTCACGCTGGCGCTCGCGACCCGCTGTACGACGGCACGCACCGCCGCAAGGCTCGCAATCCGCCGCGCGGCGGTCAACGCCGCCGTTTGCATCGTCGAGTCCGGCGAGCCCGGCGGCGCCGCTGGGCTCAGCTCGCGACCACCGGCACCTCGACCTCCACGGGAACGGCGTCGTCTGCGGTGACGACCACGCGCAGCAGGTCGCCGGCCTCGACCCGGAGCTTGAACGAGACCGCGCCCAGCTTGGGATCGACCGTCTGGCTAGCGAACAGGCCGCGCGGTCCGGTCACGGTCACGCGAATCGCACCCTGCGCGCCCTGCGCCCCTTGCGCCTGGACGACCAGCGCCTGGCGCGGCACGAGCAGGCTCGGCACCACCGCCGCGAGCAGGCCCGGCTCGCCGCGCCACATGGGCGTGGCCGGGTCGCCGATCAGGTTGAGCGAGGCGTTCCCCCAGCGCTGGTAGACGTCGGCCGTTTGCATGACCCGCGCCACGGCCAGAGCGCGGCCGACGCGCGCGTCGGTCGCGAGCATCCGCCAGAAGCGACGCTCGTGCAGCGGCCCGACGCCGATCCAGCCGAAGCGGCTGTTGCCGACGTAGGCCACGGCACCGCCGAAGGGGCTGCAGACCATCGTCTCGCCGAGCGCGTCCTCGTCGTCGAAGCGGGCCGTGAGACAGGATTCTGCGTAGACGACACCGCCGGCGCCGCCGTTGGTCAGCATCGACGCCCACGACCGGTCGACGCCGCAGCAGCCGTTGGCCAGGCCGTGCCCACTCAGGCTGACCGCGTTGTAGCCGGCATCGAGCTCCACGTGCATGGCCGCCTCGCTGATCGCGCCAAGGCCGGTGGCCGGATAGCCCGGGGTGTCGAGCAGGTCCTCGTAGAGGCGGCGCGGCGCGACCAGGCCGGGGAGCGATCCGGCCCACAGGCTGCGGATCGCCTCCTTCTCGGTCAGCGAGTCGTCGGCGCCGATGCGGTCGAAGACGAACGCCTGCGGGTCGAGCTCCGCGGCGGGGCCGGAAACCCGGACGTTCTTGCGCGGCAACGGCACGACGGACGAGCCCCCGAGCGGGGCCACGCCGACCGCAGGGGCGGTGCAGCCCAGCGAGCTGCAGAAGAAGAAGCTCCGCGACCCGGAGAAAGCCGGGAATGCGTACGGGATCGGCGTCGTCCCGCCGCCCTCCCTCGCAAGCAGCCGCCAGTGGGCCGCCGGGCCGCCCGGCGGCGACCCGAACTGGAGGAGTGCCGACGTCTCGCCAGCCACGTGCACGAACTCGCCGTCCTCGAGCACGGCGTCGCTCGAGTCGGCCGGCACCCGGCCGACGTTGACCACCGGCCAGTAGTTGACGCCGTCCTGCGTACCGTCGAAGCCATACTGCCCGTAGATCCCGTTCGCGTTGGCATCCCAGTCGCGCAGGCCCGGCCCGGCGGGATGGAGCGCGGCGTAGTAGAGATCGGCGGGGATCGAGCTCTCGTCGAGCACCGCGGCGACGCCGATCGAGCCGACGTCCGCCGCCGGCCCGCGGATCACGACGAATCGCGTCGGGCTGGGCGACTCGCTCGCGTAGCCATCGTCGGCCGCGTACGCCCAGCCGGGATTCGCCTCGCTCGGCGCCGTTACCCGGCGCAGCGCCCGGCCGCTCTTCAGGCTCACCAGGGTCGTCGCCGGCGCGATCGCGTCCTCGTGCTGGAGGCGGACGGTCGAGTTCGCCGCGTGCCAGAAGGTGCGCCGTAGCGGCGGCGCCTCGCTCGCCGTCTGCGGGTGGTACGCGCTCGCGCACTCGCCGCCGAAGCCGAACGCGGTGCGTGCCGGGACGATACCCACGTCGCCGCCCAGCACCACCCAGGCCGTGCTCCAGCGCCGGTTGGCCCACTGCAGGAAGCGGCGCAGGATCTCCTGCAAGTCGGCCGCGCCGGCGGAGAAATCGCCGTACTCGCCGTCGACGATCGAGGCGATCGTGACCACCCGCCCGCGCAGGCCGTTGGCGGTTCGCCAATCGGCCAGGCGCTGGAACTCCTCCACCATTCCCGGCTCGGGCGCGCCCGGCACGGGCGGGCTCGCCTGCCAGCGCGTGTCGTCGGTCAGGATGAGATACGGCCAGTCGTTGCGCCGCAGGCCGGGTGGGACCTCCGACACGACGACATCCCCGGGGTTGACGACCACCTGCTCGAGCGTGCGCGCCTCGGACCACGGCGCGTAGCGCCGCGGCGCGCGCGGCGCCCGGCCGCCGGTCCACTGCACGGTCACCTCGACCTCGCCTGCCAGCCAGAGATCACCCGTCGCCGGAATCCAGCGCACCGGGTTCACGCGCACCCGGGCCAGGCGGTAGCCGGCTGCGTCGCTCAGCTCGAGCAGGCCGCCGTCGTCGGCCGGCCAGCGCGCCAGGCTCGCAACGGAAGCGTCGAGGGGCTCGGCGGGAGGCGCCGGCCAGTGCGCCGGGGCGACGACGGCCGGATCCCCGCTCGGCTGGGCGAGCTGCGCCCACTCGACCAGCGGCACCTGGCCGACGATCGCCTCGCCGCGCAGCGCGATCGCGACCTCGACGTCCTTGGCCCCCCTGGGCAGCGCGACCAGCTCGACGAGGTAGGGGAGCCGCGGAAAGCCGACGACCTCGTCGCGCGCCGCGACCCCCGCCGTGTCATCGAGCGAGACCCGCGTGATCGTCGCCTGCGTGGCCAGGGTCTCGGTCTCGAGCCGCAGCGCGCCCGGCGGGATCGAGACGGTGAAGGAGAGCTTCGTGGGCTTGCGCCCCGCAGCGGCCGGCGCCGGGAGCAGCGCCGCGCCACCGAGAGCGACGAGCAGCAGCCCCAGCCTGACGACCAGCCGACTCACCACGCAACCCCATGCCACCAGTGGTGGGCGGTGGTCAACCTACGAGCGACTCGGGGGCACGACGCCAGAGTGGTCTGGCCGCGCTCTTGCGGCGTACATCTTCGCTCGACGCCCTCGCCTGCGGCACCGGTGGGGGCC
>CAZGUU010000261.1:0-7685 GCA_964529315.1 uncultured Enterobacteriaceae bacterium
CTCGCCTGGCATCTCGACCGCCTCGCTACGGACCCAGCTGTGGCGTTCGGGCTGATCTGGAGAGGCGCGGGAGCGCGGCCGCGCCTCGTGCCGTGGGCGTCAGAGCGTGAGCAGGAATCCCCTCCCGTCGCGGCGGACCACAGGCACCCTGGGCCTGTCCGGGATTCCTGCTCACGCTCTCAGCCTGCTCCTCGTGCCTCCACTCCGGGTGCGTCGTGGAAATCTGCGACCCCGATCGCTCCCGAGGCGACCGCCTGCTCGAGGAGCCGGGCGATCTCCTCTCCCTGCACTTGGCTCGCGCTGCCCGGCACGCTCTGCGCGTCACCGATGGTGAAATAGAAGGTTGCGCCCCGGTCCACGGCGGCCTCGGCCCAGACGTGGCCGCCGTGGCGCTCGACGATGCGGCGCACCGTCGCGAGGCCGATGCCGCTGCCGCTGAACTGGGCTCGCGGGTGCAGGCGGCGGAACTCGCGGAAGAGCTCGCCGGCGTGGCGCGGGTCGAAGCCCACGCCGTTGTCGCGTACGAAGAAGGTGCTCTGGGCGTTCCCTGGACTTGAGCCCACCTCGATTTGCGCCAGGGTGCGTGGCCCCGTGTACTTCCATGCGTTGCGCAGCAGGTTCTCGAGCACGACGTGCAGCAGGCGCTCGTCGCCAGTCGTCTCGAGGTCGGGGGCGACCTCGACCAGGACCCGGCGCTCGGGCTCGCGCGCGTGCAGGTCGGCCGCCACGCGTGAGGCGAGCTCGCTCAGGTCTACCGGCCCGGTGCACAGCTCGCAGTGTGAGGCGTCGCAGAGGGCGAGCAACGCGTCGATCAAGCCCCCCATCCGCTCGGTCGTGGCGATCAACCTCTCGAGGTACTGCCGCCCGGTCGCGCCGAGCTCGGCCTCGCAGTCGAGGAGCAAGAGCTGGCCGAAGCCGCTCACCCCGTGGAGGTGGGCGCGCAGCTCGTGCGCGACGGTCTGGCTGAAGTCCGCGCTCGCCTTGCCGGCGAGCGCGAGCCGCTGCGCATCCGCCTCGCTCTCGGCGAGCGCGGCCGCCAGGCGCCGCGCTCGCTCGGCGCTCGCCCGGGAGTCGCGCGTCGCGCCGACGAGCGCCGCGACCTTGGCCGTCAGGATCGTTGGGTTGAGCGGCTTGAGCAGGTAATCGACCGCGCCGAGCCGATATCCCTGGCGGATCATGTCGTCGTCTTGGGCGAGCGCCGTGAGAAATACGATCGGCAGATCGCGCGAGCGCGGACGGGTGCGGATCCGCTCGGCCACCTCGAAGCCGCTCATGCCTGGCATCATGACGTCGAGCAGGACCAGCGCGAAGTCCTCGCGCAGCAGGTGGCGCAGCGCCTCCGGGCCGCTGCTCGCCGAGACCAGGCGGCAGCCGTTCTTGCTCAGCACCGCCTCGAGGGCGAGCAGGTTGCGCGGGTCGTCGTCGACCAGCAGCACGCTCGGCGGTGCCGGCTCCTCTGCCGTGTGCTCGGTGGGCGCTGCGTCAGCGATGCCTACTTCCATGGCACCAACCCTCCTTGGCTGTCACCCAGTTGGGCTACGCAGGCATCGTGCCATTCGCCGTACCCGTCGCCAGCCCCCTCCCCCAGGCAGTCTTGCCCGGATACGGGATCGGCGCCGACGGCCGAGCGTCGAAGATGCGTCGCTACGCGGCCCGCCGTCGACGGGAAGGCCGCGGCGTGGGGTGCGGATGTCGGACGGCGCCTCCAGAATCGGGAGAATGCCCGGGTTGCCGAGATCGGACGGGGCGGGTGTGGGTGCCGAGCCGCAGCGGGTTGCCCGAGCAGCGGGCAGCCTGAGAGCGCTAGAGAGCCAGAGCGGCGAGCAGGTTCGCGCCGGCCGTTTGCGGCGAGCTACCCACTGGCGGCGCGGATCCGCGCTCTCTAGAAAGGGGATCTGCCGCAGCCGTCAGGAGGATCCGCCATGGCCGAGACGAGATTGGATTCGAAGCCTTCACCGGAGGGTGCGCCGGGCTCCGCTTTGGTGCCGGTGCTGCGCGTCGCCGGGCGGCCGATTCCGCTGCCGGGCAACGACGTGGACACCGACCGGATCATCCCCGCGCGCTACATGACCGCGATCACCTTCGACGGCCTGGGGGAGCTCGCCTTCCACGACGTCCGCTTCGCCGCCGACGGAAGCCGGCGCGAGCATCCGATGAACGATCCGCGCTTCCAGGCCAAAGGCCCGCGCGTCGCCTTGGTGAACAAGAACTTCGGCTGCGGCTCGTCGCGCGAGCACGCACCGCAAGCCCTGTGGCGCTGGGGCATCCACGCGTTGGTCGGCGAGTCGTTCGCCGACATCTTCTTCGGCAACTGCGTGGCGATGGGCCTGCCCTGCGTCACGGCCAGCGAGGCCGACCTCGCGCGCCTGATGCGCGCCGTGGAGGAGGATCCGGCGCACGATCTGGTGGTCGACGTCGAGGCCCGCACGGCCACCTATCGGGGCGTGGTCTATCCGGTGGCGATCCCCGAGGGGGCGCGCACGCAGCTCCTGCGCGGCACCTGGGATGCGACCCGCATCCTGATCGACGCGCTCCCCTTGGTGCGCGAGACGGCGGCGCGCCTGCCCTACGTGCGCGGCTTCGCCGGCTGAGCGCTGGACGCCGGACGACGACGTCGTTCCGCGGCGGCTACGAGCCGATCCGCAAGCGAAACGAGCCCTGGAGCGTCTGGCCCGGCTCGAGCACCCGCACGCCCGAGTCGGGCACGCCGCGCGCGAGCAGGTTGAAGCCGTCGTTGGCGTTGCTCACCGGCTCGAGCGCGAAGAAGGGGCGGCCCTCGGGCGTGTAGAGGATCACGTGATCGAGCGTGGGGCTCGCTTCGATCTCGGCACGCAGACGGCTCGCGGGCCACTCGATGGTCGCGCGTCCGTCCCAGCCGGCGAAGCAGTGGTCGAATCCGCCCGAGGGCAGGGGGCGCGTCGCGCCGAAGTCCGCCTCGGGCCCGACCGGCAGCGGTGCCGAGCTGGGGATCAGCCCGCCGAAGACGCGCGGCGCGCTCATGCGCAGGGCCGTCGCCTCTTCGGGCTCGAGCAGCCAGCGTCGGAAGTAGGGGTGGAAGCCGATGCCCGCGGGCATCGGCTCGCCGTCCACGTTGCGCAGGGCGAGCGACGCGGTGAGGGCGTCGTCGCCCAGCACGAGGTCCAAGCGCGCGGTGAAGGTGAAGGGGAAGTTCGCGTCGGCGAAGCCGCGCGAGTCGATGGCGAAGGCGAGCCGCCGCGGGCCGTGGGCGACGACGTGCCAGGGGCGCTTGCGCACGTCGCCGTGGATCGCGTGGCCGTCGGCGGTCGTCGGGCGCAACTGGTAGGTGCGCCCGCGGAACTCGAAGCGCGCATCGCGGATGCGGTTCGAGTACGGCGCCAGGACGAAGCTCGCCATGGCCGAGGAGTCGCGCGTGGCGATCGCCTCCGGCGGGGTGGGGCGCAGGATCGGCACCCAGGCGTCGCCCATCCGTGCGGCGAGCGTCACGATGCTCGCTCCCGCCTCGGGCAGGGCCTCGAGCCTCAAGCCTGCGCTTTCGATCTCGACCAGGGGCATGCTGGGTCGCTCCTCTCGCTCGCTCACCCATCGGGCGGGCGCAATCGCCATACCACACTCGGTGTGCCCGCGGAGTGCGAGGCTGCCCAGCGCCGCGATCTCCGCACTCGAGCGAAGGAGATCGAGCCCGCGTGATCGAGCCTCCCAAGAAGTCGGGCAGTCGAGGTGGGGTCGCTCGACGAGCGCAGGGGCTTTGCGGCTGACGTCCCGGCTGCGCACCGACATCCATAATGATCCGTCTCTAGTTTAGAGACGTGTGCGCGTTGGCGTTCGACACCACCGCCAAGCCAGTCTCCGTCGGCGCGGTCGAGCCGGATGTCGCGGACACCGGCGCGGACGAGCATGGCTGCAACGAGCACGAACCAGCCCCCGAACGGCGGCGACCGCGAGCGTTGCCGCCAGGTGCCGGCCGTCCATGAGGCCGAGTGTCGCGGCTCGATCGCGTTCCTGTCGACCAGGTTGCTGGTCGACAGCGTCGCCGAGAACACTCGAGCCGAGGAGCACCCTTGCCGCGAGCAGCGCCGGCTGGCGCGCAGCCGGCTGGCAGTCCGCGACGCGCCCTGGGGAGCGAAGCGGGCGATGCCTGGCTCCGAGGACTCCGATGAGGGGGCAGAATGCCGGGCCGCGCGTGGACGGCGCGCGAGATGCCCCCCATCGCGGTCCGCGACACGGCAGGCATCAGCGGCCCGCCGCCGGGATTCCTCGACAGTCTCGGCCGCCCGATCGCGGCGGCACCGCCGCCGCAACCCCGTCGCGAGAGACGCCCCCACGGCCCCAGGGGCTACTTCGCCAGGATCTCGAACTGGTGGTCGGCGCAAGGGCGGGTGCTCTCGACGGCGCCGCTGTACGCGTTGAAGGTCGGCACCGCGCAGGTCACGCCATACTCCTCGATGCCGTTGCTCGCCAGGAAGATCGCGCGGAGCTCGCCTACGCCCTGATCGGTCGCTCCCGTGCAGCGGCAGAGCCGCCTCGCTTTCGCGTTTGCGAACGGAGCCGCCTTGCCGAGGCTGCTCAGGAACTGCTCCTGCGGGGTGAGGGCCGTGGCGCCTTGGGGCCAGGCGAGCGTCGCAAGGGCGGCGAGCAGCGTTGCGGCGATCACGGGCCCTGACGATGCCGCCGCCCATCGAGCTCGGGCAGGAGCCGAACCGCTCCGATCCATCGCATTCATCTGGACCTCCTTGGCTTGGCAGATTCGGGAAGCTTGCAGCCCGACGATTTCGAGCGGCGAGAAGACCTTGCCGCCGGGCCTGGGAGAGCCGGCGTCTTTCCGAGCTTCCGCGCCGGCAAGACCTCGGTGCGCCGCAGGAGAGGCAATCGGCGCGCCAGGTCGCCCCCGGGGAAACGCGCGGCGACCCGCCGGGCTCGGGCCTGCGCCGGGCTCGACTTCGCCGGCCGGTGGCAGGTGGCCGAGCCCGGCTCCGCCCAGCCGACCGGGGCAAGACCAGGCGACGTCGCGTACGCGCAAGACCGCACGGCGCTGCGTCGGGCTGGGCCTCAGGCGTTGGCTCGTGCCGCACGCCGCCTCGGCGGCGAGAACCCGGCCTTCCGCCGGGTCGCTGGCTTTGCGTCCACGCGGAGCTGTCCGTGTTGCACGACGTTGGCCGCGAGCGTCGGGAACGCCGGGCGCGTCACGCCGATGCGATCAGCGTAGCGGTCGATCTCCCTCGGCATTCGCGCCGGCATCGTGATGTTGACGCGTCCGGTCTTGCTCGAGGGCTCGACCTCGAGCAAGACCGGCACGACATCCCGATGCTCGGCCTGCAGCCGAAGGGTATCCGGCGTGCTCGGCGCTGGGATCGTCTCGCCGTGTTCCTCCATGCTCTGGATGTGGAATGCCAGGGCCTCGGTGGCAAGCTGCCGCGCCTCCTCGAGCGTCTTCCCGGCCGTGATGCAGCCCGGGCGGTCGACGCTGTAGTCGCTCCTCTTGCTCTTGCGCAGGAGCGCCGAGTAGCCGGCCATGAGGGGCTTCTTCTCTCTTCTCTGTCTTCCTGGTGCGTGCAGCTACGCCTGGCAGCGTGGCGCTAGAGTGACAGAACGGCTCGCAGTCTCTCGTCCAGTCGATCGACCAGGTGATTGGGCAGCGCGCCGACTTCCTTCCGAAAGGAATCATTGGCGACCGCAATCACCTGGGCGACGAGAATGTCGCTGTCCCGGTCCAATCCGGCGGTCCCGGCGGCAAGGCGCAAGCGCAGCGGCGTGTCCGTGTCGGCGAGCTTGGTAGTGACGGGCACCACGATCGTCGACGGGTAACCCGCTTCGTTCAGGAGATCGTCCTGCAGCACCACCGCCGGCCGGATCTTGCCCGGCTTCGTCTTCACGCGAGGGTTGAAGTCGACGACGTAGACGTGCCCGCGGCGAATCTTCACGAGTCGTCTCGGGCGACGCCCGCCGGGCCGAGCGACGCGTTCTCCCGTCGATCCAGGTGACCGTACTTCCGCACGTACTCCCGGATGGCGGTCCCCATCTGATCGCGCGCCACGCGACGCTCCAGCTCGTCGACCGCGAGGCGGACGACGCCGGCCTTGCTGCGCAACCCGAGGCGCTTCGCAAGCCGCACGATGCGGCGTTCGTCGGTCGCGGACACGGCAATAGCACCCATTAGGAGATTCCTAATGAAGAACCTAATGGACGGGCGTGCGGATCGCAATCGCCCGGCCTCCGGGGCCGACCGGCGGATGGCGTAAGGAGAAGCCGGGCTCGCGCAAGCATCGCGCGTGCTCTAGCCAGCGCTCCGGGTGCGAGTGAAGGCTCGGCACGGAGATTCGCCGAATCGTCGACTATAGGCGCAGGTGCAGCGAGCCCGCCGCTGGGTGTGAGGTCCGGGGTGCTTGCCCGGAGTGAGGGGCTGATATATCCATACCATATGGCGCACCGGACGACCCTGATCCTCGATGATCGCGCGCGAGCCGCGGCACGCGACCTGGCCCGCCGCTACGACTGCAGCACCTCGGAGGCGATCCGGCGCGCCATCGTGAGCCAGGACGAAGCAGGGGCGAAGCCCTCGACGGCCGAGCGCAAGCGCCGTCGCGATGTGCTGAAGAGATTGTTCGAGCTGTTCGAGGACGCGGATGCGGCGGCCGAGGTCCGTC
The DNA here is from genome assembly GCA_964529315.1 of uncultured Enterobacteriaceae bacterium. GTDB lineage: Bacteria > Desulfobacterota > Binatia > UBA12015 > UBA12015 > CAZGUU01. The sequence goes on from CAZGUU010000261.1 coordinate 6,624, forward strand.
GGCTCAAGGTAGAGGACGCCGGTTTCTAGAATGCGAGTCCACCTCGATACGGATTTCCTCATCTACGCGCTCGGTGTACCCGGCAAAGAGCGGCGGCGCCTCTTGCGGCTTGCCGACTCCGACGACGCCATGCAGATGAGTGCCGTGGCCTGGTACGAGTTCTCGCGCGGGCCACGCACGCCCGAGCAGCTTGCCGTTGCACGGTCGTTGTTTGCGGCCGTCGATGGCATCGTGCCCTTTTCAGAAGAGCTCGCGACTCGCGCCTCCGAGGTGTTCCGGCTTCTTGGCTCACCGCGCAAGCGAGCTGCCGACATCGCAATCGGTGCGACCGCGGCAGCGCTTGGCGCGACGTTGCTGACTCGCAACAAGAGAGACTTCGCCGGGATCCCCCACCTCACGATGGAAGCACCTTGAGGTCGCCAGCCGCGGAGACGGGCGGTGCACGGGGTCTGGGGGCGAGCGAAGACCAGCCAGTCGCGGTTCGCGACACGCTCCGCAGGGCGTGATCGGGCGCGCTCCAGCTCCAGAGCACGCGATCGATCGTACGCAGCACGACGCGGCGATCGGCGGCCCGAACCGAGCGGTGCGTGATCCGCGGGCAGACGGGCCACACGGGCGACGGCCCAACGGAGCGCGTCACGCCGAGCGCGCGCGACCGACTCGACGGTGACGGTCTTCGCCAGAGTTCCAGCGCGAGGCATGCAAGCAATAAATACTGGTTCCCTTCTCCTGTGAGGGAGGGGAAGCAGGTCGAGTCGCGTGTCAGGCAAGGTCGACCTTGCGACCGAGGCGGGAGCCGGGGCTGGCCGGCCGTCGCGGCACGCAGCCCGATATCGGAGGCAATCCTCAGCCAGCCGGCGTGGCCGGAGGTGGCGGGCCGGGGCGGGGGCGACGGCGACGCCCGCGGCGGCGGCGCGACGAGCGCTGCTGGCCGGGCTGGCCGCCCTGGAGGTTCGGCCCGCCCTGGCTCTCGGGCGCATTGCCCGGTCTCGGTGGCTGGCGATGCGGCTGGCGGTGCTGCTGCTGCGCGGACGGGGGCTGCTGGCCCTGGCCCTGGCCCTG
>CAZGUU010000262.1:0-7659 GCA_964529315.1 uncultured Enterobacteriaceae bacterium
GCGACCTCGCGCACCGGCGCGATGCTCGACGTCGCTGCCGACGGCACCTTCCTGCTCTGCGCGCTCGGCGCTCTGGCCGCCCACCGCCTGGTCTCGTGGGCTCTGCCGCTGGCCGCGGCGGCTGCGCTGTGCGGCCTTGCGCTGCACTGGCGCGCCGGCGCGCCGGCCACGAACCGAGCCCGGGGCGTCGCCGACCGCCTCGGCCACCTGGCCGGGGTGCTGAACTACGCGGTGGTGCTGGTCGCCAGCGCCGTGGCGCTCGGCTGGGTGCCACCCGAGCTGCCGTGGGTGGCAAGCTGGCTGGTCGCGCTGGTCGACCTGGCGCCGCTGGTCGCGCGCCGGCGCGCGGGGTGAGCGGCGAAGATCAACGCCTCCCGGCGAGCTCCCAGATCTCCCGGCCGGTGCGCGGCAGGAAGGCGACCCCGATCAGCGCGTTCATCACCAGGAAGGTGAGGTGCGCCGCCAGGCTGTAGGCGAGCAGGCCCGATTCCGTCGTCCCGGGGTACTGCCCGAGCAGGTAGATCCAGGCCGCCTGGCTGGTGCCGAGCTTGGCCACGGTGAGTGGCACCGCCGAGGCGAGAAAGATGAGCGGCAGGTTGGCGAGCAGGGCTTCGAGCGGGACGAACATGCCGAAGAGCTGGAGCGCCGCCCAGTGGGTGCAGATCGCCAGCAGCAACGAGACGCTCTTGATCGCCAGCACCACGCCGTAGTCGGCGAGACGCGCCCGCCCGAAGGCCGCCAGCAGCCCCGGTGCCGGCCTCGCCACGCCCAGCGCGCGCAGGCCGTTGAAGTACAGCAGGAAGAGGCCGAGTGCCGCGTAGAGCACCAGGTAGGCCGTCTCCAGACCCGGCACGCGCGTGCCGGCGATCGCGACGCCGAGCGACGAGTAGAGCACGAGCTGGGCGATCTCGACGAAGGCGAGAAAGAGGAACGAGCTCGCCATGGCGAGCAGGGCCACGCCCTCGCGGCGGTACAGCCAGAGTGCAAGCCCGCCCTGGCCGACGTTCGAGTTGATCAAGGCGAGGACGTAGGTGACGGCACGCACCGGCAGGATGTCTCGGTAGCGCACCGGGGCGTTGAAGCGGCGCACCGTCGTGGTGACGGCCAAGCTGTCGAGCATGAAGTAGGCGATCGAGTAGGGGAGCATCAGGGCCAGGTAGAGGCCCCAGCGCGCCGCGGCGAGGCTCGCCAGCACGCGCTCGACGGGCACGCGGGCGAGCAGCAGGGCGAAGATCGCGATGGTGAGGATCCAGGGCACGACGATGCGCAGCGCGCGGGCGACCGGTCCGGGCCGCCGGCGGGCGCTTGCGCTCTCGGGTGCCTCGGCGGCACTGCGGGCCGCGCCCGGGTCCTGCCGGCCGCCGGGCTTCAGCGTGCCCTCCGTCGCGTCGCGAGCGTCAAGTAGAGCAGCCCGAGCCCGCTGAACACCGCCTCGCGCACCCGCCGCAGCAGCCAGAGGGCCAGGCCCACCGGCTCGGAGAGGCCGAGCAGGCCGAAGATCGCCACGCCGCCCGCCTCGCGCACGCCCAGCGCCGCCGGGACGATGGCGCTCGCCGCCGAGAGCGGCTGCGAGATCGACTCGATGATGAACGCATCGCGCCAGGAGATCGGGTACTGGAGGAGGTCGGCGAACACCTTCACCTCGACGGTGCCCAGGAGCCAGCCGAGGAAGTGCAGGCCGGTGCTGAGCGCGAAGTCGCCGGCCCTCGCGGTGTAGAAGCCGCCCAGCTCGCGGTCGATCTCCGGGGCCATGCGCGCGAAGCGCTGCACCCGCTCGCCGTGCAGGCCGAGCCGGAGCAGGACGCGCATGAGCCGGGTGAACAGATTGCGGCGCTGCAGGCGCACCAGCAGCGCCACGACGCCGGCGCCGATCGCGCACAGCGCGACGAACAGCACGTCGCCGTGGGCCACCACGTCGAAGCGCTCGAGCGTCAGCATGATGCCGAGCAGGATGAAGACGATCTGGCTCACGGTGAGCGCGGTCTTGGCGACCACCACCGACACGGTGCTGCCTTCGGTCGCCATGCCGCGCTTGACGAGCAGCATCGCCTTGACCGGCTCGCCGCCGAGATAGGCGGTCGGCGTCAGGTTGTTCACCGCCTCGCCGGCCAGGCGGATCATGGTGAGCGAGAGCAGGCGCGGCCGCGCCGCGCCGCCGCGCGGCAGGGCGTACGACCACGCCCAGCCGTCGCACAGCGCGATCAGGCAGAAGGGCCAGAGCAGGAGGGGCGCGCGCCAGCCCAGCGCGAGGAAGCGCTCGGCGAGATCCTGCGAGCCCACCTGCCACACCAGGAAGGCGAGCAGGCCCAGGCCCAGCACCACCAGCGGTGCCTTGCCCCACCGCCGTCGTGCTGGCTCGCCCTGCGCTGCCAGGGGCGGCCGCTCATCCGGCGATACGCCGCGCGGGCGCACCCCAGCCGCGCCGCGTGCCGTGGTTGCAGCCGCGGCTGCCCTGCTCTGTGCTGAGTCCATCGTCCTCCGAGTCGGCTGCGGCCGTGCCCCCGCAGCGCGAGGGACGCACCCCTATAGCCTCGCACCGCCTGCTGCGTCCACGCCGGCTCTGCCCCTCGCCTCGGCCGACCTCCATGCCGACCTGGTCCTCGAGCTGCGCGACGCATCCGGCGCGCTCGCCTGCTCGGTGGTCGTCGAGGCGCAGCTCGCCCGCGACCCATAGAAGCGCCGCTCCTGACCAGCCCACCCACCAGTCCGCAGTATGGGAGACACTGGAGAAGGAGCGAACCAAAGCCGGCAGGAACCGGATCTCGGCCAGGTCGCTGTCGACGCGATCCCGCAGAGACTCGTTCTGACGCAGCGGCTCCTTGCTCACGCCGTTGTGCTTGATGTGACTCCCGACGAACTCGTCCGGATTGAGCTCGGGGGCGTACCCGGGCAAGAAGTACAGCTCGATCCTCCCGCGTTGGCTCTGAACGAAGCTCATGACGGACTTGGCGCGATGCGATGGGTGGCCATCGACGACGAGGCATACGGGGTGACGGCGGCCGCGCACGAAGTGCTCGAGGAGCACGATGAAGGCGGGCACGTTGAAGCGACCCGCCCTCTGCGCCAAGCCCGCCCGGACGCCTGTGCAGTTCGGCCGGCGGCCCAACGAGGGGAGCAGGCCCGACTCCGCCTTTGCTCAACGTCCGGGACGTTGATAGTGTCAACGTCGTGAACGTTGACCAGGTCAACGAGGCGTTGCTCGCCGGCGAAATCGAGCGGCCGGGGCTCCTTCCCAGGCTCGAAGCGCTGGCCGAGGCGCCGGCGGTTTTTCGCGTGTGCTTCGGTCTCGACGAGCTGCCCGAGCAGCCGGGAGTGCTGCTGGTGCGCGGCGCGCGCCAGTACGGCAAGTCGACCTGGCTCGAAGGCGCCCTGCGCGACACCGTGCAGCGCTTCGGGCCTGGCACCGCGCTGCTCTTGGACGGCGACCACCTGCGGGATGCCGATCACCTCGCCGCCGAGCTCTCGCGCCTGGCTGGCGCCTACCGCGCCGACGCGCCGGTGCGGCGTCTGTTCGTCGACGAGGTGACGGCGGTGGCGAACTGGGAGACGGGCCTCAAGCGCGTGATCGACCGCGGAGAGCTGCGGCGCGTGCTGGTCGTCACCACTGGCTCGCGTGCCGCGGACCTGCGGCGCGGCGCCGAGCGGCTTCCCGGACGCAAGGGCAGGCTGGCGCGCACCAACTATCTGTTCACGCCGGTATCCTACGGCGAGTTTCTGCGCGCGGGTGGCAGCAGGCTCGGCCGCCGCGCGCTCGGTTCCTACATGCTGTCGGGCGGCTCGCCGGTCGCGTGCGGGCAGATGATCGACTGCGCTCGTCTTCCCGAGTGGACGCTCGAAAGCGCGCGCGACTGGATCCAGGGCGAGTGTGCGCGCAGCGGCCGCTCGCGCCGGGCGCTGGTCGCGGTGATGCAGCAACTGCACCGGCACGGCGGCACGCCGGTGGGCCAGACCAAGCTCGCCAAGGAGGCCGGCCTGGCCAACAACACCGTCGCCGCCGGATGGATCGAGACGCTCTCGGACCTTCTCTGCGTCGGAACATCTGCGGCGTGGGACGAGTCCAAGCGCTCGGAGGTTCCACGCAGGCAGGCCAAGTTCCCGTTCGTGAACCTGCTCGCGGCCGGGGCGTGGGCGCCGGAGGCACCGCGCTCGGCCGACGAGCTTGCGCTACTGCCGGCAGAGCGCCAGGGCGTGTGGCAGGAATGGGCCGTCGCCCAGGAGCTGTTCCGCAGGGCCGCCATTGCCGGCCGCCCCGACCCCGAACGCCTGCCCTACTGGCAGTCGCGCAACCACGAGCTCGACTTCGTTGTGAGCGCCGGCGAGTTCGTCGAGGTCAAGCGCGGCCGTGCCTCCGCGCTCGACTTCGCGTGGTTCGCCAAGACCTTCCCGAAGGGGCATCTGACCGTGGTCTGCGCGACCCCGTTCCGGTCGGATCGGGTCCAGGGAGTGACGCTGGACGCGTTCCTGCGCCAGTCCTCCGAGTGAGCGCGCCCGGCGCTCAGTCGCCGCGCTGCCTCCTGCCCTTGGCGATGAGCGGGAGGTTCGTTGTCGTAAGTCCCGTGCCAAAGCCGGCGACCAGCACCGCCCGCTGGAGAATCTTGTCCTCGAAAGTCGGGATCCCGATCGGGCGTCTCTTCGACCCGTCGCCCTTGGGGATGTGCACCCGCCGAACCGCCGGTGCCCGGTACGTCCCGGACTTCGCGCGTTCCAGAAGGGACCGGAGGTTCCTCTCCAGGTCCTCGGCATACTCGTCCTCGTGGCCGTGCTCAGCGCCTTCGGCGCTGTGGAGCTGTCCGTGTCTCGAGCGGACGCCGCAGCCCACGTCGTGATGCGCGGGTTCCTCGGCCGCTGACCGGCGACCGTGGAGGCGCGCCTCAGCTCACCAGATCGGTCGAGTCCTCCACCGTGTAGGTGGTCGGGTTGCCGTCCGCGTCGAGCTTCGTGCGCAACCACTGGTTGGTGCACGTCGGGGGGATCTTCGGGTCGGCCTCGCCGTTGCAGCGGTACTTCACGCCACCGCCGCCCGGGTACTCCGACTCCGGCATCGCCCGCACCGCCTCCACGACCGTGGCCGCGGTGACCTCCCCCGAGAGGCCTTCGAGCACCGTGCCCAGTGGGTAGCTGCCACAAAGCCCCGATTTTACGTAGACGCGTCCCAGGGCCGATGGGCGTTCCGATGACCGACTCCGACCTCGACCCGGTCCGCGCCCATGCGATGCTCGGCGACGTCGTCGCGGACGCCGACGCCGCGCTGCACGTCGACCAGCCCATCGCGGGCTACGGGCAGGCGCGCTCCACGACGGACGCCTCGAAGCACCGGCCGGCGGCCGCGGCCGCGTGACGGCATGTCGCTCGCGCCGGCGGCCCATCACGTCCAGGAGAGCGCGCGGCTCCGCGCCCTGCGCGAGTCCGTGCGCGGCTTCGTCCGTGAGGAGCTCGCTGCCGGCAGCTTCGTGCCGGCCGTAGACTGCTGGCTGAGCTCCTAGGACGCCGCGTTCAGCAGGAAGCTCGCCGCGCGCGGCTGGCTGGGAATAACGATCCCGGTCGAGTACGGCGGCCGAGGTGCCACGTTCCTCGAGCGCTTCGTCGTCACGGAGGAGCTGCTCGCGGCCGGCGCGCCGCTCGCCGCACACTGGGTCTCGGACCGCCAGATCGCTCCGTCGCTGATGAAGTTCGGCAGCGAGGAGCAGAGGCGGCTGCTCCTGCCGGAATCGCGGCGGGCGAGGTCTTCTTCGCGATCGGGCTGAGCGAGCCAGATTCCGGTTCGGACCTCGCGAGCGTGCGCACCAAGGCCGTCGAGGTCGACGGCGGCTGGCAGCTCACGGGCTCGAAGATCCGGACCTCGGGCGCGCACCTCGCGCACTACTTCATCGTCCTCGCGCGCTCCGCACCGCTCGATCCCGAGCATCGGCACGCCGGCCTGAGCCAGTACATCGTCGCGCTCGACTCGCCGGGGATCGACATCCGGCCCATCGTCTCGATGAACGCCACCACCACTTCAACCAGGTCTTCCTCGACGGCGTGTTCGTCCCGGACGCGATGGTGTTCGGACGCGAGGGCGACGGCTGGAAGCAGGTCACGTCGGAGCTGAGCTACGCGCGCAGCAGTCCGGAGCGCTTCCTGTCGACGGTGGCGGTGCTCTCGGAGATGTCCGTCGCGACGCAGCGGGGCGACCTTGCGTCGGGCCCCGAGCTCGGACGCCTGTTCGCGCGGATCATGGCGCTGCACGAGATGTCGATCTCGGTCGCCGACGCGCTGTCGAGCGGAAGACCCACCGACCAGGAGGCGGCGATCGTCAAAATGCTCGGCACAGCGACGGAGGGCGACGTCGCGGAGTTCGCCGGCTCGACGGTGGGCACCGGAGCCCCCGACGACCGCTTGGGGCGGCTGCGCGACATGGCGGCGACCGCGCTGCTCGCCCGCCCCGGCTTCACCTTGCGCGGCGGGACCAACGAGATCCTGCGCGGCGTGATCGCGCGCCACACCGCGGTCGTGCTGGGCCTGGAGAACGTGCCAGGGCTGGCGACGAATCGACACTGCGCCGCCGGCCTTGGGGGCGATCGCGATCGGAGCCGGGTCCATTGCGGCGGGCATGGATCGCGTCGTCCTGGCGGGTGGGACCGAGAGCATGAGCACGATGCCGATGGGCCACAAGCGGCTCTCCCCGGGCGCCGACCCGCAACCGTGGATGTCGCCCTCGCATTCCGAGATCGAGGGCTTCACCGTGACGCGGGCAACGCCGCCGGCCTGAACGACGCGGCGGCCGCGGTGCTGCTCATGGATCGCGACTACGCGGCGTCGAACGGCTTCGAGCCGCTGGCGGCGATCCGCTCCTGGGCCGCGGTGGGCGTCGCTCCGCGGCGCACTGGGATGGCGCCGATCGATGCGATTCCGAAGGCACTGGCGCGAGCGAGCGTCAAAGAGGGCGACGTCGATCTCTTCGAGATCAACGAGGCGTTCTGCTCGGTTCCGGTCGCGGCCACGCGCGCGCTCGGCATCGATCAGGAGATCTGCAACGTCAACGGCAGCGGCTGCAGCCTGGGGCACCCGATCGCCGCCACCGGGGCGAGCATGGTCGTCACCATGGTCCACGAGCTGCGGCGACGCGGCGCTCGTCTCGGCTGCGTGTCGATGTGCGCCGGCGGTGGCATGGGGATGGCGATGGTCGTCGAGGCGCTCTGAGGCTCTCGGCGCGCGCTCGATCGATCGCTTGACGCGCGTCGCGCGGTCGCCGTATCGACGTGGCGATGGACCGCAGCCGCGTCTTTCTCGCCACCAACGCCCTGCTCTGGCTTCCGTACGGCCTGTACTGCCTGGCGCAGCCCTCTTTCCTGCAAGAGGCCGCCGGCGTCGCGCCGGGCGCTGAAGAGGCGCGCTCGTCGCGCGGCGCGTCCGCGGGACGATCCGCCGCGTACGGCCCGGTGGACGCGATGAGACCGCCGCTCAGGGCTTCGCGCTTCTTCTCCTCGCGCTGCCGCCGCTCGTCGTCTTCGCCTCGGGCTCCGCGTCCCGCTGTCCGTCGCGCGGCGGCGGCGCGCAGGAGCCGCGCTCGACGAACTCCGAGACGAAGTCCGGCAGCCGCGGGACGGGGCGGGTGCCCTCGATGCGAGCCACCAGACTGTCGATCATCGCGCGGCCGGCGAGCCGGTAGTCGATGCGCAC